>JBNKRC010000123.1:0-6912 GCA_050296215.1 Vibrio sp. | reverse complement strand
CACCTGTTTAATCATGGCTGATGCCTGGTCACCTGGTGTTTTTATCTCCACAAGCAACCCGCCGCAGCCTTCGGTTATATGCTGATTAACGCTCTCAATTAACGCACTCTGACTTTCCGGTTCAGAATAACTCAAACCAAACTGTCTGGCCGCATGACGGAACTCGAATCCGTGCGGCATTTGATATAGTCTGACTTTTTGTGCCTCAGGAACGGGGAGCAGATCAAAAATTGCCCCGCCATCGTTATTCGTCACGATGACGACAAACGGCAATTCTTGCCGGGAGAGTAGAGCTAACGCATTGAGATCGTAAAGCAGCGACGTATCACCCAGCAACATTAGCAGAGGTTTATTGCGAATCCGTTGCACACCCACCGCCGTAGCAACCAGTCCGTCAATCCCCGAGGCGCCACGGTTAGAAAAAACTTCCCGCTCGTTTAAGCGGCCGAACATATCCACCAGCCGGACAATCAGACTGTTTCCGATGAACAGATCTGCGCGGCCATCCACACGAGAAAGGGCTTGTGCCACACTAAGCTCATTTAACGGTGATGAAACAACCGACGTATCAATCCATTTCCGGATCGCAATAAGCGACTCCCTTAAATGCTTTGCCCAGCCATAACTCCGGTTCTGATCGTCGGAATCCAATAACCCCACCCATGCTGAAGTCACCTGAGTGACAGTAGTCATCAGATGCTTTTGCGGAAGATGACCGGGATTATTACGCCCGGTGTGTGGCGAACAGTAAATATATTCCGCCCCACCTTGTCCTGCCTGAGCTTGTAACCAGGCGTTAAGCCGTTTTGATACCAGACGGGAACCAAACTGAACAATGCAGTCGCATGACTGTAATTGATCGGCATACCGTATGTCCTGAAGCCACAAATCAAAATGGGCCCATTCGCTGCTGACGCCGGACTGAGGATCACAAAACACCGGCCAGCCAAGCCGTTTTGCCAGTTCCAGCCCCTGTTTCGATTCTTCCAGCTCAAGCTGCCCCAGAATCAGTACGCCCTGCTTTGAACTACACAGCTCCAGTTCCGCCAGAGTAACATCATCCACCCCGGAGGGGCCGATAATGTGGTGCTGAACATAAGGCCGCTCATGTTGTGCCCATTGCTGAACACAGGCCGGGAAGTAACCAGGATAGTCAATCGGGTCAGATGTATAAAGGGGTTCGGGGAAAGGACAGTTAAGGTGGACAGCCCCGCCACGTTGCCGCTGTTGATACATGAGGTCATCGACAGAAGTCAGCAGCCAGGAAAGCGATAACGGCTCTCTCGGTGAAGGCAGGTTAAGGGCAGCGGTAACATGGGATGAAAAAATACCCGGCTGCACAATAGCCTGATTTGCCCCGCAGCCGACCAGTTCCGGTGGCCGGTCCGCCGTCAGTAAGATAAGTTTCTCACCGGTTAAGCTTGCTTCGGCAACCGCCGGTAACAAATTGGCGACAGCCGTACCGGAAGTCACAATAACCGCAACAGGCTCAGACCCGGCTTTGGCTAACCCCAGGGCAAGAAAACCTAAGCCGCGCTCATCGAAATGGTGGTGCAGCATCAGATTAGAATTGGCATCGGCTTCTAACGTTAAAGGAGTCGAGCGGGAACCAGGGGCCACGCAGACATGCCTGACTCCGTGACGGACCAGTTCTTCGAGCAGCACATGGCTCCAGACCCGGTTATAGATTGCCTGTTGGTTCACGATGCCGCCTCAAATGAACAGCTATCCGAAATCAGGCTTAATAAGGTAGACATTTTTCGATCCAGCTCCTGCCACTCGTCCTGTGCTACCGATCCGGCCACAATTCCGGCTCCGGCATACAATTTGATTGAATTTCCAACCACTAGTGCGCTGCGAATCGCAACACAGAATTCCGCTTCATCATGACTGATGTAACCGATCGATCCCGCATACCACCCGCGCGGGAACGGTTCATGATCATGAATAAATTTAAATGCAGGATCTCTTGGCAGTCCGGCTACCGCTGCCGTCGGCTGTAACGCCCCCAGCAGCTGAACGCCCTTCACTCCCGGATTTAACTTCGCCGTAATGGCGCGCTTTAAATGCTGAACCTTACGTAGACGTACCAGATGAGCATGCTCATCCACCGTAACTTCATGAGAATATGGGGCCAGCCGTTCAATCAGATCGTCCACCACATATTGATTCTCAACCAGATTTTTTCCGTCATGAATCAGCCAGTCCGACAATTCAAGATCCTGCTGCTCGCTGCTGCCACGCCCCGTCGTTCCGGCTAGTGCTTCGGTATACAGCGTCTGATCAACACGCTGATAAAGGCGTTCGGGCGTTGAACCAATAAAACTGTGTTTATGGTCAAGCGCCAGCATAAAGTGAAAGCTGTGATGGTTAGCCTGATAACTTGCTTTAAGCAACTGAGCCGCACTTACACCATGATCTAATGTCACCGTCGTCTCTCGGGCCAGGACAACTTTTTTAAAACAGTCCTGATTGATGTCATCCAGAGCCCGTTTAATCAGTTGTTGCCACTGTAACAAATCCGGCACATGACGTAATTCGCTGATCTTTGCATGGATAGGCTCTAGCGAGACCACCTCGGTTGTTAATTTACGCAACGAAGCAATCGTTTGAGAACGCGCCTGAGTCAGGTTCGCGGCCAGAGTCCAGTTTCCGTCATAGCAAATCAGCTCAATTTGCGGCAGGAAAAACAGTGAGGACATGCAGCGGGGATTTTTATCGCTGCGCCCGTCAAAAGAACGTCCGCCCCATACCCGTTGCCCCGGAGAAAGTATCTGATAGGCTGGCGCAGGATCTAAAAAGGTGTATAGTTGTCCTAATGCAACCACTTTCTCTCTGCCATCACGCGAATGCCAGAAAAATTTAGGGAAAATCGGTTGTACCTCAAGCCAGTCAATCAAATCAAACTCCGGATCACTATCCAAGGGTTGCCCGCAACGAGTTTCCTCTTCGGAGGCGTTGTGGATCTTTTCAATTAATTGATCGATAGCTTGGTGAAAATAAGACAAAGCGACCTCAAATAGACAACGGCGTAACACTAATGGTGGCTACTCTATTGACAGTAGGGGTTTAAATCAAGGTTAGTGAGCCGGGATTTTGTTCCTTATCCGTTTGAACGCTGATTAGTTCAGCGTTTACCTTAGATTTTTATTCTTTTAAATATCAATTTAGTGTACCTTAACAAAGAAATTTTTTCGTTTTCAGGAATCTTGCAATGCAAAATATTGGGATGTCATCCAAACTCGATAATGTCTGCTACGACATTAGGGGCCCAGTACTGAAACATGCTAAACGCATGGAAGAGGAAGGGCATAAAATCCTTAAACTAAATATCGGCAACCCCGCCCCATTTGGTTTTGACGCCCCTGACGAGATTCTGGTTGACGTTATCCGCAACCTGCCGACTTCACAGGGTTACTGTGATTCAAAAGGTATTTACTCAGCACGTAAAGCCGTCGTTCAGTACTACCAGAAGAAAGGTCTGCGTTCTCTGGATGTAGAGGATGTCTACATTGGTAACGGCGCATCAGAACTCATTGTTATGTCAATGCAGGCACTGCTGAATAATGGTGACGAAATGCTGGTTCCAGCGCCCGACTATCCGTTATGGACAGCGTCCGTCGCTCTGTCAGGTGGTACCGCAGTCCATTATCTGTGTGATGAAGAATCAGACTGGTTCCCTGACCTTGATGATATTAAAAAGAAAATCACACCTAAAACCCGCGGCATTGTTCTGATCAACCCGAACAACCCGACCGGTGCGGTATACAGTCGTGATTTTCTGCTGGAAATTGTCGAAATTGCCCGCAAACACAAACTGATCATTTTCGCAGATGAAATCTACGACAAGGTGTTGTACGACGGCGCAACTCATACTTCTATCGCCACTCTGGCCGATGATGTACTGATGGTCACGTTCAACGGTTTGTCTAAAGCATACCGGGTATGTGGTTTCCGTGGCGGCTGGATGTTTCTGACGGGTCCGAAACACCTTGCAGAAGGGTATGTCTCCGGCCTGGATATGCTGTCATCAATGCGTTTATGTGCCAACGTTCCGATGCAGCACGCGATTCAGACTGCACTGGGTGGCTACCAGAGTATTAATGAGCTTATCCTGCCGGGAGGCCGCCTGTTAGAACAACGCGACAAAGCGTGGGAACTGATAAACCAAATCCCCGGGGTATCCTGTGTCAAACCGAAAGGTGCTATGTATCTTTTCCCGAAAATTGATACTAAAAAGTACAACATTATCGATGACCAGAGAATGATACTTGATTTTCTGATTCAGGAAAAAGTGCTGCTGGTACAGGGCACCGGTTTTAACTGGCCGAAACCGGACCATTTGCGCATTGTTACTCTGCCGCACGTAGAAATGCTGGAGCAGGCCATCGGTCGCTTCGAACGCTTCTTAAGTACCTATAAACAGTAAGTAACAGACAATAACTTTTACTTAATCAGGTAGGCACATCAGGCTCACTTCTGTACACTGGAAGTGAGCCTTTTTATTTGTATCGCCTCGACAGGAAATGATTGTGAACTCAAAGCAAAGCACATTTATGGCATGGGTAACCCGGATGCCTTTGATAAAACGCTGGGCATTAATGCACTGTTTTCAGGAAGAAAATGTGTCTGAACACTGCCATCAGGTTGCGGTCATCGCTCACCTTCTGACGGTAATAAAAAATAAGCGTTATCACGGTAACCTCAGCCCGGAAAAAGCGGCTACAGTCGCCATCTACCACGAAATATCCGAGACCAAACTGCAGGATATCAATTCAAAAACCAAATATCACAACCCGGAATTCACCGCCGCATTTAAAAAACTGGAATCGATAGCCGAGCAAGAATGTCTGGATACCTTACCTGAAGATTTGCGCGACGAATTCGCGGATCTGCTGATTCAGAACAATGTTGATACCGAATATAAAGCAATAGTGAAAGCCGCCGACGTGCTTGCGGCCTACATTAAGACGCTGAATGAGCTGCGGTTCAACAACAATGAGTTTGAGCATGTTAAAGAAGGACTTGATCCGGTCATCGGGCAGTTGATTGACACTATGCCGGAAGTAAAAGACTTTATGGCCATTTTTTCCGGCAGTTGCACAACCACATTCGATAAAATTTCCGGACAGGGATAAAATAACCGGTAACGTCTGTTACCGGCTTCAGCCGGAGAATTTTCCGGTGACTAATACTGATGATAAACCGACGCGTCATCAGCTGGATAAGCGATTACCGCAAATCCTTTGTACTCATCAGCATTACCGGATACCGCCATTCCCGGTGCATACTGAGGCATTCCCGGCACGGCAATCCCTTTAATATTGTCCGGTTTCTGCTTTAACAGACGCGCAATATCTTCCGCAGGCACGTGCCCTTCAATCAGGTAACCATCAATAACCGCACTATGGCAGGACTGCAGTTTCGGCGGCAGGGAGTAAGTACTCTTAATCTCATTCCATTGTTGCTGGTTGTGCACATTTATCCGGTAGCCTTTCTTCAGCATAATTTTTGCCCACCCTTCACAACAGCCACAGTTAGGTGATTTGTATAACTCAATCACCGGTCCGTCAGACTTCAGATTACCCAACATCATGGAGCCGTGTACCGCTTCCGGTTCTGTCCCCTCCTGAGAGTTATGCTCTCCCATATGAGCCCATACCATAGAATTATTCAACAATACTCCAAATGCAAAAGCAGTAATAACTTTACTCATCTCTTATTCCTTTCTTTATTTAATCAAATCGTTATACACGCAGAGCAACTCTGGTGTGGTAAACATTTTGTTGAGACAGGAATCAGAATTTTGGAGGGCGGTAGAGCGAGCTGATACGCCTTGCAGAATAAAAAGGCCGTTTAAACGGGATGATATTCCGCAGTGGTGCAGACACGATAAAATCAATAGCCACTTCATTCAGCATTCCGACGGAAACCATGCATGTTATGCCACAGTTGTCGGGAAAACTCCCGGTGCCGGGATGACATTGAGTATCGTACGTCATGTTATCGGTCATCAGGAGGTCGGGGGCATGCGGGCTGGCAACAGTCATGCTCTGTGAGCAGCCGTTCTGAGACCAGTCTGCCATACTGTTATTGAGGTGCATCCCGGGGAAACTGAAGGCAAAACCAGGCATCAGCGCCAGAGATACGCTTAATACCCAGATTAAAATTGTGCGGATTGCAGAAATACGCATCGATTCATATACCTTCCTCGGACTATCTGGTGTAATTTAAAGTATCCCCTTAGGTAAAGGTCAACACTGAAATCATCACCGGACAAAATAGTTGCTAAAGTACACGCTATGCATTTAAGTTAATAAATAACGTTCCACCGGATACCTTTCCCCGGCCTGTAACTTACAGTATAGCCCCTGGTGAAAAGGAAAAGGGTATAACCATAAAATAAGCAGGTATCAATTATGGATCTGAGTATTAACCCTCTATGGGAAGAGCGAAATAACGATGAACACAAATTACGTCGTCACGACCATCGCAGCCCTTTTCAGCGCGACCGGGCCAGAATCCTGCATTCCGCCGCATTCCGGCGCCTTCAGGCCAAAACACAGATCCACAGTACCAATCTGAACGATTTTCACCGCACACGCTTAACCCACTCTCTGGAAACAGCTCAGATAGGAACCGGTATTGCAGCGCAGCTTAAAATTAAACATGAAATTCTTGCACCGCTGTTAGGTTCCGACAGTTTGATTGATTCCCTGTGTCTGGCGCACGATATCGGCCATCCGCCTTATGGGCATGGCGGTGAAATTGCGCTTAACTACATGATGCGTGATCACGGTGGCTTTGAAGGCAATGCACACACTTTCCGCATCGTTACCAGCCTCGAACCCTATACAGAACACCACGGAATGAATCTGGCGCGACGTACACTCCTTGGGCTTCTTAAATACC
>JBNKRC010000122.1:0-7035 GCA_050296215.1 Vibrio sp. | reverse complement strand
CCATTTCGCTTGCCATCACAGCATAAGCAGGACGCCAGGTCAGACACAATTCAACCATCTTTGCGACATTATTGCCGGCAACCAGCGCCTCAACCACAAACTGACCGGGATTACTGGCGATGACTTTAAAGGTACTGGCTCCGATAGAACCCGTTGCTCCAAGAATTGTTATCTTACGCATAAACCTAACCGTTAATTGTCCTGACCAGTGCCGGTGGCCTAGTTAAACACAAAATAAAGAAAAGCAAACACAGGAAAAGCCGACGTAAGGCTGTCAACCCGGTCTAAAACTCCGCCATGTCCCGGGATAATATGACTACTGTCTTTGATGCCGGCTACGCGCTTAAACATACTTTCAACTAAATCACCCAACACCGAAAAGACCACGGTAAGCAGGATCGTAACCGCCATGATGAAAGGATTCGCAAAATGAATATCAAACCACTGAGCAAATAACCAGGCAACAATCAACGCGCCCACAACACCACCGGTCAGGCCCTCGATAGTTTTATTCGGACTGACTGCCGGCGCCATCTTACGCTTACCAAAACTGCGCCCTGAAAAATAAGCGGCACTATCTGCCGTCCATACGATCAGACAAACAAAAAGAACTAATTTTGCTCCGTGATAAAAATCACTGGTAATTCCTTCCGAGCGCAGCAACACCATACTCCAGAAGAACGGCAATAAGGTGAGCCAGCCGAACAGATGCTTGAGTTTTCTCTTATCTTTCCAGCACAGAGTTGAGTCTGGAAAACGGATAGCGGCGTAACTTGCCCAGATCCACCAGATAAAACCGATCGCTAACAGTGACAAATGAGAGGAAGCGATGGTGTGGGTAAAGGAAATCTGAGGATAGGCATAAGCAATTAATCCGGCCCCCAGAATAATGGCGGGGATCATAGCAGTGATACGAGAACGTCCGCCGATAAACTGAGTCCATTCCCAAAAACCAATTCCGGTGACCACAGCCAGTGCAGCGACAAATGCCATAAACGGCAGCTTAAAAATCCCCAGTATGACTAACGGGGCAAGTATTAAAGCGGTGATTATTCTTTGTTTCAAATTCAGAACCTTTGTTTTTTATTTTTCCAGTAAGGCTTTAACTTGTTCACCAGTACAGCCAAAACGACGCTCGCGGTTGATAAACCAGGTTACCGCTTCCACCAAGCTATCATCATTAAAATCGGGCCAGTAAGTTTCCGTAAAATAAAACTCAGCGTAGGCAAGCTGCCATAACATAAAATTACTGATACGACATTCACCACTGGTACGGATCAGCAGATCGACCTCCGGTAAATCATTCATAGTCAGATTTTGCTTTATGACATCTTCAGTAATATCCGACGGAGAAAGCTTCCCGGCAGCGACCTGCTCAGCAATACGCTTAGTTGCTTCCGTGATATCCCATTTACCGCCATAGTTGGCCGCAATATTGACCACCATGCCGGTGTTATTCGCAGTGAGCTCTTCTGCCTGGGCGATTTTAGCCTGGAGACGCTCATTAAAGCGGGAAATATTACCGATAACCCGTAAGCGCAGGTTATTTCTATGCAGTTTTTTTACTTCACTCGATAACACGGTAAGAAACAGTTCCATTAACACACCGACTTCCTCTTCAGGACGACGCCAGTTTTCACTGCTGAAGGCGAATAACGTAATCGCCTTAATGCCTAACTGAGCTGCGGTGGAAATGGTTCTGCGTACAGCTTTCACTCCGTTTTTATGACCAAAAACACGGGGTTTGCCTTTTTCTTTTGCCCAACGGCCATTGCCATCCATAATCACAGCGATATGTTGAGGTAAAGCATCGGGTAAAAGCTGAGAGTTTTGCATAAGAAACTTTTGAATTTTTATAGAATGGCTAATAATAAAAAAGCGCTGGGCTGTCACGCACAGCGCTTTGCTGTCTCGAGTCCGAAGATTAAACTTCCATCAACTCTTTTTCTTTAGCAGCAAGAACATCATCGATTTTCTTCACTGCCGCATCGGTCAGTTTCTGAATCTCGTCCTGCGCTTTATGATCGTCGTCTTCAGAAATTTCTTTATCTTTCAGCAGACCTTTCAGATCGCTGTTCGCATCACGGCGGATATTACGCACAGCAACACGACCACTTTCTGCTTCACCACGTACGATCTTAACCAGATCCTTACGACGTTCTTCTGTCAGCGGAGGCAGCGGAACACGGATAACAGTACCGGCAGACATAGGGTTCAGGCCCAGATCTGAAGCCATGATTGCTTTTTCAACTTTTGGCGTCAGTTCTTTATCAAATACGGTAATTGCCAGTGTACGGGCATCTTCTGCCACAACGTTAGCCACCTGGTTCAGCGGTGTCGGTGCACCATAATACTCAACAGAAATACCAGATAACAGGCTTGGGTGCGCACGGCCGGTACGGATTTTAGACAGGTTGTTTTTTAATGCTTCTACGCTCTTATCCATACGCTCTTGAGCGTCTTTTTTAATTTCATTAATCACAATATCACCTTAATCTTTTCTATCTATTTAGGTTACAGGTTCAGGATACTGACGCTCACTATCACTTAGTGATTAGCGTCCCTTCTGCTTCACCCATAACAACGCGACGTAGCGCACCTGGTTTATTCATATTAAATACACGGATTGGCATGCCGTGGTCACGAGCCAGAGTAAAGGCTGCCAAATCCATAACTTTCAATTCTTTATCCAGAACATCGTTGTAAGTGAGCTTATCATACAACTGTGCATCAGGGTTAGCTACCGGATCTGCCTCAAAAACGCCATCTACTTTGGTTGCTTTCAGCACCACATCCGCTTCAATTTCGATACCTCGTAAACACGCGGCTGAATCGGTAGTAAAGAATGGGTTACCCGTTCCTGCAGAGAAAATGACAACACGGCCATGACGCAGCTGGCTGATGGCATCGGCCCAGTTGTAATCATCACAAACCCCTTTTAGCGGAATCGCTGACATTACACGAGCGTTCACATAGGCACGGTGCAGCGCATCGCGCATTGCCAGACCGTTCATGACGGTTGCCAGCATCCCCATGTGATCACCCACGACACGGTTCATTCCTGCCTGTGCCAGACCTGCACCACGGAATAAGTTACCACCACCGATAACCAAACCTACCTGAACACCAAGCTCTACCAGCTCTTTTACTTCTTGAGCCATACGATCCAAAACTGCCGGATCAATACCGAAACCTTCTTCACCCTGAAGAGCTTCACCACTCAGTTTTAACAAAATACGTTGATATGCTGGTTTAGGATTTGTCGTCATGGTTGTTACCTTCAAAAAGAACGTTGTTAATTAACTGTCATCAATGAAATTTCAATACTGCTGGGAAATGATTAAAGAGACAACTCCGTGACAGCATAAAATTGAATTGATCACAATTAATTGTGATTAAGCTATTCGTGAAAAGACCGCAGCCGGGGCTACGGTCCTTAAATTATGTCATTGACTAAGGATTAACCTTTCTGCGCCAATGCAACTTCTTCAGCGAAGCTCAGACCTTCATCTTTAGCAATACCTTCGCCTACTTCTAAGCGAACGAATGTGCTAACAGTAGCGCCTTTCTCTTTAAGAACTTCACCAACAGATTTTTTAGGTTCCATAACGAATGGCTGACCAGTAAGAGAAACTTCACCAGTAAATTTCTTCATACGACCTTCAACCATCTTCTCAGCGATAGCTTGAGGCTTACCTTCGTTCATAGCAATTTCTACCTGAACTTCACGTTCTTTCGCTACAACGTCTGCTGGTACATCTTCAGGGTTTACGTATTCTGGGCGAGAAGCCGCAACGTGCATTGCAACGTGCTTAAGTGTTTCTTCATCGCTTGCAGTACCTGCAACAACAACACCGATACGCTCACCGTGACGGTAAGTAGCCAGTGTTTCACCTTCTACGTATTGAACGCGGCGAACGTTAACGTTTTCACCGATTTTAGCAACAAGAGCAACACGCGCTTCTTCAAACTGAGCCTGAAGTTCTTCAACAGTAGCTTTAGATGCAAGAGCAGCCTCAGCAACTTCGTTAGCAAACGCAAGGAAGTTACCATCTTTAGCAACAAAGTCAGTCTGGCAGTTAACTTCTAACAGAGCAGCAACGCCTTCGCCTTGTTTGATGATGATAGTACCTTCAGCTGCAGTGTTGCCAGCTTTCTTAGCAGCTTTAGCAGCACCACTTTTACGCATGTTTTCAATCGCCAGTTCGATGTCACCATCAGTTTCAACCAACGCTTTTTTACATTCCATCATGCCCGCGCCAGTACGTTCGCGCAGTTCTTTTACTAGAGCAGCAGTTACAGCCATTCTCTATTCCTCGACTAATTCCGGATGTGATAAAAATTAGGGGCCTGTTATCCGGCCCCCAATACTAACTATTATCTTTTCTATGCTTCAAAAAGATGGCACAGATAAAATATGATTCAGAGCCGCTAATTATTCAGCTTCAACGAAACCGTCTTTGTCAGCAATCGCAGCTACGTCTTTGTTACGACCTTCGCTGATAGATGCGGCAGCTGCGTTCAGGTATAGCTGAACTGCACGGATTGCATCATCGTTACCAGGAATAACGTAATCAACACCATCTGGGTTAGAGTTGGTATCAACAACAGCAAATACTGGAATACCCAGGTTGTTCGCTTCTTTAATCGCGATGTGCTCGTGATCAGCATCGATGATGAATAGCGCGTCTGGTAAACCGCCCATATCTTTGATACCACCAAGAGATTTCTCTAGCTTCTCCATTTCACGGGTACGCATTAGAGCTTCTTTCTTAGTTAGTTTTTCAAAAGTACCGTCGGTAGACTGACCTTCAAGGTCTTTCAGACGTTTGATTGACTGACGCACTGTTTTCCAGTTAGTTAGCATACCGCCTAACCAGCGGTTGTTAACGTAGAATTGGTTGCTAGCTACAGCAGCTTCTTTAACAGCTTCAGATGCAGCGCGTTTAGTACCTACGAATAGAACTTTACCTTTTTTCTCACCGATTTTGCCTAGCTCAGCTAGTGCTTCGTTGAACATTGGTACAGTTTTTTCAAGGTTGATGATATGAACTTTGCTACGAGCACCAAAGATGAATGGCTTCATTTTTGGGTTCCAGTAACGAGTCTGGTGACCGAAGTGTACACCAGCTTTAAGCATATCGCGCATTGATACAGTTGCCATTTTAAAATCCTCTATGGGGTTAGGCCTCCACATTCCCCATGCATCCGACTCTCTTCTGTAAGAAAGCACCCCGGAACACGTGTCGAAATGTGTGTGATTTACAATTAGTGTGAGTGAATAAATTACATAACGCACATAGTGAGATACATAACCTATCCGGCGCGCTTTATACCATATTTTACATCTCTATGGCTAGAAAAAATTGCCATAATTCGCGTTCATACCTGACTCAGCCCCCCCTGGACCCTGCCCCCGAATAAAGCACCAATCTAGTTGCGATCATTGAGTCGATTGTTACAATACAGCCCATTGCACATAAGTAGAGAAGCCACATGTCTGTAAAAATTAAAACGGTCGAAGAGATCGAGAAAATGCGTATCGCCGGCAAGCTAGCGGCGGACGTTCTGGAAATGATCGAACCACATGTTAAGGCAGGCGTATCAACGGAAGAACTTAACCAGATTTGCCATAAATATATTACCGAGGTACAGGAAGCGATTCCGGCTCCGCTGAACTACCACGGATACCCTAAATCGATTTGCACATCGATTAACCATATTGTCTGCCACGGCATTCCGGCAACAGAAGACAGTAAATTTGGTCAGATGGTGCGCCCTGCCGTGCTAAAAGATGGCGACATTCTTAATATCGATATTACCGTCATTAAGGATGGTTACCACGGTGATACTTCGCGTATGTTTATGATTGGCGAAGTTTCACCTGAAGATAAACGCCTTTGCATGGTTGCTCAGGAAGCACTGTACATCGGTATGAAACAGGTTAAACCCGGCGTACAGCTGGGCGAAATTGGTACCGCGATTGAAAAATACATCAAGACCAATAACAAAAATAACCCACGTACCAAATTCTCTATTGTAAAAGATTACTGTGGTCACGGCATCGGAAACGAATTCCATGAAGAGCCACAAGTCGTTCACTACCGCAATGGCGATCGCACGGTATTGAAAGAAGGGACGACGTTTACCATTGAACCGATGATTAATGCCGGTAAATTTGGCTGTCGTCTGGATGATGAAGATAACTGGACGGTTTACACCGCTGACGGAAAAAATTCGGCTCAGTGGGAACACACTCTGCTGGTGACCGCAACCGGGTGCGAAGTGCTGACACTGCGTAAAGAAGAAAGCATTCCGAGAATATTGCGTAACTGATTAATTATAAAGTTTAAGTATCCCTGCCCGGCAGGGATATTTTTTTTTGCGCTTATCTCTGATAGATTCAGGAAACAAATAGCAGGTACGTTTTTGATACAGACAAAATGGATTCAATCCCGCAAACCGCTCCAGACTTCCATGCATCGCTTAGCAACCAGCTACACGCATTGATGCCCTCCGATGTTTGCCCGTCGAACACATTTTGACTGATTAATTACCAGATAGAATTAATACCCTATAGTAAATACAACGGGGATTTTCCACGGAAGCGAAATATTATGCCTTATCAAACACCGCTGACTCTAAGCGATGAAGCCATGACCATCACTGAACTAAAAAATCAGTTAGACATTTTTGGCGACTACCAGAAAGAACTGTTTCTGGAACATCATCCGGTAACTGACCTTGTTTACGGACGAGCAGAATATATGGATCAGCTGTTGTTAAGGATATGGCGCTTTTTTGGTTTCAATACTATCGAAGATTTAAGCCTGATTGCGGTCGGCGGCTATGGCCGGAAAGAACTTCACCCGCTGTCAGATATTGATATTTTAGTACTCTCCAAGAACAAACTCCCCGCCGAGCTTCAGGCTAAGCTCAGCGAATTTATTACCTTTTTATGGGATTTAAGGTTAGAAGTCGGGCATGCGGTAAGAACGATTCAGGAATGTTCAGACATTGGCCGCGAAGATCTGA
>JBNKRC010000121.1:0-7066 GCA_050296215.1 Vibrio sp. | reverse complement strand
TTAGTAGCACCTTCTTCAAAATCAGAAGCATATAGAGCAACTTCTAGAGCGTCAGCACGAACACCGATACGACCGTCAGTTACTGTTTCATCGCCTGCTTCTTCTTTAAGATCGTGAGCAACAGCTGCAAAGAATTGACCATTGTCGTACACATACTTAACTACGTCTTCACCGCTGTCGATTGCATCGTAGCTGAATTTCTCTTTATCAAATTCATAAGAGAAATCATTACCCAAATCGTCATAAATAGTAGTTTGACGACCAACAGTCAGAGTACCCATTTCAGCAGAAGCGAAACCAACGTATGTACGGTCAACAGTTGCATTACCGTCAGTGTCACCAAGACTTACTTCAGCGATTGCAGACAGGTCTTCAGAAAGCGCAACTGTCGTTGCTGCAGTCAGGTCGAAATCGTCCAGACGTACAGCCATATCTGCATCTTCAAAGCCTTCGTTGTCGATAAACTGAACTTCAGCTACACCAGAAAGAGTAGTTGAAACACCGTCATTGCTGTAAATTTCTGCTGCGTTTACTGAACCTGCTGCCGCAAGAACAGCTAGAGCTACTAGAGTCTTTTTCATATTAATCCACTGCCTTTTCTTTTTTTTGGGAATCCTATATTGGTTCCCTTTGTTTTATTGATGACGAATTAAAAATGAGTCAATCCGTCGCCAGTAATTTCGAAATCTAGATTGCAAAAGATTGTGCTGTGTGTCAAATGTTACAAAAACAATACACTCAAAACAACAAATCATTAAAAAACAACAGGTTAATAAAAACAGCGTTCAATTCGGTGCAAAAAAACACCGCAAAGCACCAAAATAAACCTCCTTTTTTTTAGCTTATTATCAATATAATGCACTACAAAGAAGGACAATGACACCGGACATCTGGATGTTTATATATTTTTACCGTGAAAAATAGAATTTTATATTTTTTTACGCTTCTAATTTATTGAACTTACTGATGATTCAATTTTTTTTGTGAGTAAGATCCTACTTTTATGGGAAATTTACGTTACAAAATTGTTTCAGCCCTTACGCACACTCGTGTTACCATTGTATGACAAGACTTCAGGGACAGTTATGCTCACCACCAAAATTCAAAAATTGATTCGTAAAAGCTATCAAAACCTCTCTTTTCAATTGGATAACTTTATACCCAGAAGAGCACAGAATTATTTAGTCGCTGAAATCGCCAAAACTCTGACCGGGCAGTACCATAAGTCCAATCGCATGATGGTTGCTGAAGCGGGAACCGGAATCGGTAAGTCACTTTCCTACTTAATGGCGGCGGTACCGGTCGCAAAACTCAACAACCGTAAGCTGATCATTTCCACCGCCACGGTCGCTCTGCAGGAACAGCTCATCTATAAAGATCTTCCTCTTTATCGTCGTCTTACCGATCTCGATTTCGAATTTCGCATTGCAAAAGGACGGCAACGCTACTGCTGCGCCGAAAAGCTGGCAGCTTTCGCTCAGCCGGCAGAGCAGAATCAGGGAGTGTTATTTGATACCAAACCTGAAGATGATGAAATTACCCTGTTAACCGAAATGTACCAGCAACTGAGCACGGGCAAATGGGATGGTGAGCGGGATAGCTGGCCCGAAGCTATTAACGATTTAACCTGGGGACGTATTGTCAGTGACAAGCATAGTTGCAATCCGACATTCTCGGCTCATCGCCAGTGCCCCTATCATAAAGCCAGAATGGAGTTAGAAGCGGCCGATGTTATCGTAGCGAATCATAGTCTGGTATTGTCGGATGCAGAGCTGGGGGGCGGGGTAATTTTACCCGAACCGGAAAACAGCATTTATGTTTTTGATGAAGCGCATCACCTGCCACACATTGCACGTGAACACACGGCCGCCGCTGCAGGACTGAAATCCTCCGTCAGTTGGTTAGAAAAACTCAACCAAAGTATGGCTAAATTTACCAGCCTGGCAGAGGAACAACGGGTCTATCGTTTCAGCAATGAACTGGCCGACGCCATTCAGGTGTTAATTCCCTCACTCACGACCATTGCACGCCAGGTGGATACCTCCTTATTTAATGAAGGTATAATTCGCTTTGAACATGGCATACTTCCACAGTGGCTGGAAAGCGAATCGGCTGAATTAAAGAAGGCCGCTAAAAAAGCCTGTCAGGCTGTCGGCAAAATATCCGATTTAATCAGTGAGAAAGCCAAAGAAGCCCAACTGGCACCAAGAATCGCCCAGCCAGCCCTGGCCGAATTAGGCCAGTACCAGAATCGTCTCGACAACTTATATCAGGTCTGGTCATTAATGGCAGAACCATTAAGCAAAACCGGTGCTCCGTTAGCCCGCTGGCTACAACTCAGCGATGAACGGGAAAGTGATATCACGGTGCATGTCTCGCCAATTGAAATCGGCTGGCATCTGGATAAAACTCTCTGGAGCCGCTGTGTGGGGGCGGTATTATTATCGGCTACCATGCGCGCACTCAACTCGTTTGGCTATTTTTGTCATCAGGCTGGAATCAGCCAGCGGGAAGAAGATGGCGTCCGGTTTCTTGCCCTGGCATCGCCTTTCGACTATCAGAATCAAGGCGAACTGGTCGTCGCAGATATCGGACTCGATCCTCAGGCCGACAACTATACCCAGCGCCTGATCAAGGTACTGCCAGATTATCTGCTGGAGAAGAAAGCCAATCTGGTCCTCTTCTCTTCTTACTGGCAGATGAATGAAGTCGCCAAAGAGCTGGCACCGGTATTAACGAAAAAAGGCTGGTTATTGCAGATCCAGGGAACGAAATCGCGCAAAGAAATCTTAGCCAGCCATCAGTTTACTATTAATCATAAAGGCACTTCTGTGCTATTCGGCACCGGAAGTTTCTCCGAAGGGTTAGATCTGCCGGGTAAGCTATTAGAAAATGTGGTGATCACTAAAATTCCATTTGCGGTTCCGACCTCTCCGATAGAACAGGCTCTCGCAGAATATATTGAAACCAGAGGCGGAAATCCGTTTATGCAGATAACCGTACCGGAAGCGAGTAAGAAACTGATTCAAAGTGCCGGACGTTTACTGCGTAAAGAAGAAGATTCTGGTAGAGTCGTGATTCTTGACCGCCGGATTGTCACTCGTCGCTACGGTAAGTCGCTGTTAGAGGCACTCCCGCCGTTCAGGCGTACGATGATTAAATAATAAAAATTAGGAATTTTTCACCATTATGGAACTACTTGAGCCGACGATGATTATCGTACTGGGTTGCGTTGCCTTAGTTGCCGGCTTTATTGATGCTGTTGCCGGCGGTGGCGGTATGCTTACCGTACCCGCACTTCTTTCGCTCGGATTACCACCACATATCGCGCTTGGTACCAATAAAGTGGCCGCAACTTTCGCCTCTTCAACAGCAGCACTTACCTATTATAAAAAGCGGATGTTCAAACCACGCTACTGGCGGCGCTCATTTATCGCCACACTGACCGGCGCAATCTGTTGCACGTATCTGGTGAACATCATCTCTACACAGTGGTTAGAAAAGGCCCTTCCCCTGGTGATCCTGTTTGCCGCTCTTTATACGATTTTTCAGAAAACACCGCACCCCACTGCTTTTACGTCGACCGAACATATAAAACATTTTCATAAAAAGCAGATTGTGCAAGGCACTTCACTCGGATTTTATGATGGTATCGCCGGACCGGGAACCGGAGCGTTCTGGACGGTCAGCTCAATGGTGCTTTACAGACTGGACATTCTCCGGGCCTGTGGATTAGCCAAAGCGATGAATTTCACCAGTAACGTTACCTCATTAGTGACGTTTGCATTGCTTGGGCATATCGACTGGCTGATCGGACTGACAATGGGGATCTGCCTGATGGCGGGCGCCTATCTGGGCGCTCACTCCGCGATTCGTTTTGGTGCAGGATTTATCCGGCCTATTTTTATCTGCGTTGTCTCTGTCCTGGCGCTGAAGCTGGCTTACGAAGCGTGGTTTACCGGTCTATGAACGTAGAAGCACTTTTCTCTTCCATTCAGGATCTTAAAACTCAGGCTAAACAGCTTGATGGCCGGCGGGGCGAACACCGGGACTATCTGTTTGATGAAAGTCTGTTTCACTGTAAATCTCACTTGCTTTATCCGTGCGTCGAAGAACTTGAACAAACACTTAATGAACTGAAAAAGTTTCAGACGGAAAAAATTGAACAGCCTCAACGTGTCGCCTATTTATGTGACCGCCTGGTCAATCAGCTCAGCGCAATTCAGCGTGAATTAGCCACGAAAAGGCTGCGATCGGGGGAATCAAAAAATGCGTATTCTTCTTACCGCCCGATCAGCCAGCTTTATCAGGATCTGGCTCAGCATCAGGAGTGGGAACGCCGCTTGCAGGAAATGTTAATGGATAAGCAACAGCAGATAGAAAACATGCCGCAACATCGGCGTCTCCCGGCACAACAGGCAATACTGACTCTCGAACAACGTCTCAGCCGTTGTCAGGCGGCCAGGCAGAAAATAGAAAAAACGATCACCCGATTAGAAAGGAAAAACCGCTGATGACAACCAAGCTCCCCCCTCTGACCGAGGCACCACAACATGTCCAGCTCGCGGTCGATCTGATCTATCTTCTGGAAAGTAACGACATTGCACCGGAAACGGCACTGGAAGCACTGGAGATTGTCAGAAAGGATTTGCTGAGTAAACTTGAATCGCAGGATAGTGACAGCTAATTCCAGAGCCTTTCTAATTCATAACGTTAGCCGTGAGCCAGTAAACAGTTTTCTTGTAAAAGCATTCAAGGCAGCAGCCATAAATTCAGATAACCAACCTGTTGATTCCCTGCACTAGACTTTGCCTGTGCTGTTATAGGCTATACTTTCTATAACAAGTTAGTTAAACGAATGTATGCGGACGGAGCCTCATCTACAAGCACTTTGACATTACCTCGATTGACTATAGTGTCAAAATTGTTCATTATTGCAGCTCGTATATAATGACGTTATGTTGTTACATGTTCTATATTATATTTTCCTGAGGAGTAGCTTATGTTGACCGCTAGAGAAATGCAGTATGCTGGCAGCCAAACTAATGGAGTTGCTCGTAAAGATGTCAAATCACCAAATGAACTCGTGCTGAGTGAAAAATTCCTGGAATCTTTTCATGAGGCAGCAATGGAAGCAGCCGAAGAAATCAAAAAAGGTAAAAAACCTAAATTTATTAAAGTTGCTTAGTTTTTTCACACAACTATGGTATGGCAGTGCTTGAAGTATTTGTCGAAGAATCTCTTCAAAAAAGACTCAACTCTCAAGAACTTAAAGTTCTTTCAGAAAATTTCAAATCCTATAAAGAAAATCTGGCTGGCGGAATTCTTGGCTTTAGAGTGGGGAATGATTCATTCGGCAAAGATGAAGGCTTAACCCAACCACCAGAGATTCGCGGAATTCTGTATAAGATACATATCAAACCGAACCAACCAAGATCTGAAGCAAAATCCTGGTCTCTCAGTATTCGTAAAGGGTTCATCCCTACATCGGATCATGTTCTCATTTACTGCCGGGGAAAAATCAAAAGAGATAAGTTTTTGCTTATCGATATTTTTCGGCCAAAAGGCCATTTAAAGATGAAAGACTTTGAGCATCTCATTATGTTGAAAGAAACCTTTGCCGACCCGTTTCGCGAACAGTTTTAGAGTGCCTTTGATCGAACTGAGCTAAGTGGTAAAGATGCCGCTCGTTTTATCGTTCATATGAACGAAAACAAACCAAATCCCAAAGCACAGAAAAACATTACTGAAGGTCGCAAACTGCGTGCAGCAATGAGAGCATGGCAAACTAAAAATTTCCAGATTAGCGGTAGATTCGCGCTAACAAGGCAAAAAACTGGGAATACTGCTCATAAGTCATAAAAGGTGTATTAAATACTACTTGATATGAAACCATAATGTTATTCTTGTTCATTATCGAGTGTTTAAATTCGGGTGACTGAGTTGCTGCTCAGCCCCCTTTAGCAAGAATACCAGATCGCCTATGCATGATTTGCAAAAAACAATGCCCCCAAATGCGCATTTTAAAGGAAAGAAAATTGCCGAAAGATCGCAGGGATTCACAAACTATCAAGATTTCCGGGAACTTGCTGCGCTTCAGACTGTGATGGGCATTGAGTCAGATAACACAACGTACATTATCGACAAAGAAGTAAGACAAGCCGTCGCCGGTACATACCTGGTTGATATGGACGGCCTGCTTTCTCTGAATGAAATCCAGCGTTTACCTAGCCGCAAACTGGCGATCAGTTTTAACGGCTCGACGATTACTGTTGATGAAGGTGATGTGAAGGTTGTGGGTAGAGTTCCTTTGACTCTTTCATAAAACTGAGTGATTTAAGGTGACTAAAAGTGAACTTAGATACAATATTTAAAATAGTAAGGCTCATCAGCAAACAAATCTTACCGGCTTTAAAAGCTGAAAACACTCAAAACGGAAAACTTTTTACGTCTGAAGTAAAAGCTCTTGAACAAGAGTGTCATGTACTTAATAACGCAGCAAGCGACCCTCTTGTATTAAACACAGCTCAAGAGCAATTATTTTTATCTGTTGACCAGATAAGAATTACCGCATTAAACATATTAAAACAACTAACTAAAAGACAAAATCATATAGATTTACTTATAAATTCAATAAACCTATGCGATGAAGTCTTAACAAGAAATCTCTCTCAAAGTGACTATCTAAAAGAACAAACTGATATTTTAGATAAACAAACAGCAAATCATGAAAGATATCTTGAACGCCTGAAATCAGATGCAATAAATGAAATTAGAACTGAAACATCAGCACTAAGAGAGCAGCTACAAGATGAAGCTAGGCAGTTCTATGATCGACAGAATGCAGACGTACGCTCATCTATCAACACATATAAAAACGGTATACGTAAAGATTCAGATGATTTAATTCGTCACTTACACAACGAATTCCAGTCCAAAATAAATGATTTAAATGATAGATTCGACGCCACAGTTGGCGAACGCATAGAGCTTTTTGAAAAACGCTTTAATCAGCTTCAAACTCGCCATACAGAGATGACAACGTCAATCGCTAATATTGAGAGTT
>JBNKRC010000120.1:0-7161 GCA_050296215.1 Vibrio sp. | reverse complement strand
GGTGTTCTGACTATTGCCGCCACAATCGGTGGATTTTCCATCGTGCATAGTCCGACGGGACTAATTGATTTTTATCTGTACTCTTATGAACTGACGAATCCTAAGTTATTCTTTATCTTCAGTGTGATAATCGGTATCGCGTATGGTTTTATTTTTTATGTTCTGATTAAACATTTCTCGTTACAGGATGAATGGACGAATCTGACGGATCATACTGAAATGCCACCCCTGACTGAACCGAAAAAAGCGACAAGCGTAAAGGAAAAATTAATTAAAGAATCTGCGAGGCCTAAGCTGGATCTCAAATCAATGGCAGAACAATGTTTTGTTGCGTTAGGCGGAATGAATAATCTTGAAGAGTTTGATGCCTGTATTACCCGGATCCGAATGTCGCTGAAGGACCGGCATCTGATCGATGAAAAAGCATTAAGGCGTCTTGGGGTAAAAGGTGTGGTCAAATTGGGTGAAAACCACCTTCAGGTGATATTTGGCCCGGTGGCGGAAAATTTAGCGGTTGAGATGAAGCAGTGTTTGAAACAGCATCAAAATCAAAAGAATGGATGAAATAATTGCAAATTATCCAGAGATTGTGTTGAGAAATAACAAATAATTGTGGATCATAGCCGGATATTAATGGATTCTAACGACCAGAATGAAAGGTTGTGTAGAAACACACTGAGAATACTAGAGAACATTGAGGTGTTATAGATGAGTGAAGCTGAGGCTCGTCCATCGAATTTTATTCGTCAAATCATTGATAAAGATTTGGCGGAAGGTAAACATACTAGCGTACATACTCGCTTCCCTCCGGAGCCGAATGGTTATTTGCATATCGGTCATGCTAAATCAATTTGTTTAAATTTTGGTATTGCTCAGGATTACCATGGTCAGTGTAATTTGCGTTTTGACGATACTAACCCTGAAAAAGAAGATTTAGAGTACGTTGAATCAATCAAAAAAGACGTTCAATGGCTTGGTTTTCAGTGGGCAGGTGATATCTGCTATTCATCTGATTACTTTGATAAGTTGCATGGTTATGCCGTTGAGCTGATCAACAAAGGTCTGGCCTATGTTGAAGAGCTGACTCCGGATGAAATCCGCGAATACCGCGGGACATTAACTCAACCGGGGAAACCAAGCCCGTATCGTGACCGTTCAGTGGAAGAGAACCTGGCGTTGTTTGAAAAAATGCGTGCTGGTGGCTTTAAAGAAGGCGAAGCGTGTCTGCGTGCCAAAATTGATATGGCTTCTTCATTCATGGTGATGCGAGATCCGGTTTTATACCGCGTTCGTTTCGCTGAGCATCATCAGACCGGTGATAAGTGGTGCATTTATCCAATGTATGACTTTACCCACTGTATTTCGGATGCTCTGGAAGGTATCACTCACTCATTGTGTACGTTGGAATTCCAGGATAACCGTCGTTTGTATGACTGGGTACTGGACAATATTACCATTGATTGTCACCCGCGCCAGTACGAGTTCAGCCGTCTGAATCTTGAATATACCGTCATGTCTAAGCGTAAGCTTAACCAACTGGTGAAAGAACATTTGGTTGATGGCTGGGACGATCCTCGTATGCCAACCGTTTCTGGATTACGTCGTCGCGGCTTTACTCCGGAATCGATTCGTGAATTCTGTAAACGTATCGGTGTGACCAAACAGGACAACATGATCGAATACAGCGCGCTTGAATCCTGTATCCGTGATGATTTGAATGAAAGCGCACCACGTGCGATGGCCGTACTGGATCCGGTGAAAATTGTTATTGAAAACTATGAGCAGGATAAAGTCGAACTACTGATGGTTGCCAATCATCCGAATAAACCGGAAATGGGAGAGCGGGAAGTGCCGTTTACCCGCGAAGTCTGGATTGAGCGCGATGATTTCCGCGAAGAAGCAAATAAAAAATATAAACGTTTGGTTCTTGGTAAAGAAGTTCGTCTGCGTGGCGCCTATGTGATTCAGGCCAACCGTATCGAAAAAGATGAACAAGGAAATATTACTACGATTTTCTGTAGTTACGATCCGGATACATTAGGTAAAAACCCGGCAGACGGACGTAAAGTGAAAGGTGTTATTCACTGGGTCTCCGTTAGTGAAAGTCTGCCCGCGGAAATCCGTCTTTATGAGCGACTTTTCACCGTGCCGAATCCTGGTTCTGCTGAGTTTTCTGAGACGTTGAATCCTGAGTCACTGATGAAAGTGCAGGGATATGTCGAGAAGAGTCTGGCTGATGCACCTGCGGAAAAAGGTTATCAGTTTGAGCGTATCGGCTACTTCTGTGCCGATAATAAAGATTCAACGGCTACATCACTGGTGTTTAACCGCACCGTAGGGCTAAGGGATACCTGGGCAAAAATCAGCGAAGACTAATCGTTGCCATATTTCAGATTAGTATCAGGCCAGCGTTCGCGCTGGCCTTTTTCTGCGCAAAACAGAATAATCTCTGGCGAAAAATGTTAACCAGCCCCTAATCTCCAATAAATAAGGGGTATGGTTTTTATCGTTTCAAAGACAACTCACGCCCGAGGCGAATGCAGATTCGGCAACAACACCGTCACGATTCCCATCAGCGGCAAATAGGCACAGATCTGATACACATAACCAATCCCATATAAATCCGCCATATGACCCAGCACCGCAGCCCCCACACCCGCGATCCCAAAAGCAAACCCGAAAAACAGACCGGCAATGGTTCCGACCCGACCCGGTAACAACTCTTGTGCATACACAATGATAGCGGCAAACGCCGATGCCAGAATGAAACCAATCACCACCGAAAGAAGTGTTGTCCATGTCAAATTGACATGCGGCAGCAACAGAGTGAAAGGGGCCACGCCCAGAATCGAAAACCAAATCACCCGCTTCCGGCCAATACGATCCCCAATCGGCCCGCCTAGAACCGTTCCCGCAGCAACGGCAAACAGAAAAATAAACAGATGAAGCTGTGCATCCTGCATATCCAGCCCGAAATGCTCCATCAGATAAAAGGTGTAATAGTTTGTCAGGCTCGCCAGATAAAAAAACTTAGACGCCATCAGTAACAACAACACGCCAATCGTCATAGCAATCCGGGCGCGGGAAAGATCTGCCCGGTGAACCTGCGGATGTCCGGCCTGATTCCGGTGCTGTAGGCTGTACCACTGCCCAACCCGGAATAGCACGCCCATCGCAACAAATGCCAGCACCGCGAACCACTTCAGGCTCCCCTGTCCATGAGGAATAACCAATAATGCAGCCAGCAAGGGACCGACGGCCGTGCCACCGTTTCCCCCCACCTGAAACAAAGATTGCGCCAGACCGAAACGCCCGCCGGACGCCATACGGGCTACCCGGGAAGATTCGGGATGGAAAATAGATGATCCTAAACCGACAACCATGGCTCCCAGCATCAGATAAGAAAAGTCCGGTGCATGGGAAAGCAACAACAAACCGGTCAGAGTACATCCCATCCCCACTACCAGTGAATAGGGCTGTGGCCGCTTATCCGTGTAATAACCAACCATCGGCTGCAGCAAAGAAGCCGTGATCTGATACGTCAGCGTCAAAAGACCAATCTGAGTAAAACTAAGATCATAATTACTTTTAAATAAAGGATAGATAGCGATGATCAGCGACTGAAGAAAATCATTCAGAAAATGAGATAGACTAATGGCCCCCAATACCTTATAGCGGGTATCGCCACCAGTCTGAGCTGAAGCTGCAAGGGTAGATGACATATAAAAACTCCTGAGAAAAATGATATACCCCAATCACCTGAAGAAACCGTGCCCGGTGAAACTGGGGATGAAACTCATATTATCAGAACAGTCTTCCGCCCTTCATGCTACTATACGGCAACCATTATCGTAAAAAGGGCAATCCGATGTCCGATATTGCAGTCGATCACCAGCAAGATATGGGTTTCGCACCGATTGTGGCTCACGCCATCACTCATGCGGCTGGCCGTGAATCGCCTCCTCATTATCATCCCACCGCTCAATTACTTTATGCGATCCGTGGTGTCATGTTGGTCAAAACAGCTCAGGGAGAATGGATCGTCCCCCCGACCCGGGCTATCTGGGTTCCCATCGGTACACGGCATCAGGTACGCATGCTGGGCGAGGTACAAATGCGCTCTGTGTATATCCGGCAGGAATTATTGACGGGTTTTCCGGATAAATGTGAGGTAGTCGCCGTTTCCCCTTTATTGCGCGAACTGATCCTTGAAAGTATGCGCCTTCCTCTAAACTACGATGAAAACGGACGGGATGGTCATCTGGTACGGCTTTTACTGGACGAGATAAAATGTATGCCAAGCTTGCCGCTCGCTCTGCCAGAACCTTCATCCCCCCGGTTACAACGCTTATGCCATGCTTTGCGCCGGCAACCGGACGACAATAAGCCACTGAACATATGGGCAGAGGAACTGGCAATGGATGTCCGAACACTACAACGTCGCTTCACCAAAGAGACCGGGTTATCCGTAGGGCAATGGCGACGGCAAAACCGCTTACTGCTCGCCTGTGAACATCTGGCCCGGGGAGAATCCGTGCTGGAAGTCTCTCTGGCACTGGGCTACGCTAACCCCAGTGCTTTCAGTGCCATGTTCAAACGGGAACTGGGAATCGCCCCCAGTTTATTTTATGGTTAAAACGGCATGCATCGCCCCGGGAAATCAGGGGCGATTAACCTTATGATCCCGGGCTGAGTCGATTGACTCACCCAATTCCTTTAAACCTATTAATAATCAGCCGAAAAAATGCCCCAATCGATAAATCACTCTTCTTACAAGTCCAATCTGTTTTAGTCTTTTGAAGTTAAGTCTTGGACATCCAATATAATCGCCTGCTCAAACTTAATCGTACGTATATTTTTTATTACTTCATTCAGTAGGAAATAATCATGGCGGATTTTGGTATAGTGTGAGCTTGACTCGATAATTGTCCGTTTAAGTGATTTTTTCCGATAACGCTATAGTTTTGGTGTAGTAATCCGATATAGTTACAAGATTATGTTTCTTTTTACTTTATCAAGTACAATTGCTGAGTCTTTTATGCGTCATAGTTTTAAATGTCTGTTGTTGCCTCTTGCGTTCGCCGTTACGACTTACTTCCCGGCTGCCAGCGCGGATGATACGATTCACCTGACCGGGACCGGTGCAAATTCTTCCTACAACAGCAGCATCGTTAGTGCCGAGCCATCAAAATTCTACGGACCGACCAATGGTAATGAGACGCTATGGTCGATCGCTTCGAAACTGCGCCCTTCTAACCAGTACACAGTACAGCAGATGTTACTGGCTATCTTCCAGTTAAACCCTCAGGCTTTTGACCAGCAAAATATTCATAGTCTGATACCGGGCAGTTCGCTGAGAATCCCGTCCGAGGCCCAGATTTCAAGGGTGTCTACGGAAAGTGCCATACAGATAATGAAAGCACATCAGGCAAAGCTCGATCAGCAAAATACAAAACCTAATCCCACGGTTCCAGTACCGGTTAAGGTGAAGATCACTACCATTGCTAAACAATCAGTTCAACCAACGCAACCGGTAACCACGGCGACAACCGAAACCGGGTCAGCCCCGATTCCGCCGGAAAATACGCCGGTTATTATTCCCGATTTGGCTAAATCAGCGCCCAAACTTGCGCTGGATAAAATGCCCGATATGTCGAAACTAGAACAGAAGCTGGATGATTCTGGTTCTGAAATCATGGCTCTGGAAGAGAAAAATCACCGGCTTTTATTGATGCTGACGAAAGTGCAAAGCGAAGTCGATGAGCTGAAAAATACGCTTGATGATGAAAGCCGGATTCGTAATGAAGTTGAAAAATTGCTTGCTCAGGAGCGGTTAAAACGCGAACAGGAAAACCGGGTAGCACCGTCAACACTGGATTTGCTGCTTGATAACTGGTGGCTCGTAGGTGGTCTGGCTCTGGGGCCCGGAGCTTTGCTGGCATTAGTGGTTTCATTGTTGCTGGGGCGTCGGGCGAAGAAAGCACAGAGTGAAGACGGAGAGCCGCAGAATGAACCGGTAAATGCGGCGGCTGATGATATTGTTGCCATTGGTGGTGGGAACATATCGACCGACGATCACGAGCTGGATGATCTGAATCTTGATGATGATTTGTTTGCGGTAGCTTCGGAAAAAGAGCCGGAAGAGGAAGAAGAAACTGCAGTAGACGAAAATGTATTTTCTTCGCTGGAAGATCTCGATCTGGATCTTAACCTTGAAAGTGATGGCGATGATGATGTGTTTGCCGGCATTGATGATGACGGTGAGCTTGATCCGGATAGTCTGTCGCATGATGATTTTGATGATCTGCTCGGAAGCTCTAACGGTATCAGCGTTAATGGCAGTGATAAGGCGCTTGGCCTTGAAGAGATGGAGCGTGCGCTAGCCGATGTATCCGTTAACAGTAAGGTTGAAGAAGATGTTGACGAAGAATTGTTCGATCTTTCAGATGACGATGATGAACAGGTCCCCGAACAGGATGATATTGATGCACTGATTGCTCAAAGTCAGGACGAGTCAGAGCCGGATATTGATCTGTCGAATGGGATTGACCAGTCGATGATTGATGATTTGCTGGCGGGTGTCGATGAATTTGATTTAGGCGATGATCTCGGTTTGAGTGATACCGGGGCTGAACCAACCGCAGATAACACAGAAGAACTTGATGAATTTGACCCGGATGAATTGTTAAAACAATTCGGTGAGAGCGAGATTGCTCCGGATGATATATCCCCGGCGTTTGATGAACCGCTTGAGACAAGTATTAACTGGGATGATGAACTTGATGCAATTGACGGAATTGATCTCTCTGAGGATGATGAATCGGAAGAGGGCAATATTTCGGGAACTGAGCTGTTAGACGAGTTGCTTGGTGATGATGCTCTCTCGCTGGAGACTAACATCAATGAACCGCTGGAAGCTGATATTGGTCTGGATGACGAAGACTTTGGGTTTGATCTCCGCGATGAGGTTTCGGAGGAAGGAATTTCAGTTGGCGAAGCGGAAACCGCATTACTTGATGAGTTGATCGAAGACGAAGAAATCAGTTCGATTGACGAACCTGTTGAATTATCTCTGGATGATGAGACGGCTTTGTTTGATGAACTGGATAAAATAGAGCAGCAGGCTGAATTTGACTCAGAAAATGTTACCAGCGATGGTGA
>JBNKRC010000119.1:0-7167 GCA_050296215.1 Vibrio sp. | reverse complement strand
AATACCGGATGGCCAGTTCCTTATCTGTGAGCCGAGCAAGTTGGCAAAACCTGTGATTTGGGTTCCGGGTGGAATGGTTTCCAGTGCACAGTTGGTTGCAGTTAAACTTCCCCCGATACTGAGTCCCTGAGGAAGGCGCTTGATTTTTGTCCGGGAGATATCTAAATCTCGTATAATAGTTAGCCCGTCGGGCATAGTATCAAAAGGCCGGTTACGCAGGTCTAAATTGCCGTAGCTGTCCAGATAGTTACGAATCTGAAATTGGTCCAGCGACCCGGCGTTGGAATTCGCAGGGGTTAGAAACAGGAAAAGGAAGGGAAAAAAAATTCGCATCATAAACTGATCACATTTCCAATAAATAAGAGCAGCTTTGCTGCTCTTATCGGGTTATCAGAAGTCCGGTCAACTTAACGGGATAAAGAACGGGATTTAAGTTCAAAAATCAGTTTTTCCGCACTTACTTCAAATTTAAAACGCGCTTCTAAATTAGTTGAATTTTCATCAACTGGCGTGGTTTCGTATTCAACTGCAGCGGATACGGTTTTTGCCAGCTCGATATATTTTGCCAGTTCTGCTTCTAATAGTTCTTTTGAAGTGGCGGTAATTTTAACATCTGCAACTTCATCACCTTCTTTAATGATGAATCCCATTTCTGCAGAGCAACCGCAGGCTTCACATACTTCATTTTCTACACAGGTATTGTCGCTCATAGCTAATCCTCTAATTTATTTGTAATCATTGTAGATCTGAATCCCGGCTAAATACCAGTACGAATAGTAAAATTTTGCCTGTGTCAGTCAGGAGGAACGCGGACTAAATATCGCTAACAATCATGGTGACAGATGTCCCGGCGCATTACTGTATGAATGTATGTGATTATCTTCACGGATCCCAAAGCCTATATGCTAACGGGTTAGCATTATTTAATTGTAGTTGTTGCCGTCAGCATAGTGCTCAGAGATTATCTGGTAAGGACAAAGTAATAATTAAATCATCGGGGAAGATAGGTTCCCAATTAAAACGAATAGCTTTGTTCTGAGAAGAAAAAATGATTCTCATGGGATCTGTGTATGTAGTGTTATTCCACGGATAGTTAATGGAATAAATGACACATTAATTGATGAGAGCTCGGCAGTAGGTGTCGTGGCACCCTCATAGCGTCAGGAAAGAGCCTAGAGTATGCCCAAAAGAAGTAAAGAAGAAACAGAGAAGACCATTAGCACCATTATTGATGCGGCGGTAGATCAAATGCTTGATCTTGGATATGACAAAATGTCATATACCACCTTAGCTGAGCAAACCGGTATATCACGTACCGGAATTAGTCACCATTTTCCGAAAAAGACCGACTTTACAGAAGCTATTGATGGAAAACTATTTTCAATGTTTGCCGATCACCTGGTATTTGACCATGGTGTCGAGGCATTTAAATATAGCTGGCTGAAAGCGTTATCGAATAATCGGTTTTTGGCGATATTGCGTCTGCTTGTTCACCATATCGTGGTTGCGGAAGGATCGCTGGACTTCGCAAAGAAAGGACTGGATCAATTGTATAGGTTAGCCATAGATAAATTAGGAGAAGAGGCTGAGATGGTGGTCGATTGGCTGCTGGGGAAATCACTTGTAGAAATGTCCAGATAGACGATAAAACAAAAGGCCGGGATCTGATATACCAGGAATGCCGGTCTGACATTATTTCGGTGTATTAGGCAGAATAGTTCCATTTAGTCATAAAATACTGCGTTGAGTGAACATGCTCAACGCAGTTGTCAAAAAGACGAATAATTAGTGAACTTTTGTGAGATCCACAATAGGTGTGCTAATTTGTTTCACAGATTTTCCGGATAAAATGGCATCAATTTGTTTGATGCCATTTTTGACTTCTTTGTTATCGCGCAGAACGGTATAGCTTAGGTCAAAGTGTTTACTTTCTCCGGCTTTAATGGTTGGAACCAGGCCAAGAGGTCGTTGGTATTTCGTGTTATACGCATAGCTGGTTCCCGGTTCGATACCGGTTACATAACCCTGTTGCAGAGTGTCAGTATTTTTCCAGATAGTCAGAACGGGTAATTGTTTAATATTGTAACCGACGGAAACCCCCTTGTTTGCTGCCTTATTATGTAATACTACTAAAGCCTGACCGTTTTTATCCGCCACAGGTTTCAGATTATAAACCATTTCGTCATAATCTTTTGTTGGACCCTGGTATGTCTGCCAATCGCTCAGACCTTTGTTCGCATATGTATTAAATGGTGAGATTTCACTTGCAGTAGCGTAAATTTTGGCACCTTTTTCAAGAATCGGAGTACCGAAGTTTGAGTGATAGATGATTTGATACTCATCATCGTAATCGGCTTTATTAGTTAATGTATCGTGCAATTCAAATGTGTTGCTACCAGGTACAACAGAAAATGAGGTTTGTGTGACAAGTTCGGTTTTCTTAAACGTTTTTTCTGAAACTTCACCTTGCACGGTAATAGTGTAGGGGGATTTGTCATCAATGATCACTTTTACGGTGGAAGCCGGGGTATTTTGTAGACGACCGTGTAAGCTTAGAAGCTGCCCATTATCATCAACACCTGGGTGGCCTGTCCATTCATAACCACAACGAACCATCATTTCATTGAAGCCATCCAGCCAGCCTAAACCATTACGGCTCTCCAAATCGACATATGCAGGGTTTACAATTTCTTTTACCGGGGAATCCCAGCCAAGAATTCTTTTCCCATTACGTTTCACATTGAAAATACCCATGCCACGAGTCGGAACTAAAGTTATTTCAAGTTCGCCATTATTGATGACCAAAATATCAACACCAGCCTGTTTCCCGCCATGCAGTGCCCGTTTTTCTACAGTAAATGGCTTGTCAGCTTTAATACCTAGTTCCTGACTTGTTATTTTCCATTCGCCAATATCTTTGCCAGTGGTGGCATCGGTGAGTGTAAATTCAGCACTATTTGCAAATAGTGGAGATGCGAGTAGTAGAGCAGCAATCAGTGGTTTCATTTTCATTTCATAACACCTTTATATGTGATTATTGTTTGCTGAATCGATTCATCATATGAAAATACAAACTTCAAAGGTGGAATCAAAGTGAGAAAATGAATTATGTGACTTGATGCCTATACTTGACATGGTGTTGACATAATTGTGATTGCCAGATCACATTTGACTGTTAATTACAAAAATGACAATAAGAAAGTGTGAGGTAGGTGGTTTTTTGCGGAATGAAAGATTGACTGGAAAGGATAAGCCACACATCATATTCAACGTGTGGCTCAGCAATGAAAAACAAAGATTAAGCACACTTCTTAAATGTGAATAAGTTCTCATCTGATGCATGAGTTTCACTTAAGCATGCCTGAGCTTCTTCAACCAGACGTTGACGCTCATCATTTGTATTGGATTTAACTTCTGCCAGTTTTGCCGAAGTTTCGACTGCAGCAGGAACCAATGCAAAGTATTTGTTAAACATGTTATCTCTCCGTGTACGGCAATAATAATTTAGTGAATCTAAAAGGGATCCACAAAAATAAAAAGATGCCAGTTTGGCTAGCATCTTAGGGGTGTTGCACGTTTATTATACACATCAATAGGCCATTGATGCATCTTAAAAATAAGATTGAGATATTTTGTTACACCTCGCAAGTCGTTGAGCGGTGTCTCCGCCTGTAGCAGATTGGCCGGTAAACTGGCACTAAGGGGTTAGGTTATACATGGTTTCGCAAACAACGTTCGTGCGTTGGTTGTAGGCGGGCACGTTATTACCCATGGTCACTCATTTCAGGATAAGGTTTTGTCCCATTACGGCCAGGCCAATTACACCAATATCAGCTTTCATTCCCTATGCTCCTTTACGTAATTTTTTCGGCAGCGGCGGCATCGAGGTACCATTCGGTTATGCCTGAATTGGATTGGATTTTAGCAGCCGGATAAGGGAGGTCGTGTGCCGGATTTGTTGAAATTTCATAAACAATTTCAACTTTACCTGCACCAAGAACCAGATAGCTGATACGTTTTGCCGCTTTCAGTACTCTGGCGGTTTTTGAAATACGTAACTGACCTGATTCCGGATGGCTGGCGACTACCGATAGTTTTTGATCCTGATAATTGGTTACCCCGGGAAACAGAGATGCAGTGTGCCCGTCGGGGCCAACTCCGAGCAATATCCAGTCGAATACCTGTGTACCGTTTTCGCATGGGATAACCTCAGTCATTTCTGCAGCAAAGCGTTTGGCTTCCTGCTCAGGATCGTCTTCCCCACGGATCCGGTGAATGTTTTCCGCAGGGATATCAATCTGGCTAAACAGTAAAGCGTTAGCTTCACCAAAGTTACTTTCAGCATCATCGGGCGCGACACAGCGTTCGTCTCCCCACCAGAAATGAAGGTTTTTCCATTTGATAGAGCTTGCATAATCTGCGTGGGACAGGCGCTTAAAAAGCATTTTTGGGGTGCTGCCACCAGATAGTGAGATATGCACGGGTTTTTCTTGCAGGCTATAGGCTTTGAGATCGTCCGCCAGAGACTCGACAACCAATTCAGCTGTCGGATAGATTTTATGATTGATCATAGTTCGCAATAGTCCGTATTAGTTAAATTTTTACATGGGAAACGCCAGTTTTTGTTGTCCCGCTGCAGCAAGTTATCTGCTTCGATGGGGCCTCAGGTACCGCAGGTATAACTATATAAAAATTATGGTTTTTGCTTATGGCCGATAATGGGCTGCACAAATTTTCAGCGCGTTTCAACCGCATCGGTACGGGCAAATAACGTTGCATCACCGTTGAGGACATCTAGCAGCAAGCGCTCGCAGGCGGTTAGCAAATGTGACTTTTTTAAGTTCGCGTAATGTAAGTCCATCGCCACTTCTTTGGTCTTGAATCCTGCGCCGGGCTCTTTTAATCCAAAACCCCTCATCGGGCTGAATGCGGATGATCCGTTTATTTTCAGGCACATTCTGTTTGAAGACCGGGTGAAAGGGGTGGATAAAGTGGATAACTACTTCTGCTACACGGGTTGGTTGTTTCCAAATTGTACGTCGAACCGAGAATTTTTTTCCGGTATGATCATCTCTGTTGTCTTAACCCCTTTAACGTTGGTTACTACATTATTTATTTTTATTAAATTTTGATGTGCATCAATTTGTTACCGGTAAAATAATAGATCTTAGCGTAAAAAAACGCCACTTTTTAATTTCTTAAATTTGTGTTTTCTCACAGAGAGCAAACGGTATCCACAACTACCAACGATAAAGCAAAATTCATTTAGTTGCGTATTTCCGTTGTTAGCCTGCTGTCGGCACTGCTAGAATGGTTTTTTGCCGGCGAGGAGGAGAAAATGCGTTTAGAAGTCGATACCCACACCCATACAATTGCGAGTGGTCACGCTTACAGTACGATTATCGAGAATGCAAAAGCGGCAGCCCAGCATGGGCTTAAGATACTTTGCACGACGGATCACGCGGAACTGATGCCCGGAGCGCCACATCCCTGGTTTTTTGCCAACCAACGAACCCTGCCGCGTTTCCTTGAAGGGGTCGCCATTATCCGGGGCGTTGAAGCGAATATCATGGATGAGTCCGGTAATATTGATATTGATCCTACGATAGATGAGCATCTGGACTGGATCATCGGTAGTTTTCATGACCCGGTTTTTGCTCCCGATACGAAAAGCAGCCATACCGAGGCATTAATTAACGTGATCAAAAACGGACGGGTGGATGCGCTCGGTCATCTGGGTAACCCCAAATATGATTTTGATTTCGACCAGGTAATATCGCTGGCGGCAGAGCACAACGTTGCGATTGAAATTAATAACAGCACCTTACTTGGTCATAGCCGGGTTGGGAGTATTGAGCGTTGCTATGAGATAGCAACGGTTGCTAAAAAGTATAATGCATTTATTACGACCGGAAGCGATGCCCATTTTTGTAATGCTATCGGCAAGCTGGAATTAGCAGAGAAGTTACTGGATGATGTGGGGATTAATTCGGCCAGAGTCATTACTCATAGTACTGCTCAGTTTCTCGAATTTATCCGTTTACGCGGACGGCCTGTGATTGATGAGTTTGTGGTACTGGCTGAATAAGCCGGGGCTGTGTGAATTTTCCGTTAATTAATCAATGTATTTCCTGTGTATATTAGTGAAATCCATTATACTGGCCGACGAAAGTAAGCCTATCGGAGATAAAAATGAAAAAAGCACTATTAATGCTGGCCGGATTCGGGATGAGTTTTAATCTGTTCGCGGCACAGGTTGATCTTGAATACGTAATGAAAGAGATGAGAATCGCCTTTCGTGAAGCTGCAAATGCCGACACAGTAGAAGCAATGCAGCTTGCGGTGAACAAACTTGACCAGTTGGTGGTACAGGCTAAGCAAGGGAAGTATTCTCCTAAACGTGACGTGGTTTACCAGGAAGGTTTTGATAAACTGAGGCTTTCTTTTGATGTGATCGATGAGGCTTTAGCTAAGGGCGACTTAGTTCTGGCCAAGCAAGAACTTAAGAAAGATAACTCGTTGAAAAAAGAGTACCACAAAAAAGCGAAACGACTTAACTAGTCAGATTAACTCTCGGAATTAAAGCGCCTGTCGGGCGCTTTTTTACGTTCAGGGCGCTGCAGAATCTCTGTGCTTCAGTTTTCGTACAGTTCTAAGGGCAGGCCATCCGGGTCGGCGAAAAAGGTATATTTCCGCCCGGTATATTCGTCGATGCAAATGGGTTCAACTTCAACTCCGTGTGTTTCAAGTTGCGAAGTTGCTGCGGTTATATCATCGACGCAAAAAGCGAGATGCCTTAACCCCTGAGCTTCGGGACGGCTTGGGCGTTGTGGCGTATCCGGAAATGAAAAGAGCTCAATTTGACTCCCGTCTTCTAAGGCTAAGTCTAATTTATAAGAATTTCGTTTTTCGCGGTAGTTTTCGGCAATGATCTTAAGACCAAGAATGTTAATGTAGAAGTCTTTAGAACGTTGATAGTCAGAACAAATAATCGCGACATGATGAACAGCTTTAAGCATATTTAATCTTCCTGATATTGCTAAAGGTAGGTAATCTGAGTTGTGATATAGATTTTGAATATGATAACAGGGTAAGTGAAACGTGAAGCAGTTAAATCGTTACTGGATGGTAATTACTTTTATTATTGCATGCATTATTACAGTTTTG
>JBNKRC010000118.1:0-7350 GCA_050296215.1 Vibrio sp. | reverse complement strand
GTGCGACAATCCAGTTTGTCATACCCAGTATATAACCGGACGGAAGACCGAAAACCCAGAAAGCGATAAATGTACGTATAAAGATCGCTTTCATATCTTTATAGCCACGCAAGGCACCTGCCGATATCGTCTGTATGGCATCGGTACACTGATAAACCGCGGCCAGAATGAGTAAGCTGACCGCCATATCCTGCACTTTTGTATTATGTGAATACATGGCACTGATTCCGTGCGCAAAAACTATCGTTAACGTCGCGGTAATCAGTGCAATAAAAACGCCGGTGAACAGTGCTACCTTTGCGGCAATAACCGCATCTTCCTGACGCTCTTCACCAATGAAATGACCAACCCGGATGCTGACTGCCGCCCCGACACTCATCGGTAACATAAATACCAGTGTCGAGTAATTGATGGCGATCTGATGTGAAGCAACCACCAAAGGTCCTAACGGTGAAATTAGAATAGCAACCACAGCAAAGAGTGTTACTTCAAAAAAGAGAGCAGCCGCGACAGGAAAGCCCAGACGAAACAGGTGCGACAATTCTTTTATATCAGGGCGGTAAAACTTACCGAATACCGGTATTTGAGCAAGACGTTTTGAATTCAGTACATAACCAAGCAGTAGTCCGAACATCATCCAGTAAACGATCGCCGTCGCAACACCGCAACCAACTCCGCCAAGGGCCGGCACACCGAACTTACCATACACAAAGATCCAGTTGAGAGGGATATTAAGCAGTAAGCCGATGAAACCAATAATCATAGCGGTTTTCGTTTCAGACATTCCGTCTGTAAAACTACGCAATGCCTGGAATAATAAATGGGCAGGTGCTGCGAATAGCATTGCGTACATATAGTGGATCGTTTTGTCGGCCAGATGCGGTTCTATATCCATCAGATGCAAAATGCGGCTTGTCTGTAACAGCACCAGAATGGTAGGGACGGAGAGCAATAACGCGACAAGTAATCCCTGCTGAATTTCGAAAGGAATACGATCGCGCTTTCTTGCTCCGTTTAACTGGGCAACTACTGGTACCAGCGCCATTAAAATTCCGGTTCCGAACAGAATAACAGGCAGCCAGATACTGGCGGCGATCGAGACAGCTGCCATATCAAGTGCAGATACGCCACCGGCCATGACCGTGTCAACAAACCCCATGCCGGTCTGAGCAACTGAAGCAATCAGCACCGGTGTGGAAAGGCGGATAAGCTTCATTATTTCAACCTGGTAACGGCGCACAAAATACTCCTGATGGCTAACATTCAAAGAAAAACATGCTACAGTTTATCGAGCCAGCATAATAGATAATTGTTATGCTTTCTGCTATGAAAAATTGAGGAGAGACCAGATGTTTACCGGGATTGTACAGGGAATGGCGCAGGTTGTTACCATCGAAAAGAAAAATGGCTTAAATACTCATACGATACGCCTTCCTGATAATCTGAGCGGCAATCTGGTGATAGGAGCATCGGTTGCGCATAACGGTTGTTGCTTAACTATTACCTCAATTGACGGTGATTTAGCTTCATTTGACCTGATGCAGGCCACATTGGATCTGACTAATCTGGGGACATTAAAGGCGGGCGACTATGTTAACGTTGAACGCGCCGCAAAGTTTGGCGATGAAATCGGCGGACACACTATGTCCGGCCATATCATGCAGACGATAAAAATTGCTGACATTGTTTATAGTGAAAATAACCGGACGATCTGGTTTGAGTTACCTTCATCCATGGGTAAATACGTTTTAGCTAAGGGATTTATAGGATTAGATGGCTGTTCGCTGACTGTCGCTGAAGTAGAAAATAATCGTTTCAGTGTTAACCTTATTCCCGAAACATTAGAAAAAACGCTATTCGGTGAGCGTAAAGCCGGGGATGAGATCAATGTGGAAATCGATCCGCAGACTCAGGCCATTGTAGATACGGTCGAACGTGTATTAGCACAGCGCTGAACAAGCACGGCACCGAGCAGATGCGCCGGCACTTATACCCAAAGATATCCTTCTCCCCCAGGGTATAAGTAGCAAGTTGCAGAACTTATTCGGCCAGCAGTTTGGTGATACGCTGCTGCGCATCTTCAATATAGTGGCCGCCAAAACAGTTACAGCGGTGAAGAATAGGATAGAGGTTATAAATATCCCGTCGCAGCGGGTAGTTTTCCTCCAGCGGATATGTACTGTTATAACCTTTATAAAATTCTTCTGAAACACCGCCGAATAATTCTGACATTGCGATATCACATTCCCGATCCCCCCAGTAACAAGCGGGATCATAAGCGATAGCACTATGTCCGACCCGGGCCATATTTCCTGACCAGAAGTCGCCATGGAGTAGGGCCGGTTTCGGATTATGCCCGGAAAGTCGGTTATTGATCAGTTCAACAAACTCATCAGTATCCGTCAATACAATCCCTTTCTCTTTTAATAACTGAAGTTGCCATCCTATGCGTTGTTCGGCGAAAAAACGGGACCACTTTTTATGCCATCCATTAGGTTGTACTGAGTAACCAATATAGTTATCCTGATCAAAACCATACTCTTTCTGTTCGCCCCAGCGATGCAGATTAGCCAGTTCAATACCAAGAGCATGACTTGTTGAGTCGTTAAGCGGAACCAGAGGGAAATATTCAAGGACTAAATAGCAATGAGCTTTTGTGGTACCAAGACATATGACATTAGGCACAGTGAGGGTATCGGATTTGGCCAGCGCATTTAATCCGTCACTCTCGGCAACCAGCATGGGCAGAAACTCTTTATCATTTGTTTTAACAAAAAAAGTAAGAATACCGTCACTGACACGATATGACTGATTCACATCTCCGCCATCAATCCGTTGCCTTTCCTGAGGTTGGAACTCCTGTCCGATGACGTCTGAAATCTGTTGAGAAATAGCTTGCCACATAGTCGAATCACCTCATGCAAGAGTGTTTAACTCAAGTGTAGGATAATTCAGTAATTTATTCTTCGTGCTTATCTCAATTTTTTATAATTACCTTAAGCCACACCATGATCTGCTACCGCGATGATTGACACAGGTTCGAGCTATTGATAAAAATCCCACTATATACAGGTAATTTCCATATATCTTTGTATCACATCTGTGAAAACAGAGAACTTGTGCATAAACTATATTCAGTAAAGCAATCTTAAGTGGGGTGAATAAGTGGTTGTAGAAACCGATGGCTATCTGGCTCTTATCGAGCATCTTGCATCAAATCTTAGTGTTTTCACGACGGATGGTGATACAGGGGGAGAAAGCATTGAGGATGTTGCCTCAGATATGATAGCCAGTAACATTATGATCTTGTTCGAACAAAACCCGGATTTGCATGCGAGTGTACGATTCCAGTTACTGAAAGAAGTTGATATGGTTGTTGATGATCTGGCTGAAGTATGTGCGGGGTGCTGGAAGAAAAAAGCGACCAATGAACAGATCGCGTTTCTGGATGAATTTGTCGGATTGCTTAAAAATTTATTTGATACAGCAGTAGCGAAATATGACTAGTCTCAATTAGAAGATCATATCGTTTTGTCATATTTCTGTCATTAAATCGAAATAGCATCTTGTTCGTGTTCTTACAAACAAGATGCTTATATGTCACGTCAAATTTTCCCGACATCACTTACCAAAATCATTTCAATCAGTTTTACGGCTTTTGTTTTTGCTATTTTAGTCATTTCCTATCAAAGCTTTTCCGGCCTGAATATTGTTACATCGAATTTTAATGTGCTTTCTGAGCGGATATTACCCCTGGCGCAAACAAATAACGCTGTTTCACTCCTTATTTTAAAGGAATCGAACCTGATCAAAGATGCTGTTCGTGCAGAAACATCAGAGAGCCTGAATGTACTTATTGAGCAGTCGCAAAAGAACAGACTTAGCTCTCAGCAGGTAATGAAACAATTGGATCTGTTTGTCGATGAACATGGAGCATTATCGCGTGACAAATATCAGAACATTGTGAAAAGTAGTGCTGCACTTTACAACTCGGCAGATAAAGTCCTCCAGTTACAACAATCACGTTTGATCGAAACCCAGAAAATGGAAAGTGAAATCGAAACGTTCCGCTACGGGCTGATGTCGATCGGACCTGAGTTCAGCCGGATTGCGAATATGTTCGCTTTCGATAACCCGGAAGCGATGGATGCAGCCAACCGTTTTATCGCCAATGCCTCACGTATGGAAAGCCTGTTTTTATTAATTTTAATGGAAAAATCCCCCGAGAAAGCACGGGAGTTGTACAAACAGCTTAAAACCAGCTTAGCGGCCATTATGCTTGCTTATGATGATTTTAAAGACTGGTATAACGTTTTTTCCGACTTCCCCAGTTTTAGTTCTCCGATGCAGATTGTAACGGATGGATTTGCTGACAAGGGGATTGTTCTGCGGGCGCTGGCTCAGATAGATCATTTTACAGAATTGAATAGCGAGCTGGATAAAGCGGCAGCGACATCGTTGCAAACCATTAGTCAGTTGGAAAATATCTCTAAGCAGGCAGAGAGAAATATCACAGCCAAACAGCAATTCGTAACCAACAATATTGAGAAAACAAAAATAACTCAGCTGGTTTTGAATCTGGCGGTTATATTAATCACCATTATCGGGTGGTTACGGTTATGCAGTTGGATTAACCTTGGAATGCGTACGGTTACCGCAGGGCTGGACAGGCTGACTCAGAAAAATTTTACTCAGCAGATTGTTGCGCGCGGGCCACTGGAATTATGCAAAATTGCTCAGGCAATCAATCTGGTGATTGATGCAATGAGCCAGTCTCTGATTCAGGTAAAGAGTACCGCCCGGGATGTAAACGACTTCTCATCTGAGAGTGTTCAGGCGGCAAAAGAAAATCAGCGTGCACTGGAACTTCAAAACCAGACGCTCTCGTCCATGAGTACCGCTGTTGGCCAGATTGAGGTGTCTATCAGGGAGATCTCGCGTCTGGCACAAATTAGTGTGACCGAAAGTAGAAACACCGTGACATACACTAACGACGGCATATCACTGCTCGAAGCAAGTACGACGAAACTGAATAATTTGGATCAGGTGTTAAATGCAAATGAAGTTTCAATGAACACTCTGGAGGGGTGTGTTCATCAGATCCAGGGCATGGTCGATCTGATTACCGGAATCGCTGAAAATACCAATTTACTGGCGCTGAACGCCGCTATTGAAGCAGCCAGGGCCGGGGAGCAGGGACGAGGATTTTCAGTCGTAGCCGATGAAGTGCGTCGTCTGGCAAGCGATACTTCGACGCAGACGGCAAAGATTAGTCTGCAGATGAATCAGCTGGTCAACGCAGCCACGGACTCAAAAAAAGCCGTTCAGCAATCCAGAGATGAAATGACGCAGTCTTTAGCTGCGAATGCGGATGTTAAACGTTCATTTAGTTCAATCGCAGGAGCGGTTCACAGTATGGTGGATCAGATAGAGCAAATTTCTCATGCGACTGAAGAACAGGAACTCGCGACCTCCAGCGTCAACCAGTCGATTATTGATATTAATGACCAGTCCAGGCAGACCGAAAAAAATCTGGCTTCTATGGTAGGCACATCTCAGAAGCTCGCCGATGAAGCCGGACAGCAGCAACAGATGCTGACTGAATATCGCTTCGAATAATTACGGTCCTAATCTGTAAGCCGTTTATCCGTCGATAGCTGGGGGATAAACGGTTTATCCTAATTACTTGTAAGAATTTCTCTATTACAATAAAACATCCATTTCTTCTTATTTTTTTACCCTTATGCAATTAAATGCTTTCCAGCGTCTTCATCAGGCACGTATTGAAAATGCTACCAAACCCTTCAGTGCCCGGGGAGGAAAAACTCAACGGTGCGGGATTTGTCAGGTTGCAAAAGCGTTCTGTATTTGTCACGTAAAACCACAAGCCGGCGATTCTCTGTCCGCGCTTCTTCTTCTTTCGGAAAATGAAGTCTTGAAACCCAGCAATACAGGACGGCTGATTGCTGATGTATTAAGTGATACTCATGTTTATCAATGGTCCAGAACTGAACCGTCATTCGAGCTTATTGAACTGCTTAATAATCCGGATTATTTTCCGGTGATTCTTTTTCCTGAACAATATGTTGATGACACATCCAGGTTAGCATCATCTCCATTGCGAATCGAACCGGGAAAAAAGGTCCTTTTGATCCTTCTTGACGGAAGCTGGCGTGAAGCACGGCGCATGTTTCGCAGGTCTCCGTATCTGGAACGGTTTCCGGTTTTTTCCATTCAGCCGGAAAAACTGTCCGAATATGTGATGAGGAAATCTTTGAATCCTAATCATCTGTCGACAGCCGAAGTGGCAAGTGTCGCGTTTGAACAACTTGGATATGAAAATGAGTCAGAAACGCTATTTCACTGGTTTAAAGCGTTTCAAGAAGCCTATTTACTGTCAAAAAGTCGGGGTAAAGGCGATTCGCAACGTTCTGCCCTGCGTAAAATGCGGGAATTTCTCTCCCGAAATGACACTTAATTCTCATTAAAAAATAATAAATACGCTTTGCGTCACGTATTGCAATTCGCACTTTAGGGTATCTGAACGCAATTCTGTATCATCCGTAATAATTTAGATGTATATGCATTGATTTTTAGATAGGAGAGAACTTCCATGTATTACGGCTTTGACGTTGGCGGTACCAAAATTGAGTTTGGGGCATTTGATGATAGCCTTAATCGTCTGGCTACTGAACGAGTAGCAACCCCTTCGGATGACTATGATGCATTAGTAAATGCCATCGTTTCATTAGTTGAAAAGTATGACAACGAATTTTCAACGGAAGGTCTGGTTGGTATCGGATTTCCCGGAATGGAAAGTGCCGAAGATGACAGCGTACTGACCGTAAATGTTCCTTGTGCCAACGGACGATTCCTGCGTCGCGATCTTGAGCAGCGTCTGGCAAGAACCGTTAAACTGGAAAATGATGCAAACTGTTTTGCACTTTCTGAAGCCTGGGACAGTGAACTAAAAGATTCGCCATCGGTGATGGGCCTGATTCTCGGTACCGGATTTGGCGGCGGTTTTATCTTTAACGGTAAAGTATTTTCCGGCCGTAATCACGTAGCCGGTGAAGTTGGTCATATGCGGGTGCCTATCGATGCGTGGATGTTGCTGGGCGACAATCCTCCTTACCTGCAGTGTGGCTGTGGTAAAAAAGGATGTCTGGATAATTATCTTTCGGGTCGTGGATTCGAACTGCTGTACAAACACAAATATAATGAAGAGCGTAAAGCCGTTAATATCATTGAAGGTTATTACAACGGTGAAGAGCGAGCCTGTGAATTTGTTGATCTTTTCCTTGAATTCTTAGCAACGTGCTTTGGCAGCCTGTTTACCGCCAATGATCC
>JBNKRC010000117.1:0-7406 GCA_050296215.1 Vibrio sp. | reverse complement strand
AATCGGGGTGCAGTTCAGAATCCAGTATTGTTTAAAATGTCATCGATTGCAGTGTTGAAATCAATATCCGATAAGTTGCTTAGTGTATACAGCACTTCAGCTCCTGCGGCATTGATTTCGACTTCATGATCTTCAAGCTGGGTATCCTGCTTTCTGAACAACAGCAGGTGATAAGCGATTCTGGCAATATCTAAATAGGAGACCGGTCCGATTTTAGCGGAACGTTCAGTATTATTTGCAACGGAGAGATAATCATTGTCGAATCCCCATCGTTTCAGAACCTGATAACTGGTTTTCGGACACAGGGTTTCGAATACCTGATTAGTTAAATCATTCTGAATATAGTTACCGTTTTCTAAAAACAGATGATATTCACTCAGGATACAGAACAGACCGATATCGGCCAGCAGACCGACCAATAAGGCTTTGTCCTGTTCGAGGTAGCCATAAGTAGTATTGTTCTGAGCCAGGAATTCACGGCATACCAGGACCATGGTTGCACCAAGCTCCCGAGAGTGAATTGCACTGTTTCTTAGTATTTTTCCACCATTATTATCAAGCTGAATACTGTTTTTCAGCTGTTCGATAGACTGAGCCGTGACAATGTCACGTACGCGCATGATCCCCAGTCGTGATACGGCAGTATTAATATCGTTAAAAGAAATTCCCCTGCGGTTAAAAATCACCGTATTGGCAATTTTCAGAACGACGGCAGTCAGGCTGGGATCATCTATCAGACAATCGGCAACATCTTTTACCGTAGTCTGTTCCTGAGTACATAATTTTTGGATATCAAGTACGACAGCCGGAATCGGGGGAAGCAGAAATTTACCGTTGTTAATTGAAAGGTCTACGAACTGTGTAAATTCAGATTCTATGCTATTAAAGATGGCTTGCTTGTTATCTGGCAGCCAAAAAAAAGATACGTGATTCATGAGATTATTTTGTAATTATATATCGCTAAATTCTATCAATCTCTGCCCCCTCTGGGCAATGAGAAATCACTAAATGTGACAATTTTCCAACTATAGTCAATATTTTGAGAAGGCGTTCGCAATTAATGAATAGCAATCCGTTTTTTCAATTTCATATATCCCTTATCTCATAGCCAAGACTCATTCTTTATTCATCAGATGGTATATATCTAAGATATCGCAAGGAGTGGTTACTCATAATGTTATCAGATAAATCAGTCAATTAGATAATTTTTGAGGTGTATATGACATTAGATAAATTTCTGAATCTTATTGAAGTACGCGCAGAATGTACGACGAAATCGGTTTTTGGTAATACGGGAATATTTTATCGGGGAGCCATGTTTGCTCAGGCGGATGCATCCCGATTATTTTTACGCGGATGCCCTCTTCTTGATGAGCAGTTACGGGATCTCGGATGTCCGGTTTATATTCAGACGAAAAAGCGTTCATCGTCAGAAATGAACTATTTTGATGTTAGCCGTCTGGTGGATAAAGAAGATTATCGGATTAGAGAATTTGTTACCTGTTCTTATCAGGCTGCCTATCAGGATCAACTGGTGAAGAAAACGAAGCTGATGAGCCGGCTTCGGGATCTTCCCAATATGAACCATACTCTGGAGCGAATGCTTAAGCATTGTAACATTATGAATGTGGAGCAGTTTAAAAGGCTTGGAGCTGCATTCGCTGTGGTTCAGATAAGACGAAAATACGGTAAGTCTAAAGACCTCTCATTGCTGTGGAAATTTCATGGTGCCATTAATAGCGTTCACTGGGAATTGATCCCGGAAGATGAAAAGCAATGGCTAATTGATGAATACAATAAAATAGAATGGGATCAGAGCAGTTTGTGATCAGACTTGTGGCTGACCAAACTGAGTCATTGCATGTTCAACGCGTTGTTCCGGTGTCGGCGGAAGAAACGGTTTTCCAAGGCTTTCTATGTGCTTGAGGCGAGGCAATAATCCGGCACCGTTTGCCACCTGAATTGATAGTCCGGGTCTGGCATTGAGCTCCAGGATCAGAGGCCCTTTAGTGCGGTCGATAACGATGTCTGCTCCCAGATAGCCGAGTCCGGTCATTTCCCATGCCCGTGACGCCAGAATAAGCAGTTCCTGCCAGTGCGGAACAACAAGGGCATTCAGAGGAGTGCCTGTATCCGGATGATGAGTGACATGCTGACCGAACTGAACCGCATGCAGGGCTTTACCTGTGGCGATATCCAGGCCGACACCGACCGCTCCCTGATGAAGGTTGGCTTTTCCGTCAGAGGCAGAAGTCGATAAGCGCATCATCGCCATTACCGGATAGCCTTTAAACACAATCACCCGGATGTCAGGCACACCTTCATAGCTGTATGGAGCAAAGCAGTCATCGAAATAAATCAAATCTTCGATAATGACAACGTCGTTTTTGCCGCCCAGAGAAAATAATCCGGCCAGAGCATTACTGATATGACGCTCGAGATTTTGCCGGTTAATCGTCGAACCGGATGGCTTGGTGTAAATCCCATCTTCGTGTTGAGTGATAACTAAAATACCTTTACCGCCACTACCATGAGCAGGTTTGATCACAAAGCCCTGCTTATCTGCAATCATCTCATGAATCTGCTTTACTTCGTGCTGACTCTGTATTACACCAATGAGATCCGGTACGGTACATCCGGCCTGCTGAGCAATAATTTTGGTTTTTAATTTATCATCAACCAACGGAAATTTTGATCGATCATTATAGCGGCCAATATAAGCGTGATTACGCTTATTCATTCCCAGAATGCCTTTATGATGGAGTTTAAGGAAGGTTTTGCATGCATTGATTAACATGTTTAGCCCACCATATTTTTAAAGCGTTTAAGTTCACTAATCCGGTAACCGGTATATGTTCCTAACAGCAAAATCGCAGAAAGAACAATTAACTGGATACCAATAAAGTTGAAAGTTAAGTGCTGAATGTAGTCATTAGTCATTGCAAGATAGACCAGTACGGCAGTAAGCAGTGAACCGCCACCCTGAACCAGAACTTCCTTCGCGCCATCTTCTTCCCACAGAATCGACATCCGTTCTATGGTCCAGGACAGGATGATCATAGGGAAAAAGGTGATGCTCAAGCCTTCTGTTATGCTGAGTTTAAATGCCAGAATGGCAAAAATGGCAATGATCAGAATGACCGAAATAATCACGGCAGAAATCCGGGCAACTAATAATAAATTCAGCCTGGATAAATAACTGCGGATGATCAGACCGGTACCGACAATCAGCACGAAGCCCATAATGCCGGGAAGGAGCTGGGTCTGAACAAAGGCGACGGCAATCAACACCGGCATAAAAGTCCCGGACGTTTTCAGGCCAACTAAAATACGCAGAATCACCACAATCAAGGCCCCGATTGGAATCAGCATGATGGTTTTAAACATGGCCTGTTCTTCCAGCGGTAAGCTGTGAATGGAAAGGTTTAACAGTCCGTCAGCTTCTACTTTCTGCTGAGTAGCATGCTGAGGCGTAATTTCGCGTGTGATCATGCTGAACAGCACACGGCTATTGCTGCCGCCAATCACATCCAGCAATGATACGTTCGATTGATCCCATATCAGTTTGTTATTGGTGTTTTGTTGTATTCCGCTTGTCGGGTCAAAGATAACCCACTGTTTTCCGTCCCAGATTTGGTTCATTAATTCAATGTTCTGGCGGCGGCGGCCATCTTCCAGAGTCAGCACTCCTACCGTTTTGTTATGAATTTCCGCAATGGAAAGCAGATCCTGTGCGGCCTCGACTTTCGACATATGGTTCAGTAATAACTGAGAGTGCTGGTTTTCAATATCGTTTAATACTTTAAACATTTCGCGGGTGTAGCTGATTTCATCGGCAGAACGTTCTTTGGCTAATGAATATATTGCATGAGCGGCAATTTGCTCGGGGCCGTTAATTGTAACAGACGGCTTGTCAGCAGATGGGGCAAGCTGAGGTGCTTTAGCCTGAGGATCGACGAGAAACTGGGTTTTGTAATAAATAGTCTGTGGGCCACTGGCGGTGCGGACCGACCATTCTGCCCGGCGTCCGCTGGCGGTCTGAATATAAGAAACACCGTAACCGGGGGATGCACTGGATTCATTCACCAGAGTAAAGCCCTGTTGTGTTTCCGGTGCAGCCAGAGAGACTTTGACCGGTTTACCCTGTGCATTAAACTGAATCAGCGCTTCAATTTCCCATACCTGTCGGGTTTCACCAGGAGTAAAAGGTACTCCGTATACGCTATGACGTAAAAATATAAGGTAGGTTCCGATCGCAATCAGAAGAACAATGGAAAGATAAAAGGGGACTCGGGATGTCATAGCGTTATTAACCTAAGATTTGTTATTTCCTGGTATGAATGTATTTCCGGCTTACATCAACCAAGGCAATGTCGCGGATAAATTCTCGTCCTAATAATATGGGGTTCGTCATCATTGAGCGATCAGCCAGGGTAAATTCGGCTTTTTCGTGAATACTTCCAAGTGTTACCCAGAGCTCTACCACCACCCGGCGCTCACTTTCTTCGCTGGTAGACTGGCGGATTCGAACATAACGGACAACCCGGGCTTCTATCCACTGCGACGTTTCTTTTGCGCCTTCTCCTTCATCGAGCTGAAATTTCACCCAGTCTTTGCCATTGCGTTCAAATTCCTGAATATTGATCGCATTTAACGATGAAGTTGCCGCTCCGGTATCCACCCGTGCGTCAAACGTTTGATTCACGGTATCAATAACAACATGTTCAACGGCACCGAGCAGAATTTCGTTGCGAGGCATGCCTGAGCCGGTGGTGGATATGGCATTTTTTGTTTTGGTATTGGCTACAGCTTTGCTGGCCTTTTGCTTAATCTGTTTATTGAGTTTTGCCAGTCCCTTTTCTAAATCGGCAATGGTATTCTGCAGAGAAATAATCTGACTATTTTGCTGCTGAATAGAGTCTTCCAGAGAAGCAAATTTTTCATCATTTTGTTTCTGAGAATGCTGAATAACCTTAAGTGTTTCCTGGTGGTATTGATCGATGTTTAACAACGAACACCCGCTAAGTGCTATTAATGAACTTAAAATAACCAGTGGCTTAAACATGTATTGCCTTTTCAGTCTTCGTTTTTAATCATGCACTCCAGGCGTCCTTTCCGGAAGGGGTCGTACCATAACGCGGTTCGACTGGCCGGGAGTTAGGTTAGTGTCAATTATGGTTTTTTTGCAATCAGAATTGCCCGTTTCGGTGCCGGATAACCTTCAACCGTTTTCTCCGGATTATGGGGATCCAGATAGTCAGGCAATGAGTTATGTGTCATCCATGCCGTTGAACGTTGTTCATCAACAGAAGTTACCGATTCATCAGCAATAATGACGTCAATAAATCCGCATTTTTCTAACCATATTTTTAATGCTTTTGCAGATGGGAAAAAGTACACATTTCGCATTTGTGCATAGCGGTCGATCGGAACCAGTACGGCATTTTCATCACCATCAATGACCAGAGTTTCCAGAATCAGTTCTCCGCCGGGAACCAGCTGATTTTTCAGTTGCAGAATATGATCGAGTGGTGAGCGGCGGTGGTAGAGGACCCCCATACTGAATACGGTATCAAACGCATTTAATTCAGGTAGCTGTTCAATACCAAGTGGCAGTAAATGAGCCCGCTGGTCATTGCCAAGCAGCTTTCTGACTGCTTCGAACTGAACCAGAAACAGGTGGGATGGGTCGATACCCACGCATAAACGCGCACCTTCGCCAATCATTCGCCACATGTGGTAGCCATTGCCGCAGCCGACATCGAGTACGCTACGGTTTTTTAACGGGGTGATATGTGGCAGGACCCGGTCCCATTTCCAGTCGGAACGCCATTCGGTATCAATATGAATACCATGCAGCTCATAAGGTCCTTTGCGCCAGGGATGAAGAGTACGCAAAATGCTTTCGAGCTTCTTATCTTCACCCTGATTTAAGGGTTGGTCATTCCATACTTTCACCGCATTTTTTAAATCCACATGATCTGGGGTGGTTTCAGGTAGCTTTTTCAGTGCTCTTAACCAACGTTCAAAATCGCCGTGCCCTGTTTCCTGCCACTCTGTGAGTTGCTGAGGCAACACATTCAGCCATGGTTGAAGCAGAGTATCGTTAGCAAGTAGTTGATAGAAATTGGCAAAATTAAACATAGAAATGTGAAGTCCTGAAAGTTAACAAGAGAGGATCGGGATTATTTAATTGCAAACATTGAGCCGAAGTTAAAGCACTGGAACCAGACTTCGTAGCTGGAAAATCCGATCTGAGCAAAACGTTGTTTATGTTGTTCAATACTGTCTGGCAGAAGAACGTTTTCTATCGCACTGCGCTTCTGGCTGATTTCCAGTTCACTGTAACCGTTCGCCCCTTTAAACGCATGGTGAAGATCGATCAGAAGCTGGTTTGAAGTGGCGTCAGGGAAGACATATTTCTCAGACAGGATAAGGATCCCGCCTTTATTCAGCCCCTGGTATATTTTGCTCAGCAGCGTAAAGCGATCTTCCGGTGACAGAAACTGTAGGGTAAAGTTCAGTACGACAACCGAGGCGTTGGTGATGTCGATGTCGCGGATATCTGCCTCTATGATGTCAACCGGTGTATCGGAACGGTACGCTTCGATATGCAGTTTGCATCGTTCAACCATCGCATGCGAGTTATCCACCCCAATAATTTTGCAGCCCGGCTGATTGATGTGACGGCGCATGGAAAGCGTGGCAGCGCCGAGTGAACAACCCAGATCATAAAGATTTGAATTTTCAGTCACAAAACGTTCAGTTACCATACCGATGGCAGAAATGATATTACTGTAACCCGGAACAGAACGTTGAATCATGTCAGGAAAAACTTCTGCTACACGTTCATCAAAGGTGAAGTCACCAATTTTGTTTATTGGAGCAGAAAAAATGGTGTCCTTCGGATTCATAGAAGCCTCGCTGTACGGTGTAATCAATTTTACGGCATTGGTTGGGGTAAGTGAAAGCGCGGTATTCTATGAAATTCTGGGCAGAAAGTCATTAATCTCCGACAGGAAAACCACGTAATTTCTGATGAATGAGTAAAGGGTATCCGGATGAAATCTGGTCAATAATCGTTTTCACCGGTGAGAAGCATGGGATTTAATCATCAAATTCAAATCTATGCCGGATAGAGCTTTGAAGAATAGTCCTTTTTAGGGCTATAATCAGCGACAATTTTGCAATAATATGCCGCTAATCCGCCTTTAGGCCATTTTCGGCGTATAAGCCAGTTTCATGCTGCTGGTCTGAATACAACCATGCAGCCACAGATTAGTCATTTTTTTATTGGGATAGTAACTATGCGTAGCCATTATTGTGGTCACCTGAACAAGTCTCTCGTAGGAGAAACGGTAGAACTTTGTGGATGGGTGAATCGTCGCCGTGATTTAGGCGGTCTT
>JBNKRC010000116.1:0-7417 GCA_050296215.1 Vibrio sp. | reverse complement strand
TGCAATGATCGGTATGGCAATTCAGTGGGGCGTTAAACGCGGTGTATACTCAAATGAAGCCGGTCAGGGTACGGGGCCTCATCCTGCTGCTGCTGCAGAAGTATCCCACCCGGCTCAGCAGGGCTATGTACAGGCATTTTCTGTTTATATCGATACTCTGTTTGTTTGTACAGCAACCGCATTTATGTTGCTGGTGACGAACAGTTACAATGTATATGGTGCTGATGGTTCTATGCTGATGGAAGGGCTTTCCGGAATCAGTGCCGGTCCGGGCTTTACTCAGGCCGCAGTAGAATCGGTGTTACCAGGGTTTGGTGCCAGCTTTGTCGCACTGGCTCTACTGTTTTTCTCATTCACCACTCTGCTTGCTTACTACTATATGGCGGATTCAAACATATCCTATATTAATCGTTCCACATCTCGTCCCTGGCTGACTTTTGCTATGAAGGTGTTGTTCCTGTCTTCAGTCGCTTATGGAACCATTCACAGTGCTGGTGTTGCATGGGGACTGGGTGATGTCGGTGTTGGTTTGATGGCATGGCTGAATATTGTCGCGATTCTTATTTTGCAAAAACCGGCTTTGGTTTGTCTGAAAGATTATGAAGAGCAGAAAAAAGCTGGTTTGGACCCTATTTTTGATCCTGATAAGCTCGGCATTAAAAATGCTGACTTATGGATAGAAATCAAAGAGCGTAACGAAGCTGCGGCAAAAGATCCTAAATCAGAGGCTGATGGTGAGTCCATTTTAGCCGAAAATTATAATTAACAGATTATACCAATTCTACTAATTAGCTGATAAGGAAAAATGTGTTCGATGGGACACACTTACGAGGGCGAGAATGCCCTCGGGTGCGTTTCATTACCACCATGTCGTAATGGAATCAACGAAAGATGGACGGTGAGCGGTTCTCTGGTCGTCAGCTCACCGTACGATCTCCCCTCTCAATTACCTCAACCAAACTACCGGATCGAATATGCAAATCCCGTTGTGGGAATGGAATCTCAATATTTTCCTGACTGAACACTTTGCTGATCTGCCGGTTAATCGAATCTCTTACCGGAAGAATCTCCTCCGGTGACGATACGAATACCCGGAGTTCAAGATCCAGTGAACTTTCTCCGTGTTGCATAAAGTACACTGTCGGACTTGGTATCGTCAGCACCCGGGTCTGGCCTCTGGCAATATTCATCAACAGCTCAGTAACATGATCCAGATCGCTGCCATAAGCAACGCCAATAGCAATCACTACCCGGTTGATGGTATCGCTTCGGGTCCAGTTGATCACCTCGTTGGTGATCAGATTTCGGTTGGGCACCATCACTTCCTGACGGTCAAAATTCACGATGGTGGTTGCACGAATATTAATGTGACTGACCGTACCGACAAGCTCACCAATGGTGACATAATCGCCCGGTTTTACCGGCCGTTCGGCCAGAAGAATCAGTCCGCTGACAAAGTTGGAGACGATTTCCTGTAAACCGAAACCCAGACCGACACCAATCGCCGCCATCAGCCAGCCAAGTTTAGCCAGATCCAGATGCAACTCTGAGACAATGTAAATTACACCGATCAGGAACAGGCCATAGCGAGAGATGGTGATTACCGCATATTTAACCCCCACATCCGCACTCCACAGAGGGAACAGCCACAAATTCATAAAGCCCGACAGATTGCGCATCGCCCAGGAGATCACAAACACCGCCAGCACAATGCGCATATAGCTGCCCAGAGTGACAAACTCCGGTTCGGCTCCGGTAATCTGAACTTTGTAGAGCTGAATATCATCAAGCGTCAGTAAAGCCTGCTCATCTACTCCCCAGATGCGCAGCAACAGGAATACTCCGAGCAGAATCGAGGCAACCTTCAGTATCCGGATGGCATAGCTTTTATGTTCAGACTTATCGGCTTCCTTCACACCATCATGCTTTGCCGTCCGGATCCGCTGCTCAACAAAGCTGACCATGCTGGCCCGCAGCAGACGGTACACAGGAGGCAGCAACGCCAACACGACCAGCGTGCCGCCCAGACGGTAGGTGATCGACTGCGACGCATACTGATAACCGATCCCGCTCAGAAGCAGTGTCGAGCAGCTTACCAGCAGCAGAGCGCGCGAACACAGAATCCAGCTTTTACTGATGCGCTCAACATTCAGCACCGCAAGCTGGTGTTGCACAAACTCCGATCCCGGACGGGTAAGCTGATACACCGAAATCACGGTCAGAATCAGAAAAAGCATGGTAAAGAGTTGCGGCAGTACCTGATTATTAAACGGAGCATTACGCAACACCACCGCGGGCAACAGGAGTAAATAGCCTATCATGAACCATCGTAAACCGGCGTAGAGTGAGTTAGCCGCTTTGCGTGGCAAATCGAACTGTACTTCGGTAATACTGCGCCCGGCAAAAAAAGAGCGGCTGAAGAACCAGAGCAGGAAGAACAGCGCCAGATGGTCAAAGATCTCACTGACAATCACGCTAAGGTCGGCGGGCAAACTGGCCAGTTCTGCCAGACGGGCCACAACGAAGAAATAAGCCGGCAACAGAATCGCACTCAGCAGACCGGTGATCAGGACGAATGCGGCCAGATAGACCAGTTTTCCTTCGCTCTGGACCCGGTCATTAATATGGATACTCAGACCGCGCAGATAGCGGCGCAGCAAATAGAGAATGGCCGGTAATATCAGAAACAGCGTGATGATATAAGACAGGGTCTGCGGTGTTCTCAGTCCTTCAAGTAAGCGATCCCGGCTCTGAACAGAGGTCAGCTGTTTCAGCCAGGAGATGTCCCGGAGCAGTTCCCCCGGAATATCGGACAGAGTTTGCAGGCTCAGCGGCTTATTATCCCGGATCCAGAACGAGGTGCTCTGAACGAAACGTTCAAATTCATCAAGCTTGGTGAGCCGTTGTTCCGTCACCACTTCCAGTTTCTGGCTATAGCTGATCACTTCGGTCAGCGCCGCCTTTTCATCACGCAAGATGTTACGGTAACCCAGTAACAACCGCTGACTGGCTGCCAGAAACGAGGCTTTCTGCCCCTCATTCAGTTTACTGACAACATCCTGCCGCTGTTTCTCAAACTCACTGGTCAGGCCGTAAAGAATATCGGCTATTGCAAAACTGCGCTCGCGGTATTCATTTATGCGGGTAAACTTCTCATCCCTCAGCGACTTGCGCAGCAGATCTCGGCGTTGCTTCAGTTGTTGCAGTGAACGTTTTATCCGCTCGGATGCATCGTAGTTATCCTGCCCGGATAGCAGGTTGGTGACGGCGATAAACTCATCGTTTTCCAGTGTCAGCCACTTATTCTGCTCATTTAGCTCTTTCGTCAGACTGGCAACCACTGACTGATAGGCACTGATGTTTTTCTGCGATCTGGCAATGGCCGCTTCCCAATCCGCCAGAAAACGGGCATCCGGCGCCGTGGCTTCCTGAGCGGTCCTTTCTTTTTCCCGCAACGCTTTTTCGGCTAACTGAGTCTGTTTAACCAGCTCCTCCTGCAGCGCCTGATGATACATAGCCAGTTGCTGTTCCAGCCGCTCAATCTCTATCTCGGCCGCCTCCAGCTCCAGCTGAACCAGAGGTTCATTGTTGCGATACCACTGACGCCGGGCTTCAAACAGCACCTCCGACTGTTTGGCGATCAGTTTGTCGATCCGGGTGTTTTCTATCTGCTTATCCACCAGCGCAAGGGCGGCCGGACTTTGTTCGCCTGATTTGGATTTAATCAGCATCGACTCGCGCTGTTCGGCATCCCGGTAACGGGTACTGGTCGACTGAAGATAAGCGGACAGATCACTCTCCAGTTTCTGCTGCTGAAGCTGCTGATTGATCAGGCTGCTCTTCTTCTCTCTCGCCTGTTTCAGCTGAGTTTCCAGTATCGTGAAATCGAAGGAACTGAGATCCGTTGTAACCGTGACAGGCGGCAGTCTGGAGAGTTTGCCAAGTCTGACTTTGGCTTTTTCTATCGCCGCACTATTATCCGATTCCTGCTGAGTCAGCTGGCTCAGAGTATCTTTCTGTGTAAGGTACTCTTCCAGCAGTGTAATCTGGCGTTGCAGAGTAACTTTGGTCTGTTGCTCCATTTCACTGGCCTCAGAACCATCCGGCAAAGCTGACAGCGACAGCCTGATCTCATCCATTTTATGATTTAACTGTTCGCGGCTCAGCTGAGCAATAGTTTCCGGACTGACCACTTCAACCTCATCCGCAGCCCGCACCCGGAGAGGAACAAGGCAATATGCCACAAGCAGAATGAAAAGCAGAATAGAGTATCGACCGGATACAGACAAAAGCATGGTTGCAACAAGCCGGTAAACGTTGTGATAGTTTCTCATTTTTGCCTCACCCGGTTACATAATAAAGGTCTCAGTCACTCATAACTAAATCCTGACACAACAGCATGATGCGTTGCGCTACCTGAGCGCAGGCCTGTTCAACCTCAGGGCTCAGCCCCTCACGGTATGGGGTAACATCCGCGATTTCGATAGCGAATAATGTCAGCTCAGGCAAAACGGGAAGGAGCTCTTTCAATATTCGCCAGCTTTGAGGAAGCTCAAGTACGTGGCTGCTGAAAGCGGCGGACTCATCATCGTCGGCAAGATCCTTCAGATCCCGTGCACTAAAGCGGTGAATCATCCCGGCCTGCTGCCGGGACAGGTCAAATAATGCGTCCACAACAATCACCCCGGAACAGTTCATAAAATACGGCAAAGTACGCTGCCCGGAATTCCCGCCGTAAAAAAGCGCCACCCGGCCATCCCACTCCGGCTTAGCCTGCAATGCAGTCTGAAGCAGACCAAATACCGCCTGCCCGGCACCATCATCAGAGCAGAGCGGATTACCAAAACAGATAATGTTGATCATTTTTCGCGCCACCTGCTCGGTTCAGGACCGATTGACTTTCAGTTTCAGGAAGTGGGTCGAACAGGAGATACACGGGTCGTAATTACGGATCAACTGCTCACAGAACAGCTTGAGCTCTTCATCAGTGTGACTCAGTCCGAACTGCTGAACCGAATCCCTTAAATCCCGTTCAATACGGGCCTGATTCTGACTTGTTGGCGGAATAATGGTGCAGTTTCTGACCCGGCCGTCTTCATCAATATCATAACGATGATAAATCAGCCCTCTCGGAGCCTCGGTAGCGTGACAGGTAATACCGGGCTGCGGCGTCACCGGAACAAATGCCTCATCCGGCGGGATGAACTCATCCAGTATCCGGTGTATCTCCTGACAGGAATAATGAATTTCAAGCGCACGCAACAGTATGCTGTCATACATGTTGAAACTTTTTCCGTCGATGCCCACCTGCCTGGCCAGCCTTTGGGTCTCGCTGTCGAATACCGAAAGATTGTTATTAAACCGGGCCAGAGGCCCCACCAGATAATCCCCACCGTCCAGCAGCGAATACAGCGCGGTTGAATGCGGTTCCTGATGTTCAACAAAATGGTTACGGTACTCTTCCGGCTCGATATTTAACCCGGATGCGCTGACAATCCGGCCATAATTAATCGGATAGTGTTCCTCCGATTTCAGGCTGACATAATCGAAGGGCTGAGAATAGTCCGGCCGCTCAAGTGAAGCGCAGAACAATACCAGCGATTCCGCTAAATGGCGGGTTTCTTCAGTCTGTCCGCGTAACGCCATAAGCTCATCCAGCTTCGGCAGCCCTTCAAATCCCCCCACTTTCAGGCCAACCGGATGCACACTACGCCCTCCCAAAAGAGTCATCACCTGATTACCAAATGTCTGGATTTTAATACCCCGTTTAAAGATATCCGGATAAGCTTTCGCCACTTCCAGTCCGTTAGAAAAACCGAGAAAATCCGGCAATGCCAGAAAATGGATATGCAGGGCATGACTCTGAATCCACTCGGCCAGATTCATGCTCCGACGCAGTTGCGCAACCGGTTCTGAAATTTGCACCTGAAACAGCTTCTCCAGCGCCAGAATCGAAGTCAGCTGATAGGCCATCGGACAGATCCCGCAGATACGGGCGCTCAGTTCCGGCACATCGCTGTAACTTTTCCCCTTCAGAAACTGCTCGAACAGCCGTGGCGGCTCAAAAATCTTCATATGCAGTTTTTCCAGCTTATCGCCTTTACTGCTCAGTTCCAGTGAGGCTTCCCCCTCAAGACGGGTAATAAAAGGCACCTTGATTTTGATATTTCTTGTGCTCATTTATCTTCCCCTTCAGCTGTGTTATTGCCGCTCCAGTGTTCGATTTCTTTGCGGAACAGCGGAGTGTGGCTGTGTATCTGTGCAAAGCGGTTGGCAATGTCACGATCCACCATACCCAGTCCCTGCAACCGGTTTGCCAGACCGCGGCTGTTGGGCTGCTCCGACGGGCCATAGCAGTTGTAGCAGGCTTTACCATAAGAAGGACACATCGCGCCACACCCGGTCCGGGTCACCGGACCGAGACAAGGCGCCTGCCTGGTGACCAGTACACATACCGTCTGCTTTCTCTTACATTCCATACATAGCTTTTCTTTCTCTTCTTTCGGTTCAGCCCCCAACAACAGCTGCGACAGGAAGTTACTCAGCTGAGCGGCCGAAACCGGGCATCCCCACAGCTCATAATCCACCTTAATGACACTTGCGACCGGTTCCGAATTTTCCAGCGTGGCAATGAAATCCGGCTTGGCATAAACCCCGGCTTTCATCGCTTCGGCATCACCATACAATACCGAGAGGTTTCTCAGAGCCTGAACGCCCCCGGAGGTTGCGCACGCCCCCATGGTGACGACCAGCTTACTGTTTGCCCGCACAGACTGAATCCGTTCCAGATCGTGCGGCGTTGAGATACTGCCTTCCACAAATGCCACGTCTACCGGACATTCCGGGTTATCAATCCCGCCTTCAACGAAATGACAGATCTCTACGTAATCCAGCAGATTCAGCAGGGACAGTCCCTGATTGATAAACGCCAGCTGACAGCCGGAACAGGAGGTTAACTTATGAATTGCCACCGTGACTTTTGCCATCAGAAACCTCCCCGTCCCATCCAGGGCTTAATCTGCGGATAGTGAAAAACCGGCCCGTCTTTGCACACGAAATAAGGGCCGATCTGGCAGTGTCCGCAAAATCCCTGACCACACTGGAAATTACGCTCCATGCTCAGGTAATAGCTGTCTTCATCCACCCCCATGCTATTGAGCTGCTCTATCGCGGCCGTCATCATAATTTCCGGACCGCACATCATCACAATGCAGTTATCAATCGCAAATTCAGCGTTATCTAACAGGCCCGTCACGACCCCGAGTTTCCAGTGTCTTTTGTTCTTCTCTTCTTCACTGGCCGCCAGTAAAACCTGACAGTTATGCTGATCCCGCCAGATTTCGTACTGTGGCAGCCACAGCAGATCCTGATGATGCTTCACCCCCTGCAATATCACGATCTTGCGAAAATTCTGCCG
>JBNKRC010000115.1:0-7422 GCA_050296215.1 Vibrio sp. | reverse complement strand
ATTTGAGGGCGTATTATCCATGATACGCCCGGAAATTAAAGGGTTTTTAGCATTTGCTCATCATTATAGCTGAACTGAACCACAATTTGGGTGAATTGCACCGCCTGAAGGAAGTGTTTTTATTTTTTTGGATAAGTCGTTAATCCGTGTCGAATGCGACGGGTGAGTGGATAGAATCTCGGGAACCTGTTGGCCATTTGAGGCCGCATCCATATTTTTCCACAACTGAATGCTGGCATTCGGATTAAACCCGGATTTTGCCATCAAATTCAGGCCGATCATGTCTGCTTCAGATTCCTGGTGACGTCCGTATGGCAGAATCACGCCATATTGAACGCCGATTCCTAAAGCTGCCATTGCAACATCCTGATATTTGGCATACTGACTCGATCCTATTATCAGAGAGCTTAGCTCCAGACCTGTCGAGGCGAGCGAGCTTTGTGACATTCGTTCATTTCCGTGTTCGGCAATCACGTGCCCGACTTCATGTCCGATTACCGTTGCAAGCTGATCCTGAGTTTTTGCCACTTTCAACAGCCCGGTATATACGCCAATTTTTCCTCCCGGAAGGGCGAATGCGTTGACCTGATCATTGTCGAATACGACAACTTCCCATTTATCAAAACCTCTTTTCGGGACATTCTGAGTAACAGTTGTTGCAACACATTGAACGTATGCGTTAATTTTAGGATCGTGATTAATCGGCTGTTTCTTCTTCATCTGCTCAAATGATTGCGCACCGAGAGAATTCATTTGCGTATCGGAAAAGAGCAGTAGCTGATTTCTGCCTGTCGGAGATGCGGTACAGGCCGTTAAGATCACACTGGCAAGAAGCAGTGAGGCGTTTATTTTCCATCTCATCGTGTTCTTCCTCGCTAACCGGGAACAATAAATTTACTATATAACAGAGAATGTTAACTGCTAGTATCATCAACAACCAGATGAAAATGTGTATTTATTATGAAAATATGGAAAAAAGATATCGATCTTGATCGGTTAAATGCAACATCTGAGAATACCCTTATTGAACATTTAAATATTGTGTATTCCGAATTCACCGATAACTCGATCAGTGCAACAATGCCAGTGTGTCCCATTACCCATCAGCCATTAGGCATGCTACATGGGGGCGCATCTGTGGCACTGGCAGAAACATTGGGATCGGTCGCAGCAAATTTCTGTGTTGATGATGATTGTTTTTGTGTAGGTCTGGATATTAACGCCAACCATATTCGGGCTGTACGAGAAGGCGAGGTGACCGGAATCGCCACGCCTATACATCTCGGTGCATCCACTCAGGTATGGCAGATTAATATTTACGATCAGCGTCAACGCTTAGTTCGCACCAGCCGCTTAACCGTTGCCGTTATGAAAAATAAATCATAATGTGTGTCGCTTTTCGGTTTCGATACCGGTTGAACTTTTAAACAAAAATAAGGAAAATTATATATAAAGTCATTACCGAACATTTCCCCTTTATGAGCAGCCACCGTCTTAGAGTACAGTTTGAAACGTTGTTCGAGCATTTTCACGGTGAGAATGTGGGCACGCAGATTGATGAAATTACCGAGATTCTGTTTTGTACCCGTCGAAATGCCCGCATTGTACTGAATAAACTCGAGGAACAGGGCTGGATCGAATGGCATCCGGCTGCAGGGCGGGGAAAATCTTCTCAGCTTATTTTTAAACGTAGCCGTAGTGATGTCAGCGAAAATTTAGCCCGGCGCTATATTGAAGAAGGGAAAATAGATTCGGCGCTTTCGGTACTCGATCATGATGCCGCCAGGCTGTCCCAGGTTATTGAAAAATATCTGGGCTTACAGCAGCAGGAAGGCATGCAGGTTGTCCGGTTGCCGTATTATCGTCCGCTTTCGATGCTTAACCCGTTAAAGCCGATGCGGCGTTCCGAACAGCATATTGCCCGGCATATATTCAGTGGTTTGACCCGTCTGGATGAAGATGAAAAAATTCAGCCCGATTTGGCTCATATGTGGCAGGCCATTACTCCCCGACATTGGCGTTTCTACATTCGTCCCGGAGTTCGTTTTCATAATGGCGACTTATTAACGACTTCTCACATTATTCAAAGTCTGCTGGCATTACGACAGTTTCCTCTTTTCAGTCACATACAGGAGGTTGTTTCAATCAGTGACTGGGTGGTTGATGTGATGCTCGATAAAGCTGATGCTCATCTTCCGACATTACTGACTGAAGCCTGTGCGAAAATTCTCCTGCCTGACAGCGAAAGGCCAGATAATTTTGACCGGATGCCGGTCGGAACCGGACCATATAAAGTCATGGTTAATGATGACAAGCGGCTTATTCTGCAGGCAAATGACGGCTATTTCGGTTTTCGGCCTCTGTTAGACAAAGTTGAAGTCTGCGTCATTGAGGAAGTGCACTCAGTGTTGGTGTATCCGTCACTTGAAAACCAGTTAAAGACTTCCCGGCAGAATTTGCTGTCCGAAGATGTTGAATTTGATCCCGGTTGCAGTTATTTACTACTGAACCGCTATAATGGCATAGCACGTGATATGGACTGGGCAAATTATCTGACCAATAAACTCAGTTCATTAAACCTGTTCCGTTATGTGTCAGATGAATCGATAATCTCTTTTGGTCTGCTTCCCGCTCATGGCCTGAAACCCGGTTGGTATCACCAGAATTTAATGACTTTGTCTCAACCTCCTCAGCAGGGGCGGACTATTACCATTGCCTATCATGCGAAACATCCGATGTTTCCCGAGTTCGCCCGGGCTATTCAGAAAATACTGGATAATGATGGCCTGAATGTTGATTTTGTGAGGTATGAACATACCGTTGACGATAACAGCAATGTCGATATCTGGCTGAAAGCGATGGGCATTGCGAATCATCGTAGTGATGCCTTTGCCGGCTGGCTGTTAAATTACTCCGGTATTAAAGATTACTGTCAGCCAGCAGATTTTGCTCAATGGGTTGAGATGATTGATCAGTGGCGCGCGGATGGTAGTGCTAATTTTCCTGCGAAAGAGCTGGGTAAATCCTTAGTAGAAACACGTCAGATAGTACCGTTGTTCCATAACTGGCTGGGCGTAAACAAGGATCAGTGCGGCACATTACAAAATGCTAAATGCAATGCACTTGGTTGGTTTGATTTTAGCTCGGTTTGGGTTAAGCCGGAACTTAAATAAGGAATTCAAATTGTATAGTCCAGTCACACTTGAAGCATTGCACATACTTGATGCGATTGAGCGAAGAGGTAGTTTTGCCGCTGCTGCCAATGAACTGAACCGGGCTCCCAGCTCACTGAGTTATCAAATTCAGAAACTCGAGCAGGATCTCGATATTATGATCTTTGATCGTTCCGGACATAAAGCGAATTTTACTGAGGCAGGGATATTACTGTTGCAACGCGGACGCGATATTCTGAGCGCTACCGATAAGCTGGTATCGGATGCAACGGTTTTAGCCAATGGCTGGGAACTCGATCTGACGATTGCGTATGACGGACTGATCCAGGTTAATCGTCTTTTTCCATTGGTTGATGAATTAGGTAATGTCAGTAAGACCCGGATTCGGCTTCAGGAAGAGATTCTTGCCGGAGGATGGGAAGCGTTGAATACGGGAAGGGCTGATATTCTGATTTGTCCGAATTCCGGGACATTGCCTCACGATGTAAAAACCGAAACTATCGGTAAAATGAAAACAGTATGGGTTGCGGCAGCCAATCACTATGTGCATAAACGAACCGGAGTTTTTGACGAAGAAACCCGCCAAAAATATCGTGCTATCGCCATTGCTGATACGGCAAGGGAACAACCGGCAATCTCGGTGAATATACTCCAAACACAGCCACGGCTTACTGTGTCAAACTTTAATGCGAAATGTCAGGCTTTAGTTGAAGGTCTGGGGATCGGGACACTTCCGAAAGATATCGCTGATGACTTAATTACTCAGGGTAAGCTCAGGCAGATAAAAGATGCACCAGAATCGGATCTGGATATCATCATTGCCTGGCGCCGGAATAAAATGGGCGAGGCCAAATCCTGGAGTATCCAGTATCTGAAAAAACACTGGAAGGATTAGATTCAATCAATACTTATTGAGTCATTGAGTCAGATCTAAGACCATATCGGCCACTCCATCTTCAAAATGTACATCAATAGTAAATCCGAGGCGGTGTGCCAGTTGCAGCATTCCACGATTTGTCGGCATAGTCATTCCACTAATTTGTTTAGTTTGTTTGCTTCGGCAATAATCAATCACCTTTTCCATTAACTGATATCCTAATCCGTTTCCTTTTAGATCGGAGCGAATCAGAATAGCAAATTCTGCATTTTGATTATCTGGCTCAATGATGGCACGGGAGACCCCGATAATTTCAGATGAGGCCTCGTTTTTCAGAACGGCAATAAAGGCCATTTCCCGGTCAAAGTCAATTTGTGTCAGATTGGCTAATGCTTCATGGTTAAACTCGCCGATCTCTGCGAAAAATCGTTTATAGAGATCTTCTTTGCTAACGCGTTTAATAAATTCGGCGTGCATGGGTTCATCTTCGGGAAGAATGGGCCGGAGTAATACTGTTCGGCCGTTTTTTAAATGGCGGATACTTTCTAATTCATTGGGATAAGGACGAATTGCCAGTCGTTGCCGTCCGTCACCGTCAGTGGGTTTTAAGGTGATATCCGCATCCAGAATGGTAAAATGTTTACCCTTGGCTAATAGTGGATGAATATCGAACTCATAAATCTCAGGATACTCAATTATCATACGGGAAATTTTGACCATGACATCCGCAAGACCATTGATATCAGTTGGTTCCGATGACTGTTTTAACCGTAACTTACCGTTTTTTACTGCCTGAGTGACAGCGTAACGTGCAAGCGCATTATTGAGTGGCGGAAGAGAAGCTTCGGCATCAATCCCCGGCTGCCATTCAGAGCCTCCCTGACCGATTAATATAACAGGACCAAATGTTTGATCATTTGTTACTTTCAATCTGAATTCTTCACCTCCGGCTAAAGGTGCCATTGCCTGAATAATCAAGCCGTTGACTCTCGCCTTAGGGTAGTTTTGTTTCACTCGCTGTAAAATAGCTTGTGCCGCATTCACCACTTCTTCTTTATTACGAAGGTTAAGCATAACTCCGTGAACATCAGATTTATGCAAGATGTCCGGAGAACGTAATTTCACGGCTACCGGATAACCTATCTGTTCTGCTATACGTGCCGCATCAAGATGATTCTCTGCTATCCATGTAGGAAGTACATCCCAGTCAAAAAATGATAAAAGATCGCCAACCAGGTGTGTGTCAAGGTAAAAAGTTTCCGACTCGGCTTGTAATAATTGTTTCTGTAACCACCTGTGGGCCCCTGATAATTTCTCGGGTTCGACAGAATCTGTTGTTTCCGGTGTCTGCATCAGTTGCTTCTGATTTCGTCTGTACTCGACCATGTGCATGAATGCGATTACGGCACTTTCTGCCGTCCGGTAAGTCGGAATCCCGGCCTGATAGAAGCGATCGCGTGCTATCCTGGTTGTTGTTTCACCGGCCCAGTTTGTTAATACATTAAACCGGTTTGATTTGGGATGTTTGTTAAGCTCTTCGATAACTGCCTCCGCCGTTTGGTCGGACTGTGCTATGGCAGAGGGGCTGTGCATAATAAGAATCGCGTCGGAAATCTCTGAATTAAGAATGATATTGAGTGCCGCAACATAACGTTGGGAATCTGCATCACCGACAAGATTGATCGGATTACTGTGTGACCAGCTTGATGGTAATATGCCATTAAGCTGGTCGAGAGTAGTTTCGTCCAGTTTGGCCAGCTTACCACCCCGTTCGAGTAAGGTATCTACGGCCATAATTGCAGGACCGCCGCCGTTGGTAATGATTGCAAGGCGTTCTCCCCGCAGAGGCTGAGAATGTGTTAATGTTTCTACGGCCGCAAACAATTCGTGGGTATTACGAACCCGCAACATACCGCTGCGACGAATAGCGGAATCATAAATAATATCCAGTGAGCCAACGGCACCGCTGCGCGCACGAGCCGCGATCGCACCTTCTGTGGTTCTGCCTCCTTTTAAAACCAGAATACGCCGGTTACGCGATGCCGCCCGTGCCGCAGAAATAAATCTCCGGGCATCTCTGACAGAGTCTACATAAAGTAAAATTGCATCTGTATGCTGATCCGTGCAGAGAAAATCAAGTAAATCAGGGTAATCAATATCGCTGGCATTTCCGAGTGACACAAACGCTGAGAAGCCGATTTTTTTCTCATATGCCCAGTCAAGAATCGTTGTGCAGACGGCCGCAGACTGAGAAATAAAAGCAATATTGCCTGGGAGGGCCGTAAGAGGAGAAAAAGACGCATTGAATTTTTGCCATGGCAATATCAATCCTAAACTACTGGGCCCCAAAATACGCATACCGGCTCGTTTGGCAATTAATTCGCAACGTGCCTGAATCGAACCGTTAGCTCCGTCATCGTTGTACATATCAGAGGACAGGACGATGGCAACGGCAACCCCAGAATTGGCCAATTGCTCGAAAAGTTCAATATTTCTTGAAGCATGCGTACATAAAATCGCAATGTCCGGGCTGAGAGGTAAACTTGCGACATCTTTATAGGCCAGTACACCACATACTGACATATAATGTGGAGTGACAGGCATTATTACTCCATCAAAACCGCCTTGCAATAAGTTTGTCATAACCACGTTACCGGCGCGCAAAGGACGATTTGAGGCTCCGATAACTGCTACTGACTTAGGACGAAAAAAAGGTGTTAATCGAGACATAATTATTCCTGACGCTGTTTTAGATAGCGTACGTTCTATTTTCATCAAATGCCTGACTTTTGGATAAAAAATTTGCTTATTAAAGAGTGTTATATGGTAAGTTTGTGTTTCATGTCACATCATATGTTGCGCAAATCTAATGCCAAACTTGATTATCTGAGCCCCAGTCGGCATAGTTAAACAAATGTTTTTTCGGGACATCCTTGTATGAAAAATAAACTAATTCTTTGTGTTTGCATCGCCTTAACTGCATGTTCGTCTTCTTCCTATGTAACTGATGTTAAAACGGAAAGCTATCGGGAAGATTATAAAACGCAAAAAATAGAACCACCGATGCTCAGTGACGCTAAGTCTGGGAATCAGCAAAAGGAGATGATGACTGAAAATTCAGTTTCACAGAAGCCAAACACACCGATGTCCGGTAATGAACAAGCTGCCGAACCCGCCGCGCAAAAAGCCAAACCTACTTTTATAAAAATTCAGCCTCCGACGAAAAAACAGTTAAAAGCGGCTGCCCGTTTCGGCTATACCATCCAGGTTGCGGCGGTGGCAACGGAAAATAAGGTTATGCACTTTGCGGCGAAATTGCCTCAGCAGGTACAGCCTATCTGGCAAAATTATAAAATAGTAAAAGGAACTAAA
>JBNKRC010000114.1:0-7459 GCA_050296215.1 Vibrio sp. | reverse complement strand
TCTGGTATAAAACCGATGCGGACCAGCGAGAGCAGCCGGAAATCCCGCCTGAAATCCGCACCGTCAGTTTTGATGAGGTGGTGGGAGGACTGACCGAAGAGCAGGCCTTTTATGAAGCGCAGCGGTGTTATTCCTGCGGAAATTGCTTTGAATGTGATGGTTGCTATGGCGCGTGTCCCAACGACGCCATTATCAAACTGGGAACCGGAAAAGGGTATAAACTCGACTATGACCGGTGTACCGGTTGCGGAGCCTGTTATGCCCAGTGTCCGTGTCATGCCATCGAAATGGTCGAAATCGGCGAAAAATTGAGATAGGAGTGGATAATGAACCCAGATAAAGCGATCGTTATGCACACATGTGACGGAAATGAAGCGGCAGCCTATGTCGCCTATCGGGTGAGTGAGGTCTGTGGTATTTATCCCATCACTCCTTCATCAACCATGGCCGAATTTGCCGATCAGTGGGCCTCGGAAGGGAAGACCAATATCTGGGGCAATATACCACTGATTGCTGAAATGCAGAGTGAAGGCGGAGCAGCCGGAACAGTGCATGGCTCGCTGCAAAGCGGCGCTCTTACCACGACGTTTACCGCATCTCAGGGCCTGATGCTGATGATCCCCAATATGTATAAAATTGCCGGGGAACTGACCTCCACCGTTTTTCATGTCGCTGCCCGTTCTCTGGCGGCGCAGGCTCTGTCCATTTTCGGTGATCACCAGGATGTGATGGCTGTGCGCGGAACCGGCTTTGCCTTGCTTTCTTCTTCATCGGTTCAGGAAGCCCATGATCTGGCGCTGATCGCTCATGCGTCAACGTTAATGTCACGAATCCCCTTTGTACATTTCTTTGATGGATTCCGCACTTCTCATGAAGTCAACAAAATCAGCCTGATTCCGGACCCGGTTATCCGGGAAATGATTTCAGACCGATTGGTGAGAGAGCACAGGGAACGCGGCCTGAGGCCGGATATGCCGTTTATTCGCGGAACGGCGCAAAATCCGGATGTCTATTTCCAGGGGCGTGAAACGGTGAACCCGTATTATGCCGCGACACCGGATATCGTTCAGGCTTGTATGGATCAGTTTGCCGGGCTGACAGGAAGGCAATACCGGTTGATGGAGTATAACGGTGCCGCAGATGCAGAACGTGTTGTGATTGCAATGGGATCCGGCGTCGAAACCATTAAAGAAACGGTGGATTATTTAACCGGACAAGGTGAAAAGGTCGGCGTGATCCAGGTGCATCTCTATCGTCCGTTATCTGCCCGGCATTTGCTGGATGCGATTCCTGACACTGTCAAAACCATTGCGGTGTTAGACCGGACCAAAGAAGTCGGTTCCAATGGTGATCCGCTGTATCAGGATGTGCTGACCGCTTTAGTTGAACATTCTGAACAGTTTTTAACTTTACCTAAAATTGTTGCCGGGCGTTATGGCTTATCAAGTAAAGAATTTACTCCGGCAATGGCAAAAGCTGTATTTGATAACCTTAAGTCCGATCCCATTAAGTCACATTTCACCGTCGGTATTATTGACGACGTTATGCATTCCAGTCTGGAGGTTGATGACCGTTTCGATATCGAATCAAATCAGATCGTACGGGCCATTTTCTTTGGTCTGGGAGCGGACGGTACCGTAGGGGCCAATAAAAATACGATTAAGATAATCGGTGAGGATCCGGATTATTTTGCACAAGGTTATTTTGTTTATGATTCCAAAAAATCCGGCTCAAAAACAGAGTCCCATCTCCGGTTTGGTCATCACCCGATCAACAGTCCTTATCTGATTCAATCGGCAAATTTTATCGCCTGTCATCAGGCAACGTTTGTCGAAACGGTGAATATGTTGGATAAGGCAGCGGAGGGATCGACATTTTTACTCAACAGTTCCATTGCTAAAGAGGCGGTATGGAGCTCTCTTCCTGAAAGCATTCAACACAAGCTGATTGAAAAGCAGATGAAGTTCTTCGTCATTGATGCTTATAAAGTGGCGTGTGAAACCGATATGGGGACCCGGATCAATACCATTATGCAGACCTGCTTCTTTGCTCTGTCGGGGGTAATGGAAAAAGAGGCGGCGATTAACAAGATTAAGCATGCGATAGAAAAAACCTATTCGCGTAAAGGTATCGAACTGATTGAGAAAAATTTCCGGGCCGTTGATCAGGCACTGGCGAATTTGTACCAGATTGATATTCCCGAATCTGTGTCATCTTCTGTAACCGATAAAGAGGCCGTGGCGACGGATGCGCCTGAATTTGTTAAATCGGTGACGGCGGAAATGATCAAAGGTAAGGGGGATTTGATTCCGGTTTCGATGCTGCCGGTCGATGGGACTTATCCGTCAGGTACCAGTAAGTGGGAGAAAAGAAATATTGCCCAGCGGATCCCCATCTGGGAATCGGAGGATTGTATCCAGTGCGGTAACTGCAGCATGATTTGTCCGCATGCGGCCATTCGGGCCAAGTTCTATGATAAATCTCTGCTGGATGATGCACCTGAAGGATATAAATCCGCCAGAATTTCTGCCCGGGGATTCCCGGATAACCGCTATACCTTACAGGTTTACCCTGAAGACTGTACCGGTTGCGGACTCTGTGTCGATGCATGTCCGGTAGACAAGCCGATCACTGCGGATCAGCCTGCCCGTAAAGCGATTAATATGGAGTTAAAAGCACCTTATCTGGATACGGAAAAAGAGAGCCTCAAGTTCTTCGAGACCATTCCGTATAATGATCGTTCAAGAGTGGATTTCTCCCATGTTCGTGGCGTGCAGTTCCTTGAGCCGCTGTTTGAGTTTTCCGGTGCCTGTTCAGGATGTGGGGAAACGCCATACCTGAAGCTGATATCACAGCTTTTTGGTGATCGGCTGGTTGTAGCTAACGCCACCGGGTGTTCGTCAATTTATGGTGGTAACTTGCCGACGACACCCTGGGCGAAAAACAGTGCCGGACGTGGCCCGGCCTGGTCAAATTCACTTTTTGAAGATAATGCCGAGTTTGGTTTTGGTTTCCGTCTTGCCGCGGTGAAACAAAATGAACTGGCCAAACAGCTGCTGGTTGCACATCGTGATTCACTTAATCCGCTGCTGGTGGATCAGTTACTGAACGCAGAGCAAATTACCGAATCTGATATTCAGGCTCAGATTCAGCGGGTTGATGTGCTGAAAGAGAAATTAGCCGGGCTCGGCACTAACGATGCGCTGAATCTGATCTCGGTTGCCGATCAGTTGATCCGCCGTTCGATCTGGATTGTTGGTGGCGACGGCTGGGCCTATGACATTGGCTATGGTGGTCTTGATCATGTCCTTGCCAGCGGCGCTGATGTTAATGTGCTGGTGATGGATACTGAAGTGTATTCAAACACCGGCGGGCAGATGTCCAAATCAACGCCGTTAGGGGCGGTGGCTAAATTTGCCTCGGCGGGTAAATTTGCAAGTAAGAAGGACATGGCTCTGCAGGCTATTTCCTACAACAATGTTTATATTGCAAAAATTGCGATTGGTGCCGATCCGCAACAGGCTCTGCTTGCGATGAGGGAAGCCGAAGCTTACCGCGGTCCTTCACTGATTATCGCCTATAGCCACTGTATTGCTCATGGTATCAATATGAATGACGGGCGGCGTCAGCAGTTACTGGCGGTTAAGTCCGGACACTGGCCTTTGTTCCGCTATAATCCGGCCTTAAGAGATACGGGTAAAAATCCATTCTCACTGGATACCCTGCGCCCTACAATTCCGTTGAAAGAATATCGTCTCAACGAGGCCAGATATAAGGTGCTGTATGATGCCGATCCGGTTGCTGCTGAGAAGGTACTGGATCAGGCGCAGCAGATTGCACTACGCAAGTGGCAGTTCTATGAAGAGCTTGCAATCCGCCCCGATGGAGCATTAGCACCTCATATCGAACAGACTTTGTTGAGATAAAAGAAAAACCGCTCTCTGATTCGCGAGCGGTTTTGTTTAAGGAGGAATAGGTGATTATTCGATATTCTGGATCTGCTCTCTCATTTGCTCGATTAACACCTTCAGTTCAACACCTGTTGCGGTGACTTCAGTATTAATGGATTTTGATGCCAGCGTGTTAGATTCGCGGTTAAATTCTTGCATCATAAAGTCCAGACGACGGCCACAGGCCCCGCCTTTTTTCAGAATGTTTCTGGTCTCTTTGACGTGAGAGTCTAAGCGGTCCAGTTCTTCTGCCACATCAGATTTTTGTGCCAGTAAAATCAGTTCCTGCTCAATGCGAGCGGGCTCAAGTTCGATTTTTGCTTCTTCAAATTTACTTGTCAGGCGAGTACGCTGCCATTCAATGACTTCAGGCATGAGGGTACGAACCTTCGCAGCTTCTGCGCTGATTGCATCTAAACGTTTCTCGATCAGCTCTTTCATATTCTGGCCTTCGCGGCCACGAGCCTCGATAAATTCGCCGACGGTTGCATCGAACGCTTCCAGTAATTCCTGATTGATGGCATCAAAATCTTGTTCAGGAGTTTCCATCACTCCCGGCCATTGCATCACCTGAAACGGGTTGATGCGGCTGAGTTCGCCGGTCATATGCATAACCTGATTGGCGGCTTTGATTACCTGTTCTGCCAGTGGTTGATTGATCGTCAGTTCACCTTTAGCAGACGGGTTTGCTTCATAACGCAGATGACATTCCACTTTACCGCGTGCCAGACGCTGGCGAAAACGCTCACGCAATACCGGCTCTAATGCACGGAATTGCTCCGGAAGGCGAAAATAGGTTTCCAGATAACGTTGATTGACGGAGCGAATCTCCCATACCGCGGTTCCCCAGTCAGCTTTGACTTCTTTGCGTGCATACGCGGTCATACTGTAAATCATCAATTGGTCCTTAGGTTACTGAAAAGCAAAAGTTATCCGGCTATAGTAGCATAGTTCGAAGTTCTGGGGTGAGAGGTGATTCAACTCTGGGAGGGGATGCGCTAGGAACAGGAGTCGAATTCCGCTATAATCTGCGCCCAATTAAAGATCTCCCCAATGAAAGGTAGATGCAAGATGCGTCCAAATAATCGAGCAGCAGATCAGGTTCGTCCAATAAAAATTACCCGTAACTATACCGCTTATGCAGAAGGTTCAGTATTAGTTGAATTTGGCAATACGAAAGTATTGTGTAATGCGACGGTCGAAGATAGCGTACCACGTTGGTTAAAAGGTCAGGGTAAAGGTTGGATTACAGCGGAATACGGTATGTTGCCTCGTGCTACCCATAGCCGAACTCGTCGTGAAGCGGCAAGTGGTAAGCAAGGCGGACGTACGATGGAAATTCAGCGTCTGATTGCCCGAAGCCTGAGAGCTGTTGTGGATTTAAAGGCGATGGGTGAATTTATGATCACCGTTGACTGTGATGTTATTCAGGCCGATGGTGGCACTCGTACCGCATCAATATCGGGTGCCAGTGTGGCATTAGCCGATGCATTTGCACATCTTGTTGAAACCGGCGCCATTAAGAAAAATCCGATGAAAGGTCATGTTGCGGCTGTTTCCGTTGGTATTTTAGGTGACGAAGTGTTGTGTGATCTGGAATATGTGGAAGATTCATCCGCTGATACCGATATGAATGTGGTGATGACCGAAGATGGTAAAATGATTGAAATCCAGGGTACAGCTGAAGGCGAACCGTTTAGTCATGATCAATTGTTGGCACTTCTGGGCAGTGCCGAAAAAGGGATTCAGGATATCGTTGCCGCACAGAAAGCAGCGTTAGAAACAGAATAGTAATCAGGAGGTACTGCCTCCTGATTGATACAAAATGAAACAAGAGAACCGTTCAGGTTCGGTTCAAGTTCGAGTAAGCGAGAAAGTGATGAAAGCATATCAGCGTGAGTTTATTGAGTTTGCTTTAGAAAAGCAGGTTCTGAAGTTTGGTGAGTTTACTTTGAAATCCGGACGTAAGAGTCCTTACTTTTTTAATGCTGGTCTGTTTAATACCGGCCGGGATTTAGCCCGCTTAGGACGTTTTTATGCGGCGGCTCTTGCGGATTCAGGCATCGCTTACGATGTGTTATTTGGTCCTGCATATAAAGGGATTCCAATTGCAACAACAACGGCAGTTGCACTGGCGGATCATTATGATGTAGACACTCCTTATTGTTTCAACCGTAAAGAAGCAAAAGATCATGGTGAAGGCGGTTCGCTGGTTGGCAGTCCGCTGGAAGGTCGTATTATGTTGGTTGATGATGTGATTACTGCGGGCACCGCTATTCGTGAGTCGATGGAAATCATCAAATCAAATGGTGCTGATCTGGCTGGCGTGTTAGTAGCCATTGATCGTCAGGAAAAAGGTAAAGGTGAGTTGTCGGCGATTCAGGAAGTTGAACGTGATTTCGGTTGTGCCGTTATTTCTATCATCAGCCTGGGTGATTTAATTACCTATCTGGAAGAGAAAGGTGATAATGCGGCTCAGCTTGAAGCGGTCAAAGCGTACCGTGAACAATATGGTGTATAACGGTTAACGTTGTGTTTTTAGCAAAGCCGCCTTTATTTATGGCGGTTTTTTTGTGGCTAAAACTTTTCAAAGAACATGTCCGGTAATATTGCGTAAAGATAAATTGAGGGTATGATTTTGCCCATCGGTAATTTTCTGTAGTGTAAAAATGACATCCACAGACTCGATCGCAAATATCCTTATCTTTGATTCCGGCGTTGGTGGCCTTTCGGTTTATCAGGAAATTCAGCTGCAACTTCCTAATCTCAATTATACCTATCTGTTTGATAATGAAGCTTACCCCTATGGTGAACTGCCTGTGGATGTTTTACTGAAGAGAGCAACGACGCTTATTTCCGGCATAGTTAAAGAGCGGGATATCGATCTTGTTGTTGTCGCGTGTAATACCGCCAGCACCGTTGTTTTGCCTGGATTAAGAGAATTATTACCTATACCTGTAGTCGGTGTTGTTCCGGCAATTAAACCGGCATGCCTTGCCGCTAAATCTTCAGTTGGATTGCTTGCTACACCGGCAACTGTTAAGCGTCCGTATACTCAGGATTTAATTCAGGCTTTTTCATGTAAAAAAAAGGTCGAATTGCTGGGAACAACCGAGCTGGTCGATATGGCTGAGGATAAACTAAGGGGAATGTCTGTCGATCTCCTACGGCTTTCCAATATTCTTGCGCCATTTAAAGGTGTGGTTGACGTGGTTGTTTTGGGGTGTACCCATTTCCCTTTACTAAAAGAAGAAATTCAAACCGTGATGGGAACAGAGGTGAGTTTGATTGATTCGGGGAAAGCGATTGCCCAGCGAGTTAAGTGTCTGTTGATGCAAGAAGCAGAAATGTACAGAAAAGATAAAAGAGAAAATGAAATGTTCTGTAGCGCTACTCCAAAAGATGAATTAGCGCTGGTGGATAACATTAAACGTTTAGGCTTTCACAAGCTTAGTCTGTATTCTCGCTTTGATCTTTAGGGTCGTTGGCCACTCTGACTTTTAGTGTCC
>JBNKRC010000113.1:0-7486 GCA_050296215.1 Vibrio sp. | reverse complement strand
CAATCTGTGATAGCTTATAACAAGTTGGCTGCATCTTCCATGAAGCATAGGCCCGAACATTTTTTATCCTTTATCTAAAAAAATCTGCGTGTTCCCCATACGCCATCATTCTCTTCTTCCAGGAGTTATCCTCCCAACGAGAGAGATAATCCTCACTTTGTTCCGGGCAATGTACTTTTTTAATGCCTGTCTGGATGATTTTTGCGGCACAGTTGGGACACGGAAAATGGGTGACATAAATATCACAGCCGTCCAGATCGCGCTTGGCGAACAGAATCGCATTTTCTTCGGCATGTAATGTCTTCAGATATTTCATTTCCCTTTCATCGATATCGGCGCTGTCAGAAATTCCGTGGGGATATCCGTTAAAACCGACGGAAATAATGCGGTTATTTTTGGCAATAACCGCTCCAACCTGAGTGGATGGATCTTTGCTCCAGGATGCAACGAGCTCGGCCATTTGGTTGAAGCGAAATGCCCATTTAGAAATCATCAGTATTTTCCCTTAAATCCGTTGTTTATCTGCTTTCGGGTCGTGTTTCTATATCATAGCGTTAAATCGGTGCGGTGTAGAGGGGGAGTCGTGTTTTACCACTCCGGCTTTGTAAGAGATCTCTTACAAATAGTGTGAGAAATCAGAGTTTATTTTTATTGGTCATATCGGCAGTGGTTACATTAACTATATGAATTTAAATGTTAATAATGGTTTTTTGTGATTTCTGCGGAAAAAATATCTCTTTATAACTACTTGTAGGAATTTGTCGTTATCGTAATCTGAATGCGTAGACAGGAAGTCTGCAGAACAGGCAAAATCCAAGGGAATTGGTTATCTTCAGGATGAAGATATTAAATCCGTGGACCAGGGTAAGCCTCTATCGGGATTGATAGAGCAGAGGACACCGCCAGGAAGGCGATGAGAGGGATCGGGCTGAAGGGATCAGCTAAATTATCAGGGAATAGATGCAGGGAGCACTATTAGTAGCCGGATGCTGCGACAAGAATAAAACCCCATCAGGTTATGCCTGATGGGGTTTTTACTTTGTGGAACCGAAATCAATTTGTCTGGTGTGCTAATACCATCCTAATATAGTTTTAGATCAATGATTTTTCCCGAATATGGTATGATTCCGGGATGCATTAACAGACCGACGTAAGATGAAAAAAGTTAAAGCAGAAAGGCATCTTCATCCGAAGCTTTCTATCGAGCAGGCTCCTGCAGATGTGTTCATGAATTTCGATGCTTTTTTATCGAATACTGAAACACGGGTTCATAGTCATCCGTGGGGACAGGTACAGCTTATTGCCGGCGGCATTCTGGAAATGGAAGCGGATGATACTCGCTTTTTGGCTCCGCCACATCTGGCGATTTGGGTTCCTGCCGGGATATCTCATCGTAGTTACAACCGCAAGCCAATCGAATACTGTTCTATCAATATTGATCATTCTCTGACGCATTCGTTTCCGATCCGGACCAGTCTGATTAAAGTGACTCCGATTGTCACGGCAATTATCGAAGATTTTCGCCAGCGCAATATTAACGTACCGGCAACCGAATCAGATTTGCGTATGGTTCAGGTGATTCTCGACCAGTTATCCAATCGGGAGATGGAACACCATTTCGTACCGTCGTCGACTCATAAGTATTTAGCCCCGATACTCGCGGCCGTAGAACAAAACCCCGCCAATCTTACCAGCCTGAAAGAGTGGGCTGAGCAGGTGCATACCACCGAGCGTACTCTGGCCCGTTGCTGCCAGACTGAGCTGGGAATGAGTTTTACCGAATGGAGGCTGCGCGTCCGTTATTTGTATTCAATGGAACTGCTGCGTAACGGGCGATCGGTTAAAGATGTCGCCTTTACTCTCGGTTATCACCAGACCAGCCCGTTTATTACCATGTTTAAACGTTATGCCAATATCACACCGGATCAGTACAAAAGCCGCTACTTATCCTTAAGTTAGTCAGGCTGATATTTTTCCTGATCGGCAATTTAGTCGAATTGGTATCAGTTTGCACAAACCACAATAATAACAAGAGAAAGTCATTATGGCCGGAGCAAGTTTACTTACGTTACTCGATGATATTACCACCGTACTGGATGACATTGCGGTTATGTCAAAAGTGGCAGCAAAAAAAACGGCAGGCGTGTTAGGCGATGATCTGGCACTGAATGCTCAACAGGTTTCGGGTGTGTCCGCAGAGCGGGAAATCCCCGTTGTCTTGGCTGTGGCAAAAGGGTCATTGCGCAATAAAGCGATACTAGTCCCGGCGGCATTGCTGCTCAGCGCTTTTGTTCCCTGGATTATCATGCCGTTGCTGCTTCTCGGTGGACTCTACCTGAGTTATGAAGGGGCAGAAAAAGTCACAGAAAAATTGTTTCATCCGCATACCCATTCCGAAGAGGAGGTTCATGCCGATCCTTCCTTATCACCTTCTTTGTCAGTAGATGAATACGAAAAAATTAAAGTTGCAGGTGCGATTCGAACCGATTTTATTCTGTCGGCAGAAATTATCGTTATCGCGATGGGAACGGTGCAGGGACAGTCGCAATTAAGTCAGATTCTGGTAGTATCATTTATTGCACTGATTATGACGATAGGGGTGTACGGTCTGGTTGCCGGGATTGTAAAACTTGATGACCTGGGATTTTATCTGGAACGTAAATCGGGTGGTAAAGGGGCTGTTTTTTCGCTGGGACAGGGCCTGATTATGTTTGCTCCCAAGCTGATGAAAATGCTGACGATTGTCGGAACGCTGGCGATGTTTCTGGTTGGTGGCGGGATTGTGGAACACAATGTGCCGCCGGTGCATCATCTGGTGGAATTGATGCTGGAACATGCTGGCGACGGGGCGTTGAGTTCTGCATTCGGTTATACGCTGAATGGCGTCATCGGTCTGGTTGCCGGGCTGATGGTAATGCTGATCATCGCAGCAGTTAATCTTCTTCGAGGCAAATAAAAAGACACGACCGGCAAACCCGGTCGTGTCCTTTAGATCTCGGTAGCGGTGTTTATTTAACACTCCACTCCATCTCTTCGCCGGCTTTAATCGGAACCACAACTTCAGAGCCGAATGGCATTGAATCGGCGACTTTCCAGCCTGATTTTTCCAGTGTGACCTGATCGGTATTGCGTGGTAATCCGTAAAAATCAGGTCCGTTGAAGCTGGCAAAGGCTTCCAGGTTTTCCAGTTTACCAGCTTTTTCAAAGGCTTCCGCATACAGTTCTAATGCTGCATGCGCGGTATAGGAACCGGCACATCCGCAGGACGCTTCCTTTTTGTTTTTCGCATGAGGTGCAGAATCGGTACCTAAGAAAAACTTCTTATTGCCCGATGTTGCCGCTTCAATCAGAGCCTGCTGGTGAGTATTGCGTTTCAGAATCGGCAGGCAGTAAAAATGAGGCTTGATACCGCCGACGAGCATATGGTTACGGTTGAACAGTAAGTGATGGGCGGTAATGGTCGCGGCAACATTGTCACCGGCATTTTTTACAAACTCAACCGCGTCAGCCGTTGTGATGTGCTCGGATACGATTTTAAGATTTGGGAAATCATTAACAATCGGGGCTAATACCGTATCAAGGAACGTTTTTTCACGGTCAAAGATATCAACGTCATGGCTAGTCACTTCGCCATGAATCAACAATAACATGCCGGCTTCTTCCATCGCCTTGAATACCGGGTAGATGTTTTTTGCTGAAGTTACACCGGAATCAGAGTTGGTTGTGGCACCAGCGGGATATAGTTTAGCGGCAACGATTAATCCGGTTTTTTTGGCTTTGAAAATCTCTTCAGGTGTGGTGTTGTCCGTCAGATACAGAGACATTAAAGGCGTGAAATGTTCGCTCTGGTTGTGTGCCATGATGCGTTCACGATAGGCAAGTGCCTGTTCGGTGGTAGTAATTGGCGGAACCGTATTTGGCATGATCAGAGCGCGCCCGTTATAGCGGCTGATATCCCGAACAGTATCGGCAAGTACGTCTCCGTCACGCAGGTGTACGTGCCAGTCATCAGGACGAGTAATCGTTAGTTTTGTCATTTCAGGCTCCAACCGGTTAATCTCTTAAAATCATAATAAAGGATAGATGATCCTTAACAAACCGGGAGGATGATAGAAGAAATAGTGACAAATTTCATCCATTAATTAGCTCATATCTGCAATAGAAGAATGAAGGTAAAGCATTGGTCAGGTGCCATAATTTCTTTTATTATTTTTTATCTTATTTTGCTGACATATTTACTAAAGGACAACACCATGACCCAGCCTAAGCTTTCCCAGATTAATGTCTATCCGGTCAAATCTGTGGCGGGAATTTCGATGTCAGCGGCATGGGTTGAAAAGCAGGGTTTGGTGTTTGACCGCCGGTTTATGCTGGCATTTGCTGATGGCGGAATGGTGACGGCACGCCGATTTCCGAGCATGGTGAAGATTCGTTCGGTACTACTGGCTGAAGGTCTTCGGTTTAGTGCTCCGGGTGTACCGGATCTGGTGATTTATTATGAGCGGTTCGCTATGCAACCTTTTACGGTCACGGTGTGGAAAGATACCTTTTCGGCTTTTACCACTCTTGAACAGGCCGATGAGTGGTTTTCTGCACTCATCGGTCAGCCGGTTAAATTATTGTATACCGGGGAGCAGTCAAACCGCTACCGGGAAAAGCTTGGTCACAATGTCAGTTTTGCAGATGGTTATCCTTTGCTCCTCATCAGCCAGGGATCGCTTGATGAGCTGAATCGCCGTAGTTCAGAGCAACACGCTATGGCTCAGTTCCGCCCTAATCTGGTGGTAACCGGTTGTGACCCTTTTGCGGAAGATAAGTGGAAGCGCATTCGTATCGGTCAGGTCGAGTTTAATGTGACGAAGCCATGTGAACGCTGTGTGTTAACCACGGTTGATGTCGGGAAGGGGGATTTCAGAGCATCACGGGAACCGCTGAAAACGTTGTCTGAATTTCGCGCCAATGAACACGGAAGTATCTTTTTTGGTCAGAATCTGGTGGCATTAAACGAAGGTGTTGTGTCACAAGATGATGAAGTTGAAGTGCTGGAATATCAGCAGGGAATTGATTATCCGGATAATTCAGAACCTGCATTTGCATCGGATAAATCGGGCGCCGCATTGAAAAATGCCGCGGTAATGACAAAGATTCAAAAACCGTTAACAGTTATCTTCAACGGAACGGCCATCAGCGGAAATAACCAGATGACATTATTAGAGCAGGCTGAACGCAATGGTATTGCGATTACCAACAGTTGCAGGGCCGGATTATGCGGTGCGTGCCGTGTAAAAGTGATTGAGGGAGAGGCAGTACAGGCTGATTCCCCAGTGCTGCCTTACATTGATACTGACAACGGAATGGTGCTTGCCTGTTGCTGCGTTCCGAAGACAGATGTGAAAATTGAATACTGAAATTGAATACTGATTGTTCCATCGAACCTATTTATCCTGATCAATTAATCAGTCGCATGGGTATAATTATCCGAGCAGTATCTGTTTGAGCTGACGGTATTGTCCGAGATTGCCTTCAAACAGTGTATCGGCGACGGCCTGTTCTTTTTTACCTGACTGTTCTTGCTTGTGAGCTTCGCGAATTTGCAGGGCAAGTTGCAGTTCGTTAGTTAATAAAGGGTCATCCCGTTTCGTCATGCCCTGCCAGTCTGAAAGTGTTTTACTCAGTCTGCTTTCGATTAACCGGGGCCGGAACCGGGCTGCTTCATATTTCAGAATTGCGGTTAAGGGATCAAAAATCGGGTTATCGCGAGATATTTCTGACACTCTTGTGATCGTCTCTCGTACTAAAGGGGTTAGCTCAACCTCTCCCGACTGGTAAGGCAGTGATAGTGGTATCCTGACTGAAAAATCAATTTTGCTGTAGGTGGTTTCGGGCAGATAAGTGAGAGAGGTTAAACAGTCGAACGGAATCCACCAGGCCTGCCCGGCTTCGATGGCATATTCGAGTTTTCCGAGGCGAATCAAAACCAGTCCGGCGGTAACACTGAGCAGTGAAAATTTCTGATTCCGCTTGCGTGGTGTGATTATTAGCTTGTCTGTTTTGTTCTGTTCGACATTTACCGCGTAATTCATTGTTGATCCCGTCAAAATTGTTCGGCGTAAGAGTACCTTTTCATGTGACAAAAGCCAACACATCGCTCAAATTTGATAAATTTCTGGTCAGACCATCAGTTTTTTCGCAATCGTTAGCTGCTACTTATATGAACTATGCGTAGAATAGGCGAGTTTTTTTATGATACGTAGTAACTTATGACTTCCTCCACTGATCCATATATTGAAATCCGTCCTTATAACGACGATGAAATCCCGGCCGCTATTAACCGTTTGATTAACGATGATGAGTTTATCAGCGCGATTGTTAAACATCGCTTCTCCACTAAGGCCGCCTGGATTCGCTCGCTTGTCACTCCTTTTGTAAAGATATATCTCAAACTGAAATGGGCAAAACTGACCTCGGTCGATGCCATTCAGAATGAGGTTAAAAAGTATCTGGAACATACTTTAGAAAGTACAACCAAAGGGGTGACATACACAGGACTGGATAAACTGGATAAGAATACGTCTTATCTGTTTATTTCTAACCACCGCGATATCGCGATGGATCCGGCATTGGTGAACTATGGCCTGTATATCACGGGACATAAGACGGTTCGTATTGCAATTGGTGATAACCTGCTGCGTAAACCTTGTGCTACTGAACTGATGAAGCTGAACAAGAGCTTTATAGTAAAACGTTCTGCAAAGGCACCGCGCGAGATGATGAAAGCGCTGGGTACACTTTCCGGTTACATCAAACATTCACTGGATACCGGTAATTCAGTCTGGATTGCGCAAAAAGAAGGCCGGGCCAAAGACGGTAATGATTTTACTGATCCGGCAATTCTTAAAATGTTTCATGTCGAAGGCCGCAAACAGAAATGTGCTTTTTCCGACTATATGCGTAGTTTGAAAATCGTTCCGGTTTCAATTTCTTACGAAAATGATCCATGTGATTTAGCCAAAGCTAACGAGCTATATGAAAAAGCAACACATGGCCGTTATGAGAAAGGTGAATTTGAAGATATTGAAAGTATTATTCAGGGCATTGTTGGTTATAAAGGGCACGTTGAAGTGACATTCGGTGAAGTGATTGATGGTGACTTCGATACGCCGGAAGCTTTGGCAGAAGAGATCGATCGCCAAATCCACCTTCACTATAAGCTGTTCCCGATCAATAAGCTGGCTGCTGGTAAAGATGATTCAGATATTACTGAAGAAACGAAAAACGACTTATCGATGAAGCTGGCTTTGTTACCGGAAGGAGCGCATCAATTTTTGATTGATAGTTACGCTAACCCGGTAGCGAATAAGCCTTAATTACTTTCTTACTGAACTTACGGAAACCCTGTCCCGGCAGGGTTTTTTGTTGTCTGTTATTTCGCCACCGCCCCACCAAGCCGTAAATTTCTCGGCCATTTGGTAATGATGTTCCCGCC
>JBNKRC010000112.1:0-7498 GCA_050296215.1 Vibrio sp. | reverse complement strand
GCCTTTATCCCGGGTAAGATCAACCGGAATCACCATTTTTGCTTCATTGGCTAATTCGGCAAAGGTCAGTCCGGCGATCATTCTGGCGCGTTCAAGGAGTTCCTGTTCTGATTGTGGTTCTGGTTTCATAGTCTTGCAATTTGGGATCATTTCTATGTGGATAGTAGCAAAAGCACGATATCAGATCTTGCATAAAATGATGGGATATAACCAGGCATATCAGATCGTTCAGATTCGCAGTTGGTTAGTCTGGTCAATTATTTTGCTTGGTGACATCTGGAGTGGATTTATTCTCAACTTATCCACAGATAAAGAAAGGTGATTGATAAAAATAGCTCATATGGATGTATACACAGTGGTAAATAGTGTTAAGTTGCGCACATTTATAGCGACTTAAACAGAAATTCATCAACCAGATGTGGATAAACTTATCGTTGATGGATCTTTGTTCAGTTTAAGTATAAAAAAGATCCACTAGGATCTTTTTTGGATCTTATTTGGTTTTTTTGTTTTTAATTATATGAATATTAACAATATTTATTCATTTTTATTATTGATTATTAGCGGGGTGATTCATGTTGTTCTGATTAAATTATTGATAATATGGCGGTTCTGCACAAACTTATACACAGAAATCGTGAATAAAGCGGATAACTGAGCGCTTTATATGTTGATAACTTGCGAGACTGACCTGATTGGTTAAATTTTAGTTGTAGCGCATAAATTTTACCCTGAAGCGTCAGGTAAATTTGCTCCTGTTGGGGATATGTGGAAAAATCAGGATAATTTAAATTTTATTAGAGGTTTGCCAGTGATCGATGGCGATGGTTACCGACTGAATGTTGGTATAGTTATTTGCAATAACCATGGTCAGGTATTCTGGGCGAAACGATACGGACAACACTCCTGGCAATTCCCTCAGGGGGGCATAGATGAAGGTGAATCACCTGAGCAGGCTATGTTCAGAGAGTTATACGAAGAGGTTGGATTAACGTCAAAGGATGTAAAAATTCTGGCGACCAGTCGTCATTGGTTGAAGTATAAACTTCCCAAACGTTTGGTTCGCTGGGAATCGCAACCCGTCTGTATTGGACAAAAACAGAAATGGTTTCTTCTGCGTTTAGAATCGAATGAGTCTAAAATTAACATGCAACGTGGAGTAACCCCTGAATTTGATGGTTGGCGCTGGGTGAGTTATTGGTATCCGGTCAGACAAGTGGTGTCATTTAAGCGTGATGTATATCGTCGGGCAATGAAGGAGTTCGCTTCGACGGCAATGCCCTTTAAAGAACGTAAAACCGCGCCTGTTAAAAACAGACGCAAATTTCGAAGAGGATAGAGATGCTTTCTCAGCTAAGAGAAATCGTAGAGCAGGTTTCTAAAGTAGAAAACGTTCACCAGGCATTGGAAGTACTGGTAAAACAGACTTGTCTGGCGATGGAGACAGAATGTTGCACGGTTTACTTAGCGAATGAAGATAAATCGCGCCTTGAGTTAATGGCGACTCAGGGCCTTAAGTTTAAAGGCGATAAGATTCATATTGGCTTCGATGAAGGTCTGGTCGGGCTGGTTAAACGCTCAGCGGAACCGATTAACCTGGCAGAAGCGTCAAAGCATCCCGATTTCAAATATTTTAAAAAGTTAGGCGAAGAGGTTTACCACAGTTTCCTCGGGACACCGATTATTTACCGCAAGCAGGTGCTAGGGGTATTGGTAGTTCAGCAGCGCTCTTCCCGGCAGTTCAGTGAGGTAGAAGAGTCTTTTCTGGTGACGCTTGCGGCCCAGCTGGCAGTGTTAGTTGCTCATGCTCAGACCCAGGGATTATGGCTGCTTTCGAAAAAACAACAGGCCGTCAGTGGTGTCGCTTCCTCGCCTGGTGTGGCAATTGGTCACTTCTGGAGTGATAACTCCCAGCCAAAGATCGAAGATGTTTCACCGGCATCCGCTCTCAACCACGATAAGGAATACGAGTGGCTGATGATTGCGGTTGATAATGCGTTGGCCGATTTCCGTCGTTTACGTAAAAAATTAGCCGGAGATATCAATAAAGATGCGTTAGCTATTTTCGATCTGTTTACTCACTTGTTAAATGATCCCATGCTGCGTAAGGATCTGAAAGCTCAGATTCAAAGTGGTGACCGGGCTGACTGGGCCTTACGGCAGGTTGTGGAGACCTATTCGGCACGCTTTGCCAGCATGTCAGATCCCTATATTCGAGAGCGGGCTCAGGATGTTCGAGAGCTCGGACAGCGCGTTCTGTTTTTCTTATACAACAGTGAGAATGAAATTCAGAATATTGATCGGCCCATCATTCTTGTAGTTCAGGAATTAACGGCGTCAACTTTAGCCAGTATCCCGAAAGACAAGCTGCTTGCTGTGGTTTCACTGGAAGGGGCCGCTAACTCTCACGCTGCGATATTATCCAGAGCTTTGGGGATTCCGGCGGTCATGGGGGCGACGGTTAATCTTGACAGCATTAACGGAAAGCTGGGTATTGTTGACGGTTATGCCGGACTGGTATACATCGATCCGGATAAGCAGCTGCTTGAAGAATACCATGAGCTCGCTGTAGAAGAGAGTGAGCTGTCGGCCATGGTAAATCAAGAGCTTGATTTACCGGCGGTCACTCAGGATGGACAAACTATTGAAGTATTGCTGAATGCTGGATTAAGTGCGGATAGTAATGCCGCAGTTAATCAGGGGGTAGATGGTGTCGGGCTCTATCGTACTGAGATTTCATTCCTGCTTAGTCATCGTTTTCCTTCTGAAGATGAGCAGATTCAACTTTATCGTAGTGTGTTAGAATCCTACCCGCATAAGAAGGTGGTGATGCGCACTCTGGATATCGGTGGTGATAAACCGCTTCCGTATTTGCCGATTGTTGAGGATAATCCTTTTCTCGGCTGGCGTGGGATCCGCTTTACTCTGGACCATCCGGATATATTTCTAATTCAGTTACGGGCGATGATGCGGGCCAGTCTTCGGTCTAAAAATCTGAGTATTCTTTTACCTATGGTTTCCGGGGCAAAAGAGCTGGATGATGCACTGACGTTAGTTAATCAGGCTTATGAGGAAGTTCTACTTTTAGACGATACTCTGGTCAGGCCGAAAATTGGTGTTATGATTGAAGTGCCGTCAATGCTTTATTTATTGCCGTTAATTACCGATAAAATTGATTTTGTATCGGTAGGTACCAACGACCTGACTCAGTATCTGCTAGCTGTCGATCGTAACAATTCCCGGGTTGCTGATATGTATGAATCAATGCATCCTTCCGTTTTATTAGCTCTGAAACATATTTATGACACATGTCAGAAGTACAATGTTGAAACGTGTATATGTGGTGAGCTGGCCGGGGATCCGATTGGTGCGTTATTGGTTATTGGTATGGGGTATCGCGCTATCAGTATGAATACATCCAATGTGGCTAAAGTTAAATATATGATACGCCACACTAAGTTAGCCGATCTTAGTCAGCTTACCGACAAAGCTTTGAAGCAGCCTTATGGTCATGACATTTATACGATGATGAGTGACTATCTGGAGCAGAATGGATTTGCTGGTTTCATCCGTCCCGGCAAACATTAAGTGTAATCTGCAGGCTTAAATTTCATGACTATAGAATTTGTTCTGTTGCTGTTGGTACTTGGTTCGTTTGTTGGTGTTGCGGCCGGATTATTGGGTATCGGGGGCGGACTGATTGTGGTTCCTTCTCTGATGCTGTTATTACCCATGGTAGGGATTCATGCCGATCAGACGATGCCATTTGCCATTGGCACGTCACTGGCGACAATTATATTAACCTCCGGATCCTCAACCTATAACCATTTCCGGCTTGGTAATGTCGACATGTTTGTCGTGAAGTGGTTAATTCCCGGTGTTGTGCTCGGCGGTTTTATTGGTTCGACAATAGTTGAATGGATTCCTAATCAGTACCTGGCAAAGGTCTTTGGCTTTATTGTACTGTTACTTTCCATCCAGATGTTTATGTCTATTCAGGTTAAACGCAGCCGCCCTATGCCCGGCCCTTTGTTTACTGTAGGTAGCGGAGCCATTATCGGATCGGTAGCCAGTTTAGCAGGTATCGGCGGTGGAGCCCTGACCGTTCCGTTTTTAAATCGTTATGGTGTGGTGATGCGCAGAGCAGTGGGATCCTCATCTGTGTGTGGTTTCATGATTGCAGTGTCCGGTATGCTCGGTTTTATCTGGCACGGCTCTCATCTGGAATACTTGCCCGAATACAGTTTAGGATACGTGTATCTGCCGGCACTACTTTTTGTATCCTGTACTTCAGTATTAACCACCCGCCTTGGGGCAAAGTGGGCAACAGAACTCCCTACCTCAGTACTGAAAAAGATATTTTCTGTATTTCTTATGTTTGTTGCTGTGAACATGTTGATGAGTTAAGGGTCAAACAGATCCATTACTAAATAGAGTAACGATTAAACTTATGTCTCAAGATTATTTGCATTTTCCTCAAATTGACCCTATTGCCATATCTATCGGGCCGCTGGACGTTCGCTGGTATGGGTTGATGTATCTGTTTGGTTTTATTTTTGCCAACTGGTTAGCGAATCGCCGCGCCGGTAAAATGGCGGATGCCTGGACGAAAGATCAGGTTTCTGATTTACTTTTTGCCGGATTTGTCGGTGTTGTGATCGGTGGCCGGGTCGGTTATGTCCTGTTTTATAATTTCGATTATTTTTTAGCTGACCCGCTGTATCTGTTTAAAGTATGGACTGGTGGCATGTCGTTCCATGGCGGATTGATCGGCGTCACTACGGCAATGTTCTGGTATGCAAGAAAAAATCAACGCCGTTTTTTTGCTGTCGCGGATTTCGTTGCGCCTTTAGTTCCGTTTGGTCTTGGTCTTGGAAGACTGGGTAATTTTATGAACGGTGAGCTCTGGGGGCGGGTTACCGACGTACCATGGGCTATGATATTTCCCGGTGGTGGCGACGTGCCCCGTCATCCGTCTCAACTGTATGAATTGACTCTGGAAGGGGTGGTGCTGTTCATTATACTGAACTGGTTTATCCGTAAGCCTCGTCCGGTAGGCTCGGTATCTGGATTATTTTTGGTTTTCTACGGTATCTTCCGTTTTATTATTGAGTATTTCCGTGAACCCGATGCTCAGTTAGGATTATATGGCGGATTTATTTCGATGGGACAAATCTTGTCTTTGCCGATGATTCTTCCTGGTACACTGTTACTCGTTTGGGCGTACACCTACCGTCGTAATATTACTCAATAATTCAATTTGTTAAGGATAAATTGTGAAGCAGTATTTAGAGCTTAGCCAGCGTATTGTCGACGAAGGCATCTGGATTGCCAATGAGCGTACCGGAAAGCGCTGTTTAACCGTCATTAATGCCGACTTAACTTATGATGTCGGTAATAATGAGTTTCCGCTGATTACGACCCGAAAAAGTTTCTGGAAGGCCGCCGTTGCCGAATTGCTCGGTTATATCCGTGGTTATGATAATGCGGCTGATTTTCGTGCTTTGGGGACGAAAACCTGGGACGCCAATGCGAACGAAAATGAAGCATGGCTGAATAATCCGTATCGTAAAGGTGAAGATGATATGGGGCGGGTTTACGGGGTTCAGGGACGCTCATGGGCCAAACCCGATGGCGGACATATCGATCAGCTGCGAAAAATTGTTGATGATTTAACTCGTGGTATTGACGATCGTGGCGAAATTTTAAATTTTTATAACCCCGGCGAATTTCATATGGGTTGTCTTCGCCCTTGTATGTATAGTCATCATTTCTCGCTGCTGGGGGATACCCTGTATCTCAATAGTACCCAGCGTTCATGCGATGTCCCTCTTGGCCTTAATTTCAATATGGTTCAGGTATATGCCTTTTTAGCTATTATGGCTCAAATCACTGGTAAACAACCGGGCAAGGCATACCATAAAATCGTTAATGCTCATATTTATGAAGACCAGCTTGAGTTGATGCGTGACGTACAGCTTAAGCGCGACCCGCTACCTGCTCCGACTTTCAAAATCAATCCTAAGATTAAGTCACTGGAAGATCTGGAAACCTGGGTGACGTTAGATGACTTTGAGGTCGAGGGTTACCAGTGTCATGAATCCATTCGTTATCCTTTCTCTGTTTAACTGAGTTAACCGGCGCCGGGCATTGCCCGGCGTTTTTATCTATAGGGGCAGGTGGTGTCACATCTTAACTATAATCATCTCTACTATTTCTGGATGGTGTGTAAGCAGGGCTCGGTGACTAAAGCAGCGGATGCGCTTTTTCTTACACCGCAAACTGTGACAGGGCAGATTAAGTCATTTGAAGAGCGGATGGGTGGCAAGCTCACCAAACGTAACGGGAGAAGCATTGAACCGACAGAGTTAGGGCAGTTAGTCTATAAATACGCAGATCGGATGTTTGGCTTAAGCTACGAAATGCTTGATATTGTCAATTACAGTCAGCGTTCTAATCTGCTTTTTGACGTCGGTGTGGCCGATGCATTATCTAAGCGGCTGGTGAGTAAAATACTGCTACAGGCGATTCCTGACGATGAAAAAATTCACTTGCGCTGTTTTGAATCCACTCACGAATTGTTACTGGAACAGCTTTCCCAGCATAAGCTGGACATGATTATTTCGGATTGCCCCATTGATTCGGCACAAAGTCCCGGTTTGTTTAGTATGAAACTGGGTGAGAGTCAGATGAGTCTGTTTACTTTTGGTGATGTTGATGACTCTCCTGAACTGTGTACTTTGCTTCAACAGCGTAAATTGTTAGTGCCCGGGAGCCGGACGGCAATGGGACGCAATATTCAGCAGTGGTTTGATCAGCAAGGAATCACGCCCGATATTCTGGGGGAATTTGATGATGTTGCTTTGATGCAGGCTTTTGCCCGCTATCAGAAGGATACTATTTTTCTGGCGCCGAATGCGTACCGTTATGAGGTAAAAGAAGAACTGACAATGTCATTTATCGCGACCATTGAAGAACTGAAAGAAGAGTATTATGTAATTTTTGCTGAGCGAATGATTCAGCATCCTTCCGTCAAGCGGCTGTGTGAAGCTGATTTTGAACAGTTATTTATGTGAGTAATTTCACTAAGAATGGGAATTATTTTAATATAATGAAAATATTATTACGATTATGTGGCACATCACACCTGTTTTTTATACCCTGTAGAGCTGCGGTAATCATCCATGACTTTTTGTGGGGATGTTTAATTAAAAATAGCCGAAGTGCCTAGTTTTTACCGTAACTTGCGGTGAACCCGAACTTTTTCGAGGAATCATTTTATGAACCTTCATGAGATGGAAAAAAACTCAGCCAATGCCGTTGTGCTGCTAAAAGCCATGGCGAATGAGCGTCGTTTGCAAATCTTATGCATTCTTTTAGGTCAGGAACTGTCCGTTGGTGAGCTTTGTTCTAAGCTGGAGCTGAGTCAGTCTGCACTATCTCAACATCTGGCCTGGTTGCGACGTGATAATCTGGTTGCTACGCGTAAAGAAGCGCA
>JBNKRC010000111.1:0-7544 GCA_050296215.1 Vibrio sp. | reverse complement strand
CATACATTCTCTTATTTCTTGTTGGAATAATTGCTTACAGACATAACTGGTTGGAGCAAATCGAGAAAAAAATAACCATTGAATGGTTTATCATCTCCTTGCTTACTATACCCTTGCTGCACATTGGACTTGTACTTACAGGTCTTCCAGAAGGGCGTAATGTTATGTTTGGTGGTTTTAATGACCAGGCACTACTTTATGCATTTTGGGAACCGTTTGTCGCTATCGGGATTTGCCTGACTCTGCTGGCTTGGTTTAAATATTCATTTAATCAGTCCGGCACTATTATGAAAGTTCTCTCTAACTCAGCATATAGTGCATTTATTATTCACCCGCTAATACTGGTTTCATTGACTCTCTTATTCCGGAGCCTGGATCTACAGCCGTTTATAAAATTTTTAGCTGTGAGCATGTTATCAGTGTCCATCAGTTTTGTTTTGTCAGCTCTGATCATCAAGATTCCATATGTTAAGAGAGTCTTATAGCAATAACCTAAACTGTATCTGAATCAATCAGTTATATCAATCTGCCCGTATATGGTTTCAAATTGAGGTGTCTTCACTAAGCATTGATATCAGCATAGTACAAAGCAGGTTCCAACTGAAACGTCTGGCAGCCAGTGGCCAGCGATTGTTGGGCTGCTCTTCAAGCAGAAACCACTGAATAACAGTCCCTGTAAAATATGCATCAAGGGCCTGAACCGCCACAGCAAGTCGTTTTTGTGAAATATTAGGGTAAAAATAACTTAGTGCTTTGCGGTATTGCTCGAGACTGTGATTAGTTAATTGACCCAGATGTTTTTTGAGATGATCATCAACCATGGCCTGACTGATAAAAGCATACATTGCTTTCATTGCCACAGGATGTTGGGTCATAGTTTCAAACAGTCCTTCACCTGTCTTGTTAAGATAATCGGAAAGATTAGGATGGTAAATTGGGTTTTCGCTTATCATAAACTGATTAATTAGCTGCTCAAGGGCTGCAATTTTTACCTCTTCCAGATTGGCAAAATGATGATAAAGAGCTCCCTTGCTAACCCCTGCTTTTTGACTTAGGTTGTTTGCCGTTACCAGCGTGTATCCCTCAGTCCCAAGAATTTCAATTGTTGTATCCAGGATCTTCTGGCGCATCTGCAGTGATGCTTGAGCTTTCTTACCCATTTCCTGTTTTTTGCTTTCTCTTACCATCTCAATTCCTTTGTAAATTATGACTAAAGGATATCACATACTTTCCTGAATCTTCCCGGTAATTCGACCAAGAATATACAGGATTCTGCAGGCAATCTACGCCATATACAACCATATTATTAAACTCACAGAGTGGCATTTAAAACTAAATTATTCGGTATTTTCACAATACCGTACTGCGTCGGTCAGTGTTCAGGCACATAAAATTGATTCTGTTGAAGCCTTCTAATTCTGGCCAATCAACGATCTCAAAAAATCCAGGTCTTCCTGATATGGATTACCCAGCAGAGGCATGCGTTTGTCTGTTTTCGGATCCAGCGAGTTAATTTCAATATGGAATGACGGTGCCTGCCGGTCCCGCTTCCATTGGTTTCGGGCGAACATAGTGAAGTACTTTATAATGCTTTCAATCAGGTAGTCTGTGTCGTATTCGGAGCCGGTCATCATTATCGATTCAAAAATTTCTGCCGGAGTCAGATTTTTCTGCAGTTGCAGCATCAGAATCTGGTCCAGCAACGCGTAAGGCATTAAATCCTTTTCATCTTCCTGTTCTTCCGGTCTTAATTCCGCCGTCGGTTTCTGACTGTTGATGTAATGAAGTGCCTGATAATGGAAGCGACTGTGATTCAGCTGTATGCCGGAGGTTTCCAGCCAGTTTAAAATTTTAAGAATTCTGGATTTGGTGACGCCCGAAATCGGAGCCAGCACGCCGGAAGTATCCCCGTCCTGAGTCGCATAGCCTAAACTGGCTTCCGATAAGTTGCTGGTGGTTAATAACAGTTTATTGGTGAGATTGGTTGCTCCCCAGATCATCGGTGAACGGCTGCGGGCCTGAATGTTTTGCAGAAAAATATCATGTTCTTTCCAGTTGAATTCTATGCCGAGCTCTGTAGATAATTCATTCAGGTAAGCATCTATTACTTTTTGAACGTTAAACACGTGATGTTTTGCACCAATAAATTCGGCCAGTTTTCGGGCGGCATTTTTGGTGACGTCACCGCTGTTGGCACTTGGCTGATAGGCCGTTTCCAGATAGTGACTCATGATATCTGTTTCAATTGCTTTAATGGTTTCGCCGGTCAGAGCGATACCATCTTTATCAGAAATGAATTTATAGAAATAGCTGTCCCGAATATCGATGCCTTTAAACAGAAATTCATCCAGCTCAATTTTTACCGAAAGAGACACTAATGAGGCAACCAGGCCCGAATCGGCACCGCCGCTTAAGGATAGCTCGTAGCCATTGGTTCTGGTCTTGCATGACCAGTCTCTTAAGCCCAGAGCAATAGCCCGCACCGCTTCTTCATGATCGATGTTATCGCTCTGTTCCCAGGCGCTGGTGGTCTGGCGGGACTGTTTGTATCCGTTCAGTTTGTCCAGATATCCACTTGTAACATCTTCCCGGATGGTCAGTTTAATCAGGCAGTGGCCGGTATCAATCTGGTTTTCAGAATAGCGCTGACTGGTAATCGCCTTGTTGTAACGGGTACAACTGTTGTTTAAAACCGAAGTAGTCACTTCAACAGGCGTATGATGAAAGCGCGGTCCCTGACTGATGATTTTGCCTGAACCGGCGATCAGGCAGCCGCCATCGTATACGGCTCTTCCGGAATCAACACCGTTCAGGTTTGAATACAGGTAGTTCACGGCATAGGTCCGGCTGGATTCGCATACAAGCTGTTTTCTGGTTTCAAATTTCGAAATAGCGAAGTGGCTGGCACTGGGATTGACGATAATATCCACGCCTAGATCGTAGTAATACGATGCAACCCGTTTGGCAACCCAGCTATCTTCACATATTTCGATTCCCATCCGAAAACCATTAATGTCGTACAGCGGGGTTCCGACAGGGATGTTCATCTCCCGGTTGTTAATGCAGACCTGATGATGAAAGACATCGGTCTGATTCCACGGTGTAAACCAGCGTTGTTCATAATGGATACCGTTCGATGCCAGGTTTTTCTTAAAGGTAATCCCTACGATTTCGCCGTTGAGCAGCACGGCAATGCCATTGAACAGTTTACCGTTATACAGGTAGGGGAGTCCGACAGCGACGGCAATGTTTTGCGGCAGTGCTTTTGCCAGTTCATCCAGTTTGATTAATGCTTTATCAATCAGATTCATATAACTGAAGTTATCTTCATTACCGTATCCGGTCAGAGACAACTCGGGTGTTAACAGAAACAACGCGCCGTCACGGTGAGCAATCTCTGCGGCCTTGACGATATTGGCGATATTTGCTTTAAAATCGCCTGCAGTCTGGTTCAGACTGGCAACACTTACTTTGATTGTTTCCATAATTGGGTCCCGGAAAGGCTGGAGAGTTAAGCAACTGGTACTATCTTAATGAAATATAGTCAGAAATAGGTCAGTTGTCGTGTATTCCATCATATCGCGACGAATTGATGTGGGACAGGTGTATTGGTGTAAAAAAAGGTGCCTCGGCACCTTTCTATGTTTCGGCATTATCAGCTTCTGCACGAAGCAAATATATCCAGCTCTTTTTTATAGGTATGGGTTCTGACATCCATGATACCGATGAGTGAACTATAGATATTATCCTGTGAATAGTTCGTGTTTTCGGCATGTTTCTGCAGACACCCACGATCAAGTGATTTCTCCTGATTGAACTCAGCTGAGCTCCAGAACATCATCGGAACATGAGTCTGATAATCCGGCGCTAAGCCATATGGTGTGCCATGCAAATACAGGCCATTTTCACCCAGTGATTCACCATGATCCGAAATATACAGCAGGGCAACGTTGTATGTTTTCTCAACATTCTTCAGCTTCTGAATAAAGCTATGGATAATAAAATCGGTGTAAAGAATGGTGTTGTCATAGGTATTGATCAGTTCTTGCTGATTGCAGTTTTCAATATCGCTACGCGGACAATCCGGCGTGAAAAAGCGGTGATCCTGAGGATATCTCATATAATAAGTCGGTCCGTGGCTGCCGCTAAGATGGTAGAACAGTACCCGGTTATCTTTGGATGCATTCACCTGTTTTGAAAAGTCCTTCAGTAATTCGCTGTCATAACAGAATGAGCCGTTACAGTTGGCAATATCACTATCTTTAGTTATGGCAGCATAAGGGATATTGTGAGCAACGCCTTTATCCCCGCCATCGTTATCCAGCCAGCGCATATCAATTCCGGCGTGTTTCAGAATATCGATAGCATTATCTTGCGATTTGGCCACATCCTCACTGTATTTATTTTTACTGAGCTGCGAAAACATACACGGAACCGAGAGTGCGGTTGCGGTCCCGCATGAGCTTACCTTTTTAAAATAAGTCACATTATCCTGATCTGTGTACTGGTTTGTCAGACGATCATAGCCCTGTCTTTCAAAGTTATTCGCTCGGGCTGTTTCACCCAGCAAAAACACAAATAGGGTTGGCTTATCCGATGCGGATGCGGGCGTCAGCTGTTTTGCATCACTACCGATTGCCCGGTAGGGTAATGGTTTTGTGAAATAGTGTTTATTCACAAATTTAACGCCATTGTAGATTTGATCGGTCGGGATGATTTGTGCTTCCAGTCCCTGATTGTTACGGCCTACAGAAGAAAAGTTTTTGTAGTAAAGACCAAGAACAGCGGCGGTGATCAAAGCCGATATAATCAGATAAATGGCTTTGTGAATAAGCAATTTTTTTATCGGTGTTTTTTCAAATCCGTTGATAGCGATATAAGCCGCGGGAACAAAGCCAAGCAGAGTGGTCCAGAGAATGGAATAACTGTTCAGGTAAGAACTGGCTTCTCCCACGTTGGTTTCGACAATATTCTGAAACATTGACTGGTCGAAAAGTACGCCATAGTTAAACATGGCATAGCTCATGGACGAACTGATCACAATGAGTAGCGGAAACAGCCACCTGTTGGTGAATGGCCACGATAATAAATTAAAAATTAAAACAAAAAGTGCAACGAAAACCACGGGGATCGAGACGATAAATCCGTAGTTATACTCATTAAGATTAGTGATGATAGCCCAGAGACTGTGTAGAAATGTTGGATTTAATGCAAAAAAGAAATAAATCGCGATAAAAAGCGGGAAGGTAATGGGATTTATTTTCTTAAACAGTTTCATATTAATTTCATTCTCATATTTTATGTAGCTAGGGCTTTTTGAAATATCAATAAATAGTGTATAAATTCAATTGGTTATGCCTATTATGGCTTGTTCATAGGGGAAAGATGAACCAGTGATGTAATCAAACAATGTCCTTTCTTCTCTTCGTGATCACCAAAGATCCACACTGGGGCAACGGAGAAACCATCGTGCCGAAATAACACAGTTGCGCCATACTTTTGGCAGATCGAATACCGAAGATGGCGGTATGTGACTGATATTTATTAATTAGAACATTAATATAGTTAAGTCGTTTCATCATCAGGGGTTATCAAAGTCGGAAACTAATTTTACAATATAAATAGTGAAACTTAAGGAATGCTTAGCAAAACTTAAGTTTTCCTACCTGATACTTACAACGGTTGCCTGCACATTCAATGGATGGTGATGTAACAGGCGGTGATATCTGGATTTTTAGGCCTTGCTATAGCGGCAATTCATGACGGTGAGGGTGATGGGTTTTGTGATGGGGTATTTTTGTAACGTTATGATTTATATTTATTTTCTTCGTATATTACGACTTTATTTCTTCCGGTATTTTTTGCCTGATATAAAGCGTTATCCGTCTGTACCAGTGCTTTATGAATATCGGGTGACTCTTTTTTTATCACTGAGCAACCAATTGATACTGTTTGGGTATAATTTCCGCCGGTAACGCTGCTGAAATCAATCTGGGCAATTTTTCTGTTTAACTTTAATGCGACGATAGTACCCTGGCTTAAGGTGGTTTTAGGCAGGGCTACAACAAATTCTTCCCCATCATGCCGGCAAACGATATCCGTACACCGAATATTTTTTTCAATTATTTTGGCCGTCGTTTTTATAAAGATATCCCCGACACTATGACCGAACCGGTCATTAATTCTCTTAAAAAAATCAATATCAATCATCAGAAGACAGATATCACCACCATAACGGGCCTGCCTTCTGAGAGCTGCATGAATTTCTTCGTTAAATCCCCTCCGGTTTAATAAAGAAGTTAATGGATCGATTCTGGCGGCATCATACAGACTTCTTTCATATTTCTTATTTTTTCGTTCTGAAAGATAAAGGATTATTGTCGAGAAGGTGATCATATAAAATATAAACCAGCATACGATAATAATGTAAATGGTGAACTTAATGTCCGACTCGTTACTCTGAAGTACCCTGTGTAAAAAGTAGGCGGCGCCAAAGGTAAACATAAAGCCGAAAATAAGCTGCATCCGTGCAATTTTTCCGACTTGGTTGTCTGATAAAATTATGCGTACAATTCCATATCTGGCGGTTTTACTCAGGGATCCAAAACCGATGGCATAACCGGAAAGCATTGTGAGAAAGGACATTTGTCCATACAATTTACTTACGGAGAATAAATATCCGGTCATAGATATGGATGGAATAATCAAAGCCAGAGAAATAAACAATTGCATTGTAAAAAAATTACTGAATGAATACAGTAATAATCCAACTGAATATATTATAATCATATACGCAGTATTAATGCCTACCAGATAATCGTTATTATCATTGAGTATTTCCCATAATTGCTTTAATACCGGATTATAGGTTGAAAAAAGATTGATATCGATATAGTAGAATGTTATCAGCTTGGTTATTGCAATAGCCATAGCGCCCAGGCTAAGCAGTCGGATGTAAATTTTATTTTTACCGGAAAGGGGTATCATAAATCCGGCGGCCAGAGCAACAATAGTGACGGCAGTAATCGGACTTATCGCCGTGATGTGAGGAAAGGGAGCGTATAGCTCCGGCAGGTTGAGTAAATGCCCAATGATAAATACGCCCGGAATGAATATCGATAAACCAAGCAACACCCTGCCAAATCGCATTACATTGATCAATGCAGTATAATGTTTCTTCTCACCAACAAAGCGTGGTTTTCTAATGTAGCTCATATGGGTTCCTGTGCATGAGCATTAATCCTATCGTAATATATTCTTATTATCATGGTATCCCGATGTAATCATCCTTATTTCAACAGGATACAGTATAGATAATAAACTCAATTGATTATCCGGACGACAGATATTTCTGGTTTTATGTCACAAGAATGTGCAAATTTATGTGCAGTTCGCAGAAAGGAAGTCTTTTTTCCTGAGATAATTGGCGTGAGTTCAGAGTTTTTTGCTCAGTGCAGCTCCTATGAAAACAGACGGAGCGTAAATCTACGAAGCGAAGGGATATACATGTTGTCAGGATGGGACATTGATTATGGGACAATCCG
>JBNKRC010000110.1:0-7561 GCA_050296215.1 Vibrio sp. | reverse complement strand
GGTACTACCGGGGAAAATATCACCGAGAATGTCCGGACGATTAAGGCGATTCCGCTTAAGTTGCGTGGAGAGGATTACCCACAACGTCTGGAAGTTCGTGGTGAAGTATTTATGCCGAAAGCGGGGTTTGATGCGCTGAATGAACTGGCATTGCAACGCGGTGAGAAGACTTTTGTAAACCCGCGAAATGCCGCAGCAGGCAGCTTGAGACAACTTGATTCCCGTATTACTGCGCAGAGACCACTCAATTTTTATGCTTACAGTGTCGGCATTGTCGAAGGCCGCCCTTTAGCGGAAACGCATTATAACCGTCTGGTACAGTTAAAAGGCTGGGGTTTGCCAATGTGTCCGGAAACCAAACGGGTTGAAGGTCTGAATCAGGTTAAATCCTATTATCAGGATATCCTGCAACGTCGTGATCAGCTTGCTTATGAAATCGATGGTGTGGTTATCAAAGTGAACGACATTGTTTTGCAGGAGCGTTTAGGCTTTGTTTCCCGGGCTCCGCGCTGGGCGATTGCCTTTAAATTTCCGGCTCAGGAAGAAATGACCACCTTAAATGATGTCGAGTTCCAGGTCGGACGCACCGGTGCAATTACTCCGGTAGCTAAACTGGAACCGGTGTTTGTCGGAGGGGTAACCGTGAGTAATGCCACTCTGCATAATGCAGACGAAATTGCCCGTCTGGGCGTTATGATTGGCGACAAAGTGGTTATCCGCCGTGCCGGTGACGTGATTCCTCAGATTGTTTCTGTCGTATTAGAGCAACGCCCGGAAAATGTCAGGTTGATTGCGTTTCCTAAACAGTGTCCGGTTTGTCAGTCCGATATTGAGCGGGTTGAAGGAGAAGCGGTGGCCCGTTGTTCCGGCGGGCTGGTTTGCCAGGCGCAACGTAAAGAGGCTCTCAAACATTTCGTTTCACGTAAAGCGATGGATGTTGATGGACTGGGCGAAAAAGTCATCGAACAGCTGGTTGATAAGGAAATGGTAGAGACGCCGGCTGACCTTTACCGTCTTTCTGCCGGCCAGCTTACCGTACTTGAACGAATGGGGCCGAAGTCGGCACAAAATGTTGTTGCAGCGTTAGATAAATCTAAACATACCACACTGGCCCGGTTTATATATTCACTAGGTATCCGCGAGGTCGGTGAGGCCACGGCCGCGAACCTGGCTAACCATTTTCTGACCTTACCTGCGATAGAATCTGCAACACATGAACAGCTGATTGACGTGCAGGATATCGGTAATGTTGTTGCCAGTCATATTACGGCTTTCTTTGCTCAGGAACGTAATCAAACCGTTATCAATGAACTGCTTGAATTAGGTATTCACTGGTCTGAAATTAACAAGCCGGATGACAATGCTGAGCTGCCCCTTGCGGGGAAAACGGTGGTATTGACCGGGACATTATCTCAGTTATCGCGTAGTGACGCCAAAGCGGCATTACAGCAGCTCGGGGCTAAGGTGACGGGGAGTGTTTCCAAAAATACCGATATGCTGTTTGCCGGTGAAAATGCCGGATCCAAACTGGCTAAAGCACAGGAACTGGGCATTGAAATCAAAACGGAGCAGGATCTTATTGATTTGCTGAACTAGTCTCCGCCCTGACTTCATGCTAGTTTGAAGTCAGGGAATGTTTGTCGGGGGTGACATGATGAATATCAGTGACGTTGCAAAGCTGACTGGTTTAACTGCAAAATCTATCCGTCTATATGAAGAAAAAGGTTTGATAGACGCTCCGCACAGAGGCGATAACGGATATCGTATTTATTCGCAAAAACACATTGATGACCTGCTTTTAATTGCACGGGCTAAACGGGTTGGCTTTAGTCTGGATGAATGCAAAAGCTTAGTGTCTGTGGCAAATGATCCGCAACGTAAAAGTGCGGTGGTAAAAAAGAAAGCCAGAGAAAAATTGGATCAGGTAACGAAAAAACTTAATGAATTAGAGTTGATCCGTGACCAGTTATTGCGCTGGATCGATGAGTGCCCCGGTGATGAAAATAGTGATTGTCCCATCATTGATGATCTTACCGGACGAGGCTGTCATTAATCGTTGACTGGTTTTCAGGATCATCAACGACGGGAACGACAAACCACATGCGATGTTCGCGTATTTTAAATGGTTTGTCGGTTGTCATTGAGTTGATTCCGGGATGGAATACAGCCGGTATCAGTAAAGCAGTGAATAAAGCTGTCGGCGGTAGCGACTGGCCAAAGGATTTCCCTGACCGAGAGCATTCAAAATATCCATGAAGATTTTTTTCATATCACCATCAAGCGCATTTAAATCACTTCTGATAAACGTCCATAATAGTTCTAACGCTTCTTCATCCCGGTTTACTGCGTGATATTGACTTGCCAGTTCTAACGCCAGTTGCGCCTGAGTCGGATCGCTGGCATAGGCTGTTTCCAGTGCCGTAATTTCAGGGCTGTCTGCGGCCTGTTGGTGAAGCTCCAGTTTTGCTTTCAGGCTGGTGTAGTAACTATCCTGATATTGCATGGTCACTTTTTCTAACAATGGTTCGACCAAATCAAACTGGCGGGTTTCAAGATAGCAGTCTGCCAGTGCCAGATAAACGTCACCACGAGATGCTAATGGCTCCGATAAACCGGTCAGCAGCGGCAGAGCCTGAATATGTTGTCCTTCAGTGATGAGTGTCCGGGCCTGCTGAAAATCTCTTTCATCCTGACTTGGAAGATGACGTTCGAGTAACGCTGTGACGGCTTCAAGAGGTTGAGGACCGGCAAGTCCGTCAATAGACTGCCCCTGACTGAACAAGGCAAAAGTCGGTAGTACCTGCACGCCGAACTGAGCTGCGACGGCCTGCTGTTCCTGACAATTTAACAGTGCGAGCGTAAATGCGCCCTGATACTGACCGGCCAGTTGTTTCAGCGGTTCAGTTAAATGCGTACTTTCAGGTTCAACAGGTGCCCAAAAATAGACGAAAACAGGTGTATTCAGAGAAGACTCAATTACTTCGCGTAGGTTATTTTCGGTAATTTCTACGGTATTTGGCGTTGGCATGGCATCTCTCATTTTGTCGTCATTTTTCCTTATACAGATATCACCATGTCTATTGATGGTGTGATCATCAATGACTTCTGACATTCAGTTAGTAGATAAGGGCAGCATAACAGAAAATCAAGTTTATCTGAGGAGAATAATGGTCAGGGGAAATAAAAAACGCCACTATCAGTAAGTGGCGTTTTATCGGCTGTCTCGGAGTGCTAGGGCTGGTCCGGCTATTGTTGTAATAATAGTAGAATGCACATTGCAACACACAAACTTAGCCAGTTTAACTGATTTAAGCTCATGCTTTGGTTCTCTTGGAAAAGTATTCTTTAAAATATCGCTTCGAATTATGGGTATTCGTCTGACGATGAGTTTCTCATTTTAGAGAACAAATATTAAACAATCATGACAGCTCACGAGGATCGGCTTAAAATTTTATCCATGACTTTTCCTGGTAGCAGCCTTTTTAACATCGCGGCATAGTGTGTCGGCCGGGTAATTCGGTAACGCAATTTAGGCGAAGGGGCTTCCAGCGCATGAATAATATAGGGCAGACATGCTTCTGCCGAAAGCGCATAACGACTTTTCGATTTACCGCCACTTAATCGCTGTATCTGCTGCTGATATTCTGCTTCATATACACTTCCTTCAATGGAAACCCAGCGATGAAAAGCAGCTAATGCGTTGTGGCGAAATTGAGTTTCGATAGGACCGGGTTCGAGTATCGTGACTTTTATGTTGGTATCGTAAAGCTCCAGCCTGAGCGTATCGGTCCATCCTTCTATTGCAAATTTCGATGCATTATAGGCACCGCGATATTTCATGGCAGCGAAACCCAGCACCGAGCTATTCTGAATAATCCGGGCGGTTTCCTGACGGCGGAAATGAGGCAGTAACCGGGTGGTTAATTCATGCCAGCCAAAAAAATTGGTATCAAACTGCTCCCTTAATCCTTCCGTCGGTAAATCTTCTAAAGCACCCGGCTGACCATAGGCGCCGTTATTGAATAACGCATTCAGTTTTCCGCCTGAGAGTTCCAGCGCCTGATCTACTGCGCTGATGATGCTCTGTGTGTCGGATAAATCCAGCCGGATACACGTGAGCCCTTCAGCTTGCAGGCGTTCAACGTCTTTTTGTTGCCGGCAGGATGCAATAACCTGATAGCCCCGCTGGCTGAGTGCATGGGCTGCGGCATACCCGATGCCGGATGAGCAACCGGTGATTAGTATTGAGCGGGTCATGAGGCGTCCTTGTTGTAACATTTACTTTCCAGAAGATGTTTTAATGCCAGATCGAGGCGTGGGAACTGAAACCCGAAGCCACTGTGGGTGAGCCTGGCTGGTTTTGCCCGCATGCTATCTAATAACAGTGTTGAAGACTCTCCCATGACTAAACGGAGCAGCCAGGCCGGTACAAAAAACAGATGGGGACGATGGAGTGTATTTGCAAGCGTTTCACTGAAGATGCGGTTAGTCACCGGATGAGGTGAACATAAATTGATCGGTCCGTTTAAGTTCGGGTTATTAAGGATATAAATGATCGCTTGTACCATGTCGAGGATGTGGATCCACGAGACATATTGGTTACCCGAGCCGATTGGACCTCCTAATCCCAATTTATAGGGGGGCAGCATTTTTTCCAGTGCTCCGCCACCGGGGGACAACACCATACCGGTGCGAAGTACGCAGACCCGGGTGATGTCTGAGCGGGCTTGTAATGCTAAGCTTTCCCACTGATGACAGACCTGGTGAGTAAATTCCTGACTTTCAACCTGTAATTGTTCATCAAAAGCCAAATCGCCGTTATCGCCATAATAGCCAATAGCGGAACTGCTGATATAAGTGGATGGGGGCGTGGGACTTTTCTTTATTAATTCAGAAAGTTGCTGAGTAATCTGCCAGCGGCTGGTGCAGATGATTTCCTTTTGCGTAGTGGTCCATCGTTTTCCGACAATGGGTTCTCCGGCAAGATTAATTACGGCGTCATAATCATTGAGGTCGGTCAGCGACTGAAGATCATTTATATAGTGAATGGTATTCGGCGGCATGTGTGTGAACTTTTTCTCTGCCGCTACGGAGTTTCGGGTCAGAAGGGTAATCTGATGATGGGCTAAATGTTTAATTAGTGCCGATCCGATTAATCCGGTTCCACCGGTTATGAAAATCTTCATTGTTGGTTCCCGACGTTGCTCAATGTGAATTTAAGTGTAAATGAGTGTGGTTAAATAGCCAACGTGATATTTTTCGTAATCGATCTCTATTTATAGACATATGTGAAGAGAGTCAGCGAGCTAAAAGTGCTAGACTAACGTTAGTTATCTATATGATTTGGAGGGAGTATGGAAGCATTGCGCGCGTTGATACAATCAATGTTTAGTAGCTTCAAGGATCTCCTTCCAATCTTTGTTGTTACTGCTTTCTTTCAGCTGGTCGTACTTCGCCAGCCCATTCCTAATCTGTTTTCTATCTCAGTAGGGTTACTTTTAGTCGTCCTGGGCTTAACCTTTTTTATTTTTGGTTTAGAAATGGGGCTTTTTCCTATTGGTGAGTCGATGGCCCAATGCTTTGCCCGGAAGGGCAGTATTGTCTGGCTGTTAACTTTTGCTTTTTGTTTAGGTTTTGGTACCACCATTGCTGAGCCGGCATTAACAGCGGTGGCGGCAAAAGCCGCTGAAGTTGCAGCAAATGGAGGCGTCATTACCCATTCACAGAGCTCAATGGACAACTATGCGATATGGCTCCGGCTGACGGTTGCGCTGGCGGTCGGAATGGCAATTGTAATAGGGGTAATCCGTATTCTTAAAGGCTGGCCAATTCATGCCATGATTGCACTCGGGTATTTAATCGTTGTGATACTTACCCTCTTCGCCCCAGAGTCCATTATCGGGATAGCCTATGACAGTGGTGGTGTAACCACATCGACGATCACGGTTCCGCTGGTGACCGCGCTTGGGGTGGGATTAGCCTCGTCAATTAAAGGGCGTAATCCGATGACCGATGGGTTTGGTTTGATTGCGTTTGCATCGTTGTTACCGATGGCATTTGTTATGGTGTTCGGCATGGTGATGACATGGAGCAGCTAAATCACTTTTTTGTCACTTTTGTTGCTACGATCAGCGATGTGCTTCCCATTGCCACGACGCTGTTTCTTTTTCAGTTTTTAGTTTTACGTCGTCCGGTTGCTAATTTACAGCGTATTATTTTTGGCTTTTGTTATGTCATCTTCGGTTTGTCTCTCTTTATGATGGTGTTAGATTTAGCGCTTTTTCCGTTAGGCGAGATGATGGCCGAACAACTGACGGCACCGGGATTCCTTGCTGAGTGGAATGTCGGCAGCACTGACATTGACTGGTTAGATTACTATTGGATCTACCTGTTCGCATTTTGTATCGGATTCAGTACCACGATTGCGGAACCTTCTTTAATTGCAGTCGCCATCAAAGCCAATCAGGTTTCTGGTGGCACAATTGGCGTGACAGGTTTACGTGTTTCGGTTGCGTTTGGAGTCGCGGTCGGAATCTCATTGGGATGCTACCGGATTGTCGCCGGAGATCCGCTTCACTATTACATTATTACCGGCTATATCATTGTTGTCATTCAAACATTGTATGCCCCTAAATTGATTATTCCGCTTGCCTATGACTCAGGCGGGGTGACGACTTCGACCGTGACGGTTCCGATCGTCGCGGCGCTGGGATTAGGTTTGGCGACAACGGTCCCGGGAAGAAGTCCACTAATGGATGGTTTTGGTCTTATCGCTTTTGCGAGTTTATTTCCAATGATATCAGTAATGGGTTATGCCCAAATTGTAGAATGGTTAAACAGAACAAGCTCTGTATCGGAGAATGACAATGCGCTTTAAATTGATAATTGCATTTGTGGAAGATAATAAGACGGATAGGGTTCTTGATGCCGCGAGAGAGGCCGGGGCAACAGGGGCAACAGTAATTAATAATGCCCGCGGAGAAGGTCTGAATCAGAAAAAAACATTTATGGGTCTGACCCTGGAATTACAGAAAGATGTAATTTTTTTAGTGGTTGAAGAGCACAGAGCACGCCACATTCTGGAAACAATTAATTCAGCCGGGGAGTTTGATAAAGAGTCCGGACAAGGTATTGCACTCCAGATTGATATTGAGGATGTGGTTGGGATTTCTCATCAGCTTGAAAAGTTAACGAAATATGTTGAGGATGAACTATGAGCAAGCAAGATACTATGCGCGTTCGTGATGTAATGGCCAATACGTTTGCGATTGTAGATGGTTTAACCACGGTTTATGAAGCCATTGCCATTGCCAGAGAACATCAGGTGAAAGCTCTGATTGTGGCAAAACGGCATGAAGATGACGAATTTGGTATCGTGTTGATGAACGATATTGCGAAAAAGGTTCTGGCAATAGATCGTTCACCCAGAAGAGTCAATGTCTATGAGGTGATGACTAAACCAGCATTATCGGTCCAGCCGGAAATGAAGGTGAAATATTGTGCCAGACTGTTTGAGCGGTTCAGTATCAGTCGTGCTCCGGTCATTGAAAATGGTGAGGTT
>JBNKRC010000109.1:0-7629 GCA_050296215.1 Vibrio sp. | reverse complement strand
TATCATCAAAAGTCCTGACAGCAACACCCGCTTGTTCCGCCAGCGCAGTTAAGTAATGATCCCGGCTGACTTCATTATGTTCATACTCTTTATTCAGGAAAATCGCATCAATGCCGTGTCGCTGAGACAAGTCGGCAATAAATTCAGCACTCTGAGAAAACGTATCAACCTGATGATATACAAGCGGCACATTGAACTCCGACAGTTCATGCTGTAATGCCGTCAGCCGGCGAAAAATAAAGTCAGCCTGTATCGGAGCTAAATCATGTAACTGCCACTGTTGTGGTGTAGCGACATAGATAGCGATAACCGAATCACCGCTATCTATGGCTGCCTGCAACGCCAGATTATCAACGCCTCTGAGATCCCGCCGCAACCAGACCAGTTTCATCTGACGAACTCCTTTTGATGAAGTTGGGGAATTACACCTGAAAATGAAACGGCAGGATGAATATTCATCAGTTTTTTCAATACAACAAGTTGTGATTCCGTCAGAGATTTATTCGAAAAAAAATCTATCGCCGAATAATGAGTTAATCCCTGATGATCCACGAACCCTGACACATCATCCACACCGTCGAGCAAAGTAACGTGATATCCCTGTTCGGCAAGCACAGCGGCCCTTAGCCACGCATAAAGACTTCCGACCAGATCCAAATTAACGCACAACAGTTTACCTTTACTGCTGGCTTTATTTTCAGCATCGATCATAAAGGCCAGTCTGGTTAATACAATGGACTGAAATAATCCCTTCTGCAGGGATTTTTGTGACATCCTGATCTTTTCCAGCGCATTTATAACCGGGGAGATAAACTGATTTTCAACTATAGCCAGAGGATATTCTCTGAGTGTGATTGAAATGATTAATTCGGCCTTTCCCCGGTTTAAATCCGCAAGTGCACAAAGTAACTGCTCACACTCCTGCAGCGCCTTCCCGGAGGTTGTTTCAGAAGTGTCATCCCCTGGTTCTCCCACTAACAGAGCCGCCACTTTGCCAATCGGGACGCCTTTGCTCAGCCACCCCTGGATCTGCTGAATCGCCTTAATATCATGCTCTGAAAACAGCCGGTGCCCGGTTGCGGTTCTCTGTGGCTGAAGTAAATTATAACGACGCTGCCATGCCCTCAGGGTGACGGGCTTCACTCCGGTAATCAGCGACACCTCCCGGATGGCATATTTCGCCTGAGTCTCATAATCCATAGCGCAGACACAACTCCTGAGGATAGGGATTGAGGAAATGCTGCTGTTGCAGATAAGCATCGGGAAACATAAACAAATAATGCTTAATTAAGGTAAGCGGAACCAGAAGCGGTAAATGACCTACACGATAATCATCAATCAATTTGCTTAATTCAGCCTTTTGTGAGGCATTCAGAACACGCTTAAAATAGCCCTGTAAATGCATCAGAACATTGGTATTATTTTTACGCGATGCACGTAATTTCAAAATCTGCATGAATTTGGCGCGATAAATCAGATAAAACTCATCGGGATCGTACTGCTTGATATTGGCGACTAACTTACCCAGTTCCCGATACGAACCCTGATGATGAGCCATCAGCGTCAGTTTATAACGGCTATGAAAACGAATAAATTGATCACTATCCGGCTGCTCACCAAGCGAATGATATAAATCACTCAGGGCAAAAACCCGGGCAATAAAATTCTCACGCAAGACCGGATCATTGAGCCGGCCATCTTCTTCCACCGGTAGCCAGGGCATCTGCTCCATCAACTGCTGAGTGTAAAGCCCGACACCTTGCTTATCGGCACGATCCTGCTGGTATATTTTAACTCTTTCCATACCACAGGTCGGAGACTTGGCACACACTACATAACCACATACCGGCTGCTCCTTCAGTTCCTCGACCTGACGTCTACTGAACCTAAGCAGCGCCTGAGTGTGATCATTGGCAGGATTTTTTGTTTCAATCAGTCGAATCTGGTCACCGCTCTTTCCCAAACGGATAGCGGGACGAGGGACAGGTAACCCGATGCCAACTTCCGGACATATAGAAATAAACCGGAAGTAGTCAGCCAGTTCCTCAGTAATAAAGCGATTGATTTTATGGCCTCCATCGAACCGGACTTTCTCCCCGGTTAAACAGCCACTAACACCAACTAATATTTTATCGTTCATATCTATCCAGCATCAGTTTCACCACACCATAGAAATATTATACAAATATTTAATTTGTACAATAATTACCGTCTAATTTTGCCGGCAACTTCACAACCACAGTCATGCAGATGATAGATTTATTAATTAAATTTTATTATTCTTGTCAATATATTGACTTATTCTTTTTTTTTATATTGCATAAGTGAACAATCTGATTAACCATAAAGGACCAAACTCATTGATTACATTATCATTTATGAGACACCGGTTAAATATACATGGCCAGAACTGCCCACACCCCAGAGTGACAACTAAATGTCACTTTCGGCAATAAAATGCGGGGTGCTATACACGAGGCGAAGGCTAGAGATGACTGCTGTGCCCAAAGCAATTAAGGATTTATATAGTTGGATAAAAATATTTATCTACTTGAAATTGAAATAGAGCAGTTAAAACGCCGTCTGGAGCTGGATCCTCAGTCCACTCATCAGCAGGCCGTACAGTGCTTAGCCCGCCTGAAACAGATTCATTATCCGGAGGGCACCATACGATGCCTGATTTTATTGTCCCGCTGCGCCTGGCATCTGAATACATTCGGAGCCGGTTTACGCTATGCCCGCGAGGCCTTAACCGCGCAGAATCGTCTCAGCAACGATGATCTTCTCCCGGAAATCCTTCATTTGCACGCCTTACATAACTTGGCAGAAGGGAAACATTACACCGCTCAGCAATTCTGGATTCATGCGCTTGAACAGGCTGCACTTGAAGATGTGGTCGAGATAGAAATTGAAAGCCTGCTCGGTCTCGGCAATATCTGGCGCGCCAACCATGAATATCAGCTTGCCTGCTCTACCCATGAGTTGGCAGTGAAAGTATCCAATAGTGTTCGTTTGTCTCATCTGGAAGGCCGTGCCCGTATATTTCTGGCCTGGGATCTCTATTTACTCCATAATTTTGCCGAGATGCTCAGCGTACTGGATGACGCTATCGATTTGCTTGAAAATCACAAAGATATCCGCTGGCAAGCCGAAATCTGGGATTTCAGGGCGCTTGCACTAATCGGACTGGAACGACTTGAAGATGCGGAAATTGCGGCTGAAAATGCACACCGGCTGGCGATTGAAAATGACCTGTCATGGGTTCGCTCTCACTCTTACATCTGCCGAACCCGCCTTGAATTATTGCGCGGAAATATGGACAAAGCCTCGGAACTGTTGGAGTCGGCCTCTCAATATGCCGATGGCGTGGATGATAACGAATTACTCTCACAAATTTACTATCAGAAATCGATAATTTCAGAACAAAAACAACAACATCAGGACGCGTTATCTGCGTTTAAAAAATACCGTGAACTCTCTCTGCAATTACTGAAAGATCAAACGTTCCGCGATAACCGGGACAAAGCACATATATCGAAAAAACAATTAGAGCAGCGTGCCCGTAAGTTAATTAACCGGGTACGAAGCCAGTATGAATATGATCCGGAAAAACATCTTTCTAATCTGGTTTCTGAAACCTATTGGTGGGAACAAATGGTTCTGTTTAAAACTCAGTTAAAAAGTACTAATTACGCCGTGATCATCATTCACCATCAGGACGCCGCATATCTGGACACCTGCACAGAAATGGTACACTCATTGTGTACACAGCATGATTTACTTGCACGTTTAAACGGTGAGCATATTGGCCTGCTACTCGCTGATAAAGGCGAAGCGGCACAACATATTTTTTCAGTGCTCGAAATGATGTTAGAGATCTATCCCTGGGAAAGGCAAGGACTTAAAGGCAATACCCCATCAATATTTCTCAAAGATATACTGACTTTCCCATTTACAATCGAACAACTGGAAAACTTAACATTTAAGGAAGAGACCAATGGATGCGCTACTGAATAAAATCAAAAACGCAGGTCTCGATATGACTCTGATTTGCGGTGAAAGCGGGATCATTTTTTGGGAACACGTGAGAGCCCACATTGCCACCACCTCTTTTGAACAGGCGCTGTGCTATATTATCACAGCTCAGTACCGGGCCCGGTTTCAACAATCCCGTTCTGGTATTGATGATCTGACTTCAGCATTAGCATTACTGCAACTGCCCGATGACGCAGAATTAATACTGACCATCCGGGAAAGTCTCAGTGAGCGTTTTATTGAGCTGTGCGATTACCGATCAGCACTGGATCAATATGTATCAATATCAACTATTGCGGTTGAGCACAGCGATATCGACAGTTATGCCAATGCCATACTGGGTATGGCAAATCTCTGCAAAATTTATGGCGATACATCCCGGGCCCTTCGGTATTATCACAAGATCGATACCATCGATCATGCGCTGAGTTCTCGTTCATTCCGCTTAAAATATAAAATTCATATGCTTTCCTGCTATATTGAGCTTAATCGTTATACCGCAGCCAGGGAGCTGATCACAGAATGCGAAGAATTAAGTATTTTAGTCAGTGATAAATCGCTAACCGGATTAATCCTGTTACTCGAAGCCCGTCTTGAGCTCAAACAAACTCAACATATTGATAAGGCCCTGCGGATTCTCTCCGACATCCCCTACTCGGTTGACAGTAGTTATACGATTAAACTAGCTTGTATGCTTAAAATCGATCTGGCATTTTGCTTTGTCCGTATCGGGAAAAGCCATATCGGCGAAATGCTGCTGCTCAGCCAGCTAAAAAAAGCCAAAACGAAATCACACCCGGAACTGGCAAAAGAATTATATCAGGCCTTAAGCGATCTCTATGAGCAGCAGGGCAACTACAAAGCCGCTCTTGAATTCCAGAAAAAAGGCTTTCAGTCTGAATCCGATCTGATGCGTAACATTCCGATTGAAGATTTAGGTGCGGCTCAACTACGTCGTTTGACCCGTTTTGAACTTCAACTGAAATTAATATTGTCTGAGATTGAAAACCGGGAGCTAAAAGAAACAACCGAGAACCAGCAAATTGCCGTCGCACAGCTTCAGCAGGACGTATTTACGGATCCGCTCACCCGGCTGCATAATCGTCGCTGGTTAGAAAGCAAACTAAAAGATCTGCTTCTGCATAACATTCCATTCGCTTTTCTGGTCATCGACATTGACCACTTTAAGTCAATTAACGATGAACTGGGTCATCTGGTCGGCGACAAAGCGATTATTAATGTTTCTTCTGAATTAGCCGGATACTTTAAATTTAAAGATGCCTCATGCGTCCGTTTTGGCGGTGAGGAGTTTTTAGTCGTTCTGGAAAATACCCCTCAGGAAAGAGCCGCCATGCATGCGGAAAACTTTCGCGAGCGGATTTATCAGTTTCCCTGGGAATCGGTTCTTGGTGACCGGGGGTTAACGATAAGTATTGGGATTACATTGCATCACGAAGGCGAAAATACCCAGCGCACATTCTACCGGGCCGACAAAGCCCTTTATCAGGCCAAGGCCAACGGCCGAAATCAAGTGTGTACAGAGTAAAAAGCCGGTTAACCAGCCTTTAGTACACGCACCTCATTCCCTATCCCAGGTTGTTGCGGAATATTGAACGAGAGCCCAAGAGAAAGACATGCCATCCCGGCACCCAGATAGAAAACTGCGGCAGGTAAAACTAACCAGATCATACCGAACACAGCCGGAATCACGACCGCTGCAATATGGTTAATCGTGAAAGACACGCCCGCAGTAGAAGCCATATCTGCCGGATCTGCTATTTTCTGAAAATACGTTTTTACTGCCATAGCTAAAGCAAAAAACAGATGATCTATAACATAAAGACCCGCTGCATAATGGCTGTCTTGCACTACTGCATAGCCAACAAACACTATGATTAATCCGGTATATTCAACTAAAAGGGCATTACGTTCACCAATAATACCTATAATCCGGCCAATCCGTTTGGCAAATAAAAAGTTAAACGCATAGTTAATCAGGAAGAGAAGACTGATTTCAGCCGCCGTATAGCCAAATTTCTCAACCATAAGAAAACCGGCAAACACAGTGAATATCTGTCTGCGGGCTCCGCTCATAAAAGTCAGAGCATAAAACAACCAATAGCGTTTACGCATCACCAGCTTTTTATTCTGAGGCGTTTCCGCCGTAAATTCAGGAAATGCCAGCGCAACAAACAGTACAAGAACCAGAGCCAGTCCGCCGGTCGTTAAATAAACCCACTTATATGACATATGCAGTTGCTCCAGCATCAGCCATAATCCGCCATAAGTAAGGAGTGAAGCAAAAGCCCCTACAGAAATGAGTTTACCCAACATTTCCGGAGCTTCTTCTTTTGTCAGCCATTGTAATGAAAGTGACTGTTTCAGCGTTTCCAGATAATGAAATCCGGTAGACATTAATAACGTAGTAAACGCAATTCCGTAAAAATCAGGAAAAAATCCGGTTAATGCCGTACCGAGCGTAAGCATAATCAGCGACAAAATCAGAAAACGCTGCTCACGCATAAACAACAAAACAAAAACTACCGTAAATGCAAGAAACCCCGGAATTTCCCTGATACTTTGTACTAATCCCATATCAGCGCCATTGAAATTTGCTTTCTCAATTGCGAAATTATTCAGCAGTGCCATCCAACTGGAAAAAGCGATCGGCACAATCACGGAGATAATGATTAAAAGGTTGATAGGGGTCTGCCAGCTTCTTTCAGCGCTACGGTTCATGATCATCTCCTCAAATAAGAAAATCATCATACGTTTATTTACAGTAAAGTGAAATGGCATATTCCTTACGATGCATATAAACACAAGTATATCCAGTTAACTTAATAACAAATAAATAATGGCATTTTTTTGTAACATATAACAAAATGAAATCCGTACCACTACCAGATTAGTCATGGTAGATCATAGCTATAAGATTCAATGGTTAAACAAAAAAATATGGCCTCAGAAGCAGAAATAAAAAACAACGATCATCATCATCGCGACAAAGTTATCGCATCGCTCAACAGCACCGATGCTCTGGCATTGATTGAACACGGCTGTGAATTAACCCTGGATATGAATCCGCCGGTGGGTGAACGATTTGTCTGCCGCACCAAGATGATCGGAGTTCATTCTGATAAATATATCGTGGCAGAAGTTCCGGAGATCTCGGGTCAACAGTTTAATTATTATTTTCAAATCGGCTTCTGGTGTAACATTCAGGCAATATCACATCGCGGCGAAGGTGGCATTGTGGTTTTTCGCAGTCAACTACTCCATTTGATTCCAGCCCCGACACCGATGGTACTCTTTTCGATCCCGCGCACAATGCAGGTCACTCAGCTACGCAAAGAGCCCAGGTTTGAAGTGAATTTAGCCGGGAAAGCCATTTCTGATACCCATAGAATTGACTGTGAGATCCGCGATATATCAAAAAGTGGCTGTCGTTTTATCACATCACCATTAGCCAGATCTTATCAAATTGATGAAAAAGTATCGGTACAGTTGCATTTTCCTCAGTACCAACAACTCTCATTCGGTATGCTGGAAGGGCGAATTTGCAATATTCAGCGCTCAACTCACTATTCACGT
>JBNKRC010000108.1:0-7703 GCA_050296215.1 Vibrio sp. | reverse complement strand
GGACAATGACCACAGTGCGAATATCCAGACGCATACACTGTTTGAGGAAGCTGACGATTTCATCTCTGGCTTGTTCCAGCGATTTTTTGTGCAAATCAAGGCGAGCCTGAATCGGGTATTTTCCCAGACGCATTTTCCGGTACACCCCATCCTGAACTCCATCCCGTTTGAATTCGAAATGATCTTCCGGTTTCAGCATCGGTGCATTATCTAACGAAAGATATTCCGGATCCTGCTCTGAAAGTGTAACCGCTGCTGCCCGTTTAGCCAGTTGGGCTTCAGTTATCTTATTGCGATGCGTGAGCTCTGCGGTGTCGTGTTTGATGGGCTTAACATCTCCCATCATTTGTTGGAATAATTCCATATCGTCCTTGGACATACCTTAATTCCTGAGTTGAGATGGATGGAACGATTATATACTCAAGTAACCGGAATATAAAAAGCAGAAGGTGAAAGTATTCATAAAAATAACGGGCAATAAAAAACCGGAGCAGGCAAGTGTTCCGCTCCGGTGCATAGCGTATTCTGTAAAGACAGCGGCTAAGCGATCTAGTGAGGAGATTTGCCATGACAGCCTGGCCTGAGTCGAACAAAAGTTACGTGATCGGTAATCAAATATGTTGAAAAAACGTATTACAGATGACGCAATGCGGCCTTAAGTTCTTTTAAGCTAGTTTGTTATGACATCGCTGAAATTACGCGCTGGTGGTTTTTTGTACATTGATTTAGATCAACCCTGCTGTGGCCCGACAATGTTGATGTGATAAGCTGTGTGGTGAGTCACATTTAATCATCTTGTTGGTTATTTAATCGCTTGAACGTAATTTAGAGTTTTTTTTATAAAAAGCTATTGCGTAGGAAATAATTCTGAGTAAGATACGCCTCATTCCGGTGAATAGCGCAGCTTGGTAGCGCATCTGGTTTGGGACCAGAGGGTCGGGGGTTCGAATCCCTCTTCACCGACCATATTCTAAGCCTCAGCAGAAATGCTGGGGCTTTTTGTTATCCGGTATTCCGGTGAATAGTGCAGTTTGGTAGCGCATCTCCTTCTTTGGTTCATCGGACCGGGCATTCTGCCTTTACGGAATGACTGAGTTGTTTAATTCGGTAACCATGTTGTTCCAACAGGTTCAGAATATTGACCTCTCCAATCAGATGTAATGTTCCCACGACCACTAAATATTTTCCATGAGGATTCGGCAGGAATGCATCGCCGGTAAGTTTTTCCACCCATTTCCGGTTTCTTTCAGCCGCCAGCCGTTCAGCGACTTCATCCGGTATTTCCGATTCTTCTGTTATTGCCTTCAGGGCGGCTTTATCGCCTTTAACCCAGCTCTCAAACAGGCAGGATACAGACTGGGCTGTTTCATCCCACGCATCTAGCGTTGATATCAACAGATCTGCTCCTGAACGGTCGAGGTCGGCTAATATATCAATCTGGGACTGAAAGGTTTCTAAGCCAAATACAGGAATGTCGCCGGTTTGTGCCTGGTGAATCAGATACTGATCGATACCCAGCTCAGACTGGTAACCGAGCTGTTTTATCTGAGCCACCTGTAATGAAATTGCTGTTGCCCAGGGGGCTGAAGGATAGAGGCGTTCTACGTCGATGCCAACCTGACCGGCGAGCTCGGAAAGCCGGTTTTGCTGAGTAGTGCTGAGTATATCTTTGGTCGTTATTTTCGTGGCCGGATAACGGATGCCGCTGTTTTCAGAGAGATTGGCTTCCACGATCAGTCCGTTACTGTGGGAAAGAAATTGCATGACGGGTTCAGGCAGGGGATACATCGATTCATTGCCGAGATGAATTGACCCCAGCAGCATAAAGGTTGTGTCGCCTTTGGTTGCCTGCCAGTACAAGGGTTCGGATTTGGCAAACAACGACAAAAAACACAGTCCGGCAGTAATGATGCGTGTCATCTTCATTGGGATCCCTCTGATTTTGTTGAACAGCTAACCATATCATAACTTTTATCAGTCTAAGTGCGTTGTTGGCAGGAATTGTTGGTATAAAGTATGTCGGGAGGGATAAATATCCGGGAGCACAGAGGCTCCAGGTAGGCAGGTTTAAGACCGCTGAGTTGTCAGCGAAATATTGCCGTTTAATGGTCCGTATCTGATGCTTTAAACATTCTTAGCCGGTTTGCATTACTGACCACGGTAATGGAAGAGAGCGCCATTGCCGCTCCGGCAACCATCGGGTTAAGCAAGAAGCCAAACCATGGGAATAACACACCCGCAGCAACAGGAATACCGATAACGTTATAGATAAACGCGCCCAACAGATTCTGTTTAATATTCTTCACGGTAGCTTTGGACAGTTCAATCGCTCTGACAATAGACAGTGGCGAGCTATTGAGTAATGTTATCTGAGCACTTTCAATGGCGATATCACTACCGCTGCCCATGGCGAGACTTAAGTCAGCCTGGCTCAGTGCCGGCGCATCATTAATACCATCACCAACCATGGCAACGATTTTACCTTGCGCCTGCAGCGCTTTGATATGCCCTGATTTTTCATCAGGTAAGACTTCGGCAATCACCTGATCGATGCCCAGTTCGTTCGCTATGGTCCGTGCGACCGAAGATTGATCGCCGGTTAACATAATGCTTTCTATACCTATGGCTTTCAGCCTGCGAATGGTATCTGCCGCTTCATCCTTGATCGGATCGGAAACACCGGCCAGTCCCTTCAGCTGACCATCAATGGCAATGGCAACCGGAGTCCAGGCATTCTGCTCCATGTTCTCCAGTTCATCCCGGGCAACTGAGATGTCTATATTCAGTGACTGCAGATAGCCAACCGAACCAACGTGTACGGTTTTGCCCTGATAGTCAGCGCTCAGTCCGCGGCCGCGGATGGTGGTAACCTGACCGATTTCAGCCAGCGGCGTTTCGGATTTCAGTGCGTAATCATTAATCGCTTTGGCGATCGGGTGATCGGATTGTCGTTCTGCTGCGTACAGAACACTGAGTACCTGTGCATCATCACCAAATGCGTGATAAGTGCGAACCTGCGGACTTCCCTGAGTCAGGGTTCCGGTTTTGTCAAACACAACCGTGTCGATTTTTTTGGCCGTCTGCAGTACCTGAGCGTCCCGGATTAAAATACCCATTTCGGCGGCTTTACCGATACCGACCGTCACCGACAACGGAGTGGCCAGACCTAAAGCACACGGACAGGCAATAATTAATACGGTGGTCATGGCAATCAGCATGTAACTGATTTTGGGTTCCGGTCCCCACAGATACCAGACAGTTGCGGCACACAGGGCAATGATGATTACTACAGGAACAAATACCGCCGAAATCGAATCCGCCAGTTTGGCAATGGCCGGTTTACTGCTTTGTGCCTGACGGACTAATTCAATAATCTTCGCCAGCATGGTTTCGCTGCCGACCCCGGTGGCGTTAATGATTAATCCGCCGTCCTGATTTAATGTTCCCGCAGACACTGAATCTCCCACCGATTTAAAGACAGGCAACGGTTCACCGGTCAGCATGGCTTCGTCAACGTAGGATTCACCATCTACAATTTCACCATCGATCGGCAACTGTTCTCCGGCTTTAATCCGCAGAATCATGCCTTTTACAATCTGATCAGCCGCAATAACGACTTCTTTATCACCCAGAATCTGAGTGGCGGTTTTCGGCTGAAGATCGATCAGACTTTGCAGCGACTTCGTTGTCTTGATTTTCGCTTTGGTCTCAATGGCATGGCCGAGAGAGATTAAACCGATAATCATACAGGTCGCTTCAAAATAGACATGGCGGGCCTGTTCAGGGAACCAGCCCGGGGCAAGAACAACAACGGTGGAGTAGAGCCATGCTGCACCGGTACCTAAAGCAACCAGTGAATCCATCGTGGCTCTCTTATGTTTCAGAGCATTAAAGGCATTGCGGTAAAAGTCCGCACCGGCCGTCAGTAACAGTCCCAGGCTCAGCAGGGCAACAACGCCCCATGACCACTGGCCGGTTACCGATGTCACGTCCATTGATCCACCGAGCACTCCCCAGGCAATTAACGGGATACCCAGAGCCAGGCCGCCCAGTGCATTTCGCTGATGTCGTTTGATCTGGCTTTGATACTGTTCGTTAAGCTGTTGTTGCTGTTTATCGGCTGACTCGATAACGGTGCCTTTGTATCCGGCTTCGCTGATGGCCTGCAGAACTGCCGGGATATCCAGCGGATTATCGGAATAAACCGTCGCACTCTGTTCCGCCAGATTTACCTGAGCTTTGCTGACATCATGTACCTGACTAATGGCTTTTCCCACCGATGACACACAACTGGCACAGGTCATGCCGTCTATCATTAGCCGGGTAATGATTTGATTGTCGGTTTTAACGGGGGCTTCTCGCTCGGGTTGCGGAGCGATCTCCTTATTTTCATTTTCGCCGACAGGGCAGGCAACGGCGGGATCTTCGGCCGGAGTCTCCGCTGAAACGGTTTCGGATTTTTCGGTAGAGGCCTGATAACCGGTTTTATCCGTGATATCAATAATCTCCTGTTCCGACAGATCGGTATACAAAGACATACCATCGGTTGTCATTTCCTCAATAACAACCCGTTGAGTATCTTCTAAAGCGGTTTTGAGTTTGTTCACACAATGGCCGCAGTTCAGGCCTTGTAACTGATAGGTCTGGTAATTACCTGCATGGTAACCTAACTGGCTGATAACACGCTCGATATCAGCATAGGAAGCCTCAGTATCCAGTTCAATAAAGGTAGGTGACAGAGATTGGATACTAACCTTAAAATTTTCGTTAAGGCTGCGCTCGAGTTTACGTGCACAGCCCATACAATTCAGTCCCGACAGGGCTAGTGACATATGTTTCATGAGTATTCTCCCGCTTCTGATACTCTTTAACCATAGACCTTGCCTCAAGGGGAAGGTCAAGTAACTATTTCACTCTATATCAACTAAGCCCAAAGTAAGATTGTGGTAATCAACGGACGAGTGCTAGAATAGCGGCCAAATTTTCGTTCATGTTATTTGAATAGCTGCAGCAGATTCAAAAAGGTAAATATAATGACGGTTAAAACTCGTTTTGCTCCTAGCCCGACCGGCTATCTTCATGTGGGTGGCGCTCGTACAGCGCTGTACTCTTGGCTATATGCAAAAAGCCAGGGTGGTCAGTTTGTTTTACGTATCGAAGATACGGATCTTGAGCGTTCAACTCAGGCTGCAGTTGACGCCATTTTAGAAGGGATGAGTTGGTTAGGTTTAGAGTGGGACGAAGGTCCGTATTACCAGACCAAACGTTTTGAGCGTTATGATGAAGTGGTTGAACAGCTACTGGCAAATGGCAAAGCTTATAAATGCTATGCGTCTAAAGAGCTGCTGGACGAAGTTCGCGCCGAACAGGAAGCGAATAAAGAGAACCCTCGCTATGATGCGAACCATCCTAAAATCAAAGCGGTAAATGATGCGGCTAAAGATGGCGACCCGTATGTGGTTCGTTTCCGTAATCCGACCGAAGGCAGTGTGGTTTTTGATGACCGTATCCGTGGCCGTATTGAAATCCGTAACGATCAACTGGATGATTTGATTATCCGTCGTACCGACGGTTCACCGACTTATAACTTCTGTGTTGTGGTAGATGACTGGGATATGGGGATCACTCATGTCGTACGTGGTGAAGATCATATCAACAACACCGTCCGTCAAATCAACATTTACAATGCGCTAGAAGCTGAAGTTCCGGTATTCGCTCACTGTGCAATGATTCTGGGTGACGACGGCGCTAAATTGTCTAAACGTCACGGTGCGGTTTCGGTAATGCAGTACCGTGATGAAGGTTATCTTCCTGAAGCGCTGAAAAACTATCTGGTTCGTCTGGGCTGGTCGCACGGTGATCAGGAAATATTCTCTGAGGAAGAGATGCTTCAATGGTTCGCGCTTGAAGATATCAGTAAATCGGCTTCTGCATTTAATACTGATAAGTTGTTATGGCTGAACAACCATTACATCAAGACTTCTGATCCTGAATATGTGGCAAAACATCTTGCCTGGCATTTTGATAATCAGGAAATCAATACTGAAAACGGTCCGGCTGTGACTGATGTGATTAAGCTTCTTGGCGAACGTTGCAATACTCTGGTTGAACTGGCTCAGCAGTCCCGTTACTTCTTTGAAGATTTCGGCGAATTCGAAGCGGGTGCGGCGAAGAAACACCTGCGCGGCGTAGCTAAGCAACCACTGGAGCTGGCATTAGAGAAGATTGAAGCACTGACTGAGTGGAGCGCGGAAGCGCTGCATCAGGTAATCGAAGCCGTGTGTGCCGAGCTTGAGGTTGGCATGGGTAAAGTGGGTATGCCACTTCGGGTTGCCGTTACCGGTGGTGGTCAGTCACCTTCCGTTGATGCCACAATGGCTCTGATTGGTAAAGAGCGCGTTGTTGAACGTATTAAAATGGCAATTGACTTTATTGAAATGCGCGAAGCAAATGCTCAATAAGTAATACACCGATTCTTTATTAAAGTATAAAAGCCGTACTCTGACAGCAGGGTGCGGCTTTTTTATTACGAAGAAGTTAACTCATTAGTAATCGAAGTATTTACTTTGTTTTTATCCTTTTCAGAACAGCGTTAACGATATGGTTCTGTATGTAACCATGCTGATTGTTGCCTATTTTTTATCTGAAAATGTGCGGTTTTCAAATGAAAACAGAGAAAAGGCTTTAAATTTGGCTACAGAACACATACCCTTATAATTAGATTTTATATTTAGTGTACAAACTAAATTGTCAAATTAAGTTTGTGGCGTGACTAAAGTTTTCAATATGTCTAACTATCTGGAGCTGTTATGACCAAAGGTATTGATAAATACAGTATTGATAGTACCGATTATACGATCGGTCAGGACAATACTCAAAAGTGGGGCTTCGATGTCCACAACCCGGTTTTTGGTTTAAGTGCAGGCTTGATCCTTCTGTTTTTAGCGGTCGTATTACTGACGGATCCGGCAGAGGCGAAATCCGTTCTTGATGGGATAAAGTGGCAGATAATCGGTAGTTTTGACTGGCTGTTTATCTGGTCCGGGAATATTTTCGTGATTTTCTGTTTAGTGCTGATTGTTTCCCCATTCGGTAAAATTCGTCTGGGCGGAAAAGAAGCGACGGCAGATTATTCATTTATGTCCTGGCTGGCAATGCTGTTTGCTGCCGGTATGGGGATTGGTCTGATGTTCTGGAGTGTCGCCGAACCTGTTGCTTACTACACCGGCTGGTATGAAACTCCGCTTAATGTCGCAGCAAATAGCCCTGAAGCGGCCCGACTGGCACTTGGCGCAACCATGTTCCACTGGGGATTACACCCTTGGGCGATGTATGGTGTTGTTGCGCTGTCGCTTGCCTTCTTCTGCTATAACAAAGGATTACCCTTATCGATTCGTTCCATTTTTTATCCAATTTTAGGTGATCGGGCGTGGGGTTGGCCAGGACATATTGTTGATATTCTGGCGGTGATTGCGACGTTATTTGGTCTTGCAACTTCATTGGGACTCGGTGCACAGCAGGCCGCATCGGGGCTACACCATATCTTCGGATTTGAACCTGGGATACAGTTGCAGATTGTTGTGATTGTTGGTGTAACGATGCTGGCTATTGTTTCAGTAGTTCGCGGGATTGACGGTGGCGTAAAAGTGATCTCAAACATTAATATGTTGATTGCTTTCCTGCTGCTGATTCTGGTTGCGCTG
>JBNKRC010000107.1:0-7709 GCA_050296215.1 Vibrio sp. | reverse complement strand
ATAATCGAGGTAGGTATTCAACGCCCGACCGTCGTCACTAACGGCACCGAAGGTCAGATAGTTATCTTTGCCCTGTGCCGTGTAGGAGTTGCTGACCACGATGTAGGTCTTACTGTCATCTAGCGGAACCCAATCGGTAGTACCTTTCACTTTAGTTTCAATATTGAACAGTCGCTCACCTTCGGCGTTGGATTTATCTACGTCGAAACGCAGGCCGGCAGCGTAAGGGTAGGAACCGGTTGAACCGTCAGGATTGAAGGCATAGTCGACCGCTTCATTCAGTACTTTTCTAATCTCGGCCCCGGTCATAGTCAGGTTGGTCAGAGTATTGGCAAACGGCAGCAGGGTATAAGCCTTACCGATTGTGATGTCACCGGTTGCCACATCTTCGCGAACGCCACCGGCATTCTGGATAGCAATTTGCGCGTCAGTGCTCATCTCAAGAAAGGCCTGAGCGACCAGATTGCTGATATCAGAACCGTGGGAGCTGGTGACGCCGGCATCACAGATTGCGCTGCGGGTATCGCCCGGAATGCGCACGAAGCACAGGTCTTCGGCAGCATTACCGATAACGGCAGACATTTTTTCGTTTACCTGAGCCGCATAGTTATCCAGCAGGTTTTGTGCGGCAGAATCTGGTGTGACGATAGACAGTAATGGGTTATTGTTTACTTCATCTATGACTTTGGTTAGCTCATCACCGGTCAGGGCAACATAATCGCCGCTGTTATTTTTTTGTGAGAAGCTATCGCCCAGTAATAGGTGCAGTGTGCCGCTACAGCTTTCTACTATTCCTTTGCTATCGAAGTTCACTTCCAGTTCCCCAACCACATCGGCATATTGCCACGCCTGAGCGATGCATACTTTATTTCCGTCAGAGTCGGTCATTTGAGCCGGATATTCGCCGGCTGGATTAAGACCGACATCTTTAAAACCACTGCCCAGCAGAGTATGGGAGTCACCATCGATGATAACATCCACTCCGCTAAGCTTAGCCGCCATTTCTTGATCTTCGTTATAACCGTAGTGGCTCAGCAGGACAATTTTGTTGATGCCTTCTGACTGCAACTGATCAATGTACTTCTGAGCTGTCGTGGCTTCATCCAGAAATTGGTTGGTGGCATCCGGACTGGAGGAGTTCTTGGTTTTGACGCCGGTGCCGATTCCGATGACGCCTACCTTCTGATCCCCGTACTGCTTGATGAAGTAGGGTTGCAGGTAATTATCGTCAGAAGACGGAGCAAGCGGTGATACGCCGGTTTCAGGGACTACGTTAGCGCCCAGTACCGGGGTTTGACACGTATCATTGTGCAGGAAATCGATAAAGTTTTTCAAACCCGCATCGCCGTTGTCGAACTCGTGATTACCTACCACCATGGCATCGAAACAAACGGTATTCATCAGAGCCGCATCGGCCTCACCCTGAAACAGGGTGTAATATAAATCACCGGTGATAGCATCACCGGCGTGCAGTTTCAACGGGTGAGGCTGAGTCTGAGCAAGAGAGTTGATCAGTGCCGTTACCCGGGGGAAACTACCCATCTCAACCTGAGTGGAGGTGTTATCCAGGGTCAGTTTGGTTGTGGTGCTGTTAAGGTGGGAATGGTGATCATTGATATGAAAAATGCTCAGAGTAAAAGGTTTGTCATCAGCCTCGGTGGTAATATTGCATCCTGTAAGCAGGCTGACTAAAGCAAGATAGCTAAGAGTTAAGGGGAGACGATGAGCTGTAAAAGAGGGCTTTAACTTTTTCATGTATAACATCCGGTAACTTTGTATGAGGAAATCGCCAGTTATGTTGTGATAAATTTAGCTTTTATAATTAAGAATGCATATTGGATGTTACAAGTACATTTCAAAATATTATTTTATTATCATCTGGAAGAGTAGTGAGACATTTTATTATTAAGTTTTATTTGTTTTTATATAACTAAATAATATGTGTTTATTGAATTAAATATCCAACGTGAATTGTTGTTACTTCGGTATAAAAGAGAGGTCATTTTACCGGTTGAAAATTATACTCAATTTAACTGAGGACAATTTGATCTGGGCTAGCCCTGATGTACCGGTAATCAGGTGCATTTGCGAGGTTAGGATAATACAGGTAACCGTGACTGGCGTATCAAACCAGTAAAATGTGGCGAATAAAATTTCAATTTTCCTGTATCGTAACCCATTATATTCATATGTTATTTACCAAATTTCAGGTAAGCCCGCCTGTCCTCCCGGCCAGGAAGGCTCGTTACGTGTGTTACAATATCAGGAAAATTCAATGAATCTGAAACCGCAGTTTATGGCACTTACAGCTCTGATGTTTGTTGTGACCGCGGCAGCAATATCCTGGTCGGTGCGCACATTGGCTGAGGATATCATTGAACAGTGGGTTCCCCGGTTCATTATCAAACAGGCTCTCTATGATAAAAGCCGGACGCTACAGCCAATCCTGCGTGAGCTGGCGCTATCCAGCCAATTAGCGACTTCCAATATCATCAAGGAGTGGGCTCGTTCTCCCGACGATAGCAAATTAACCAATACCGCACTGGAAGAACTGGAAAATTATCGTCAGAATTTTCGCGATAAAAGTTACTTCGTCGGATTGTTAAGCAATGGTCGTTATTACCATAACAACAAAGATAATGAGTATCAGGGAAAAGAGTTCCGTTATGTCCTGGATCCCCGCAAGGAAGCCGACAGCTGGTTTTATACTCTGATCGAACAAAATCGCGACTTTCATATCAACGTTAATCCGGATGTGGAACTGGGTATTACCAAGCTTTGGATCGACGTTCTGATCAAAGACGGAGACAAGATTTTGGGCGTTGCCGGTACGGGATTAGATTTGACCGAGTTCCTGAACAGTGTGGTTGAAGAGAGTGAGCCGGGTATTCTGAGTTTGTTTGTCGACCATTCCGGTGCTATTCAGTTGCATCGTGATAAGGATCTGATCGATTTTGGTACAATTGGCAAAGCCACCGGGGTGCGTAAAACCATCGATCTTATATTCAAAGAAAAAGACGACAGAAAGACAATTTACCAAGCTATGAAGGTGCTCGAAACCGGCAAAAAACAGATTGTGACTACCTTTGTCGATCTCCATGATCAGCGGCAGCTTGTCGGGATAGTTTATCTTCCCGAGATAGACTGGTATGAAATCACTGTTATCGATCTGGGCATCTTTCTGCCGATTTCTCATTTTTCAAAAATAGTTATCACGTTTGTTGTGGCGCTATTGGTTGTGCTTATTCTGTTGAATTTTGTTCTGACCCGGTTGGTGCTTAACCCGATAAGTCAACTGGATCAGGCTCTGAAATTGTTTGAAAAGGGTAAGAACCCGGCGTCAGAAATGGGCCTTAGCGGCAGGGGAGAATTACGACGGGTAATTAATCACTTTATGCAGATGGCCGAAGCGGTTCTGGAGTCCAAACGCGATCTTGAACAGAAAGTACATGACAGGACGGTGGATTTGGAGCGACTGGCTCAAATCGATCCTCTGACGGAACTGTTCAACCGACGTGGCATGACCGAGCAAATCGAAGCCAGTCTCAACCGTGCCAGCCGGGAACACAGTTCGATTGGTCTGCTGTGGCTGGATATTGACTGGTTTAAGGAGATCAATGATACCTATGGTCACGCTGTCGGGGACGAGGCTCTGAAAACCGTCGCAAATATGATAAGACAGACCATCCGATCTTATGATCTGGCGGCCCGATGGGGGGGGGATGAATTTCTTATACTTTTATTGCCGATAGATGAGCAGAATTTAACTCAGCTCGCTGAGCGTTTACGTTCAACCATTGCCGGCCACACATTTTCCCGGCAGAATTTTTCGTTAAGCGTCAGTATCGGCTGTGCCCTTTCCGGTAAAGAGCATAAGCTTGATATGCTATTGCAGCATGCCGATCAGGCACTGTACAAGGCTAAGGAAAAAGGACGTAATAGCTTTCACGTGTATCAGTCTGATTCCGATGAAAGATAATAAAGCGCCGCTTTATTCAGTCCGCATGCTTTAATTTTTCCAGGGTCTTGGTATCCCTTTCGCCGAAATAGAATTTCTCCAGTACCGCAGAAAATTCAGAATTCTCGTCCGCTATGGATTCAAACAGAGTCATACAAGAACATAACTTGAGCACATCGGGATAGCCAAATATCGATTCGGCTGATTTATTGTCGACCTCCAGAACGGCCCAGGTACATTCTCTTAAACGAGGTCCCAATATTTCGTGGTTCAGGTAGGTAATTGCCTCATGCTTATTTTTAATCGAATACTTCTGCGCGGTGGCACTAAACCCTAATCCCGCAATTTGCGGAAAAATATACCACATCCAGTGAGTGCGCTTTTGTCCATCCTTTAACTCCGATAAAGCCTGGTTGTAACTATGTTCCTGAGCCAGAACAAACCTATCTAAGGAATTGTTTTCGGACATCATAACTTTTCTCCAGTGAAATTACTGTCTGGTTCTTCTGAAGTATAGGGCAGTAAGTTATCGTTTTCTTCGCCAATCTTTTTGTTTCACAAATGAAAAATTCATATCAATTTTTCTGATCGGCTGAGCAGGGGGGAGCGTTAGATTTTCACTGATCCGGTATCATTTAAAAATATTGTGACGATGAAAAGTCATTATATTAAGCCATATATCAATAAGTATGGCTTATCCGTATTCAGGACTCTCCGTTGGATAAAGTGTCAGGTGAAGCCTATGTGAAAATAGAAGGTGATGCAAACGGTTCAAAATTAGTCAATGTGTTGCAAATGCACCAATATCCGTTAAAATCGTGATAAATGCATCAAGTGGTTTAATGTTATGGGAGTCGCTTATGAGTGCAACAGCTAAACAGCCGGAAGCATCAGTAGTCATCATGAAAGCCTTCAACAACGCTTGCACTGCTTTGGATTTGGGAATGAATGAGAAAGCAAAACTTCTGGGTGTGAACCGTTCCACGCTAAACCGAAAAGTTGATACCGGGTTCCCGCTAGATTCTAAAGAGAGTGAAATCCAGTTAAATTTTGTTCGTATTTATCGTTCACTGTACGCTGTGGCTGGCGGTGATAGCGGGTTTATGAAGCACTGGTTTAAAACCCGGAATAAGGCGCTTAATGCAACCCCCGCCGAGCTTTGCAATAAGATCACCGGAATTGTAAGGGTGAATATGTATCTTGATGCGATGCGAGGAAAGGTATAATGCTTAAGCAGGTTTTAAATGGGATTGGTGGGCTGAGATGTTATAGCGGAATGGTGTTTCGTATGGTTGAAACCCAAGAAAATGCCGCAACCACAAATCTTGTTGATAACCTGGATGAGCAGTACCTTCTCGAGTGTTTATTGGATGATGTGAAACCACCGTATCGTGAGGATACCGAAAAACTGCATTACCTGATTTCTACTCCCTTTCGTTATCCGCCGCTCGAATACGGAAGCCGGTTTGGTGATATCACGATGCCAGGTTATTTCTATGCAAGTGAAGATCTGAATACCGTGCTTTCGGAATTTGCCTTTTATCGTTTCGCCTTTATGCACGATATGGAGACGCCCTATACCGAGCCGGTGTATTCAGAGCATATGTCATTTAACGTGTCCGTACACAGTGCACAAGTCGCCGATCTTACCGTCCTTGAGTCAGAAGAAATCCAATCTTATTTACGTTCACCACCGGACTATTCGTTCACACAGCAACTGGGTAAGCATTTAATTCAGGAATCGGGAGCCCGGGTGATCCGTTTTATTTCTGCCAGAAGTTTTACCGGAGGAATTAATGTTGCCGTATCAGAGCCATCAGAAATTGAATCTGAAGCGCCTGAGCGTTGTATAAGCTGGATATGTCAGACAACCAACGCGCAACTAAGTGTCACCGCTCAGAATCGGGCACCTGTTACATTTTATTATGAACAGTTTCTGGTTAACGGGAAATTACCAAGGCTGTCTTGATATATCCAATATTTGCACTTAAACGGGTAACCGATCCTAATATATAGGAATATACCCGCTAATCTTAAGAAGCAGAATTGATGAAAACATTAATTTTAACCCGTCACTGCAAGACCGAACAGTTAAGCCCTGAAAGTTCGAAAACGGACTTTGAACGTGTATTAAAACCGCGAGGCTATAAGGATTCTGAACTGGTGGCCGGTGATTTGCTAAACCGTCATATTCAGCCTGACCTGCTTATCAGCAGCAAGGCTGTGCGGGCGCAACAAACCGCTTATATTTTTGCCGGGCTGTTAGGTATTAACCGGCACGATATTATTCTGGAACAGTTTCTTTATGATGGTTATATCCCCGGGGAATTCTTAAACTATCTCACCCGGTATAGCCATAGATACGAAAGCATCATGGTTGTTGGGCACAATCCGGAACTCGCGATGACGGCAATAAGTCTTACCGACAACCATGATCTTTATCTTCCGACCGCTGGTACCGTCGCTATTTCATTTAATGTCGATAACTGGAATGAGATTAACGTGCGGGAAGGGACAGTAGAATGGTTGGTAACGCCTAAAATGTTTAAGTGATGGTAACTTTTTGCTGGCCCAATGTTACCAAAAATGCCTTTAGGGTTCGAGCGCGTAGTCCGGTCGGTTTTGGACAAAAGCTTATTAAAGTAGATCACCCATAATCCCGCTTAGATAACTTCTCGTATTCCAAAATGTTAAAGACCACCGTTGTCAGCGGTGGTCGACATGCAGGGAACTGGACATTTTCGAGCATAGCGAAATGGGCAACACCGACTCAGCATATGAATAACAACTCAACTGCATAATATCGCAACTATACACAAGAGGCGTTTATGTAACGAAGGTGAGCGGGTAAAATCAGCTATAACGTAGAGTTTAATAATGATGTATAAACGAATCAGTAAAGACTCTGATATATATCCATAATTTCTTGCTTTGATAACGCTACATAGCTGTTAGAAAGTAGTCTTTGTTGTTTTTCAATCACACTTTCTGTAAATTCGAGAATATCTTCTGGTTTCATTCCCAATCTATTTAATGGTTGTTTATCCCAAACAGCATTGAGCAAGTTATCCAGCTCAATGTAAATATCGGCGTCGTTAGGCAGCTCAAGGACTGATGTGACCAACTTATTAAACACGTTGATTTTTCCGTGTGGATCACGTTTGGCATAAGTTTTAAAAACCGGGGTAAAAAATTCGTAGTTACACTCGCCATGAGCAACATGATATATACCACCAAGTGGATAGGATAGCGCATGAACGGCTCCCACGCCTGTGTTGCCAAAGGCAATTCCGGCATAATTACTGCCAATCAGAAAATCTTCTATAATCGTTGAGTAGTACTCTTGTCCTTTTTCTGCAATCTGTTTGTAGCCAGAAAGAATCAGTTCGATTGCTTTTTCTGCATACAATTCAGTGTAAGGGTTAGAGCCGGGTGCTACCAATGACTCTGCCGCATGAACCAGTGCATCTAAAGAGCTAAAAGCAAAGAATTTATAGGGCATATCTTTCATTACTTCAGGTATTAGTACTGCCTGATCCGGATAAAACTCATCGATACCAATCCCCATCTTGGTACCTTTTGATTTGATTTCCGCTACCGAGTAGTTAGTGACTTCACTGCCCGTTCCACAGGTGGTGGGAAGCGCTATAAGCTGCTTAACTTTATGAAATGGAGCCCTTCTTTCAAAGACATCCAATGCAATCTTAATGTTATCAAGTGCCAGAAACTTGGCAATGTCCATGACTGCACC
>JBNKRC010000106.1:0-7712 GCA_050296215.1 Vibrio sp. | reverse complement strand
CATGTATGGCAACGGTGGGAAAGCGATATCGTTACTCCTCAGGGGATGTTTGAACTGGTTAGTACCGGCAGCAGTGAAGCCGAGGCGGATGCCGTGACCATCAAAGTGGCAATTCCGGATTATTGGTATCTGCTTCATCATAGTAAAAGCATCTTAATCAGTGAATCGACGGCGAGCAAGCTGGGCTATAAGCCAGGAGATCACATCGATTTGGCTGAACCGATGGGCAAAGACTGGGTCGTTTGCGGTATTTATTATGATTACGGAAATCCAGATTATCAGATCTTAATTTCAGATTATCAGTGGCAAACGCATTTCCCGCTGTTCGGCGATCTGATTTTTGCTACGGTGCTGAAATCCGGGCAGATTCAGGACAGGGATGCTTTCAGAAATAAACTGAAAAATGAAATTATGATAGACGGAGATGACATCTATGATAATCATCAGATCCGTCAGTCCGTGCTTGACGTGTTTAACAAAACCTTTTCGGTTGCTGGTACTTTAGGCAATATCACTTTATTAATTGCGGTCTGCGGTATATTTGTTGCCACATTGGCGGGAGAGGTCGCCCGTCAGCGGCACTTAACCTTGCTTCGGTGTTTTGGGGTTTCGGCTACCGAGCTGATTGCGATTGGTGGCCTGCAGTTGCTGACATTTGGTGTGATCTGCTTATCTATCGCCATTCCGCTTGGGGTATTACTGGCCCAACTGGTGCTGGATACCACAGTTAAAACGACATTTGGCTGGACAATTCCGCTCCATTATCTTTACAGAGATTTTATTCCGACGGCTGTGTGGTCGTTACTGGCTTTGGTGTGTGCAGGAGCGATTCCGGTCATCCGTCTGGTTTTACGTTCGCCAATGATGATTTTACGTAATTCTCAATAATTCGGTTTTCCCGAACATAAAATCACTTTTAATCGATTTTTATATTTATTCCTCATTGAATACACTTACCTGAATTTATTGTTAACCCATTGTTAAATTTTTAGGGTGTGTTTATGGTAAGCATGATTCGTAACTTTCTGAAAAGTGATTCTTCAAGCGGGGTGTTGCTGGTTCTGGTAACGCTGCTGGCAATGTATATTGCCAATTCGTCTTTCGCTGAGCATTACCAGTCTTTTTTGCATTATCAATTACTTGGTATGTCACTGAGCCATTGGATCAATGACGGGCTGATGGCGGTCTTTTTCCTTGTCGTTGGTCTGGAAGTTAAACGGGAACTTATGGAAGGAGCACTGAAAAGTAAAGAGAGTGCTGTCTTTCCGGCCGTTGCCGCGTTAGGCGGTATGTTAATGCCTGCGCTGGTTTATGTCGGTTTTAACTATTCCGATGAGGTAACCCTGAGCGGATGGGCAATTCCTGCAGCAACTGATATTGCCTTTGCATTGGGAATTATGGCCCTGCTCGGTAAGCGGGTCCCGACCAGTCTTAAGGTATTCTTACTTGCGCTTGCTATTATTGATGATTTAGGTGTTATCGTAATTATTGCCCTGTTTTACAGCGGTGATTTATCATCAATGGCGCTATCCGTCGGGCTGGCCGCCATTATTGCACTATTTGGTTTAAATTATGCCGGCGTTACCAAAATAAGAGTTTATCTGTTAGTCGGCGCGATCTTGTGGGCGGCTGTGCTTAAATCGGGTGTACATGCGACTCTGGCGGGGGTTGTGATTGGTTTTGCTATTCCGCTTAAAGGGAAACAGGCATTTGAATCGCCGTTAAAATCGCTTGAACATGCGCTCTATCCTTATGTCTCCATGCTGATATTACCTTTGTTCGCACTGGCAAACGCCGGAGTGAGTCTGGCGGGTGTCTCCTTGCAGAGTCTTACCGGTTCGGTGCCGTCTGGTGTTGCTCTGGGATTATTACTCGGAAAACCGGCTGGTGTATTTTTGTTTAGCTGGCTTGCCGTTAAGTCGGGGATTGCCAGGTTACCAGAGGGAATCAATTTCAGGCATATTGGAGCGGTTTCCGTGTTATGTGGTATCGGATTTACCATGTCGATATTTATATCGTCGCTGGCATTCGGTGAAAGCTATGAAGACTTCGATACGATCGCGCGTATGGGAATTTTACTGGGTTCGATGACAGCTGCCGTACTTGGATACGTGGCACTGAGATTTTCATTAAGAAACCCACACAGTTAACCACTGTATAATCAACGTGATGCACGAGAAATTACATGAAATTTCAGGGCAATTTTATGCTCAAACATAATGTGATTTCTCTAACAATTTGATTCTATTCGGCTGAAGTGAAATTTAACGATTAACTCGTTAATTTTCACATAAAAATGATTGCATCCGGCTCCGTTTTTGTGTTAATTTCCGCACCAATCTCGGAGGGAACAATTTTCTGGGGGATACGCGGATGAACATTCAGGCTGATTGTGTCATTCCGTAGGGTAGGTACCGGCAAAACCTTTTGTTGGTAGACGGGATACTCTTGTCGTGGGAGCGGCATTAATTATGGGAAACCCAACATTGAATTCACATATATCACCTTCATTAATCAGCTTTGTACTTCCTGAATGTCCTGTTTTACAAGACAGTAGCATTACCGAACCTTGATTATCCAGGTTGAATCTAACTTGTCATTTTTATGACCTTTAATTTGTCCGCATTTGCATGTCGAGCGCGGGTTATTTTTGCTATTCGTCCATTTCTCTATTTTACCTGAGACCGGTGAGAAATGGGTCGGTGATTGATATTTTCTTAAGGGGCACATTATGAGCACAGCCTTTGAAGTTGATAACACAGTTTCATCTATGTTTTCTACACAAGTTCCAGTACTAAACGGCACATACGATCTTACTCCTGATCAGGTTCTGCTTGATCAAGAACAGAATGAATCGGAAGTACGTTCATATCCTCGTCGTTTGCCTATCGCAATTAAACGTGCTCAGGGCCTTTTAGTTGAAGATACCCGTGGTCAGGTTTTTCTTGACTGCCTGGCAGGTGCCGGAACATTGGTTTTGGGATATAACCATCCTGAAATTAACCAGGCGTTAAAAGAGCAGCTTGATTCAGGCCTGCCTTATCAGACGCTTGATATCATGACTGAAGCGAAGAATCGCTACATCAAACAAGTGAAATCATTCCTGCCGGAAGAATTGGGTAACAACTGTGTTATTCAGTTCTGTGGTCCTTCAGGCGCAGATGCTGTTGAAGCAGCCATTAAACTGGCGAAACAGACAACCGGCCGCAACACAATGATGGCGTTCCGTGGTGCTTACCATGGTATGACAAACGGCACTATGGGTATGATGGGTAACCTGAATACCAAAGCGCGCCGTACCGGCTTAATGTCCGATGTGCACTTTATGCCATTCCCGTATAACCTTCGCTGCCCGTTTGGTCTTGGCGGAGATGAAGGTGCGAAAGCAAGCATTCGTTATATCGAACGCCTGCTGAATGATGATGAAGCCGGTATCATGAAACCAGCAGCTATCATCGTTGAACCTGTTCAGGGTGAAGGTGGTGTAATTCCGGCACCGGCGTTCTGGCTGCGTGAACTACGTCGCATCTGTGATGAACACGGTATCCTGTTGATTTTCGATGAAATTCAATGTGGTGTTGGTAAAACAGGTTATAACTTCGCATTTGAAGAATCAGGTATTGTTCCTGATGTACTATGTCTTTCTAAAGCGATCGGTGGTGGTCTGCCGATGTCGATCCTTGTATTGAAGAAAGACGTTGATACCTGGAAACCGGGTGAACACACCGGGACTTTCCGTGGTAACCAGCTTGCTATGGTTTCTGGTGCAAAAGCATTAGAAATTATCCAGCGTGATAACCTGGTTGAACACGCAAATATCGCAGGTCAGTATCTACGTATGGGGCTGGAAAAAATCCAAAGCCGCGTAAACTGTATCGCTGAAGTGCGTGGTAAAGGCTTAATGCTGGGCGTGGAAATTAAAGATCCAAGCGGTGAGCCTAACAAATTTGGTGAGCCAAAGGCCGATGGTGCATTGACGCTACGTATTCAGCGAGCTGCGTTAGAGCGTGGTCTGATGGTTGAAAAAGGTGGACGTGAAGGTTCGGTAATCCGTTTCTTACCACCAGTAATCATCTCTTTTGAGCAGATCGATTTCGCACTACGTGTTCTTGAAGAAGCAATCATCGCCGCTGGTGGTAACTACACCGATCCGGACGGTGAAGGTTCAGTGTGGAAAAAGCACTTTATCCAGACTGGAGCACAAGGCAGCAATGAATTTGCCGCGGTATTGAACCACACAACTACAGCAATGAAATCTGTTTTTGAAGCGGTTGATGCTCCATATTCAGGTCTTGAACCGCAGCAACTGGAAAAAGCTATTTATGATGTCGACATGGATTATCAGAATGCATCGCTAAAAGATGTTATTTCCAACATGTCTGATTTGGTGGCGAAGAACTCTATTATTGTTCAGCACCCGGATTGTATTGCTCACCTGCATACACCGCCACTACTGGCTTCTGTAGCGGCTGAAACCATGATTGGTGCACTGAACCAGTCAATGGATTCCTGGGATCAGGCTTCGGCAGCAACGTATGTTGAACAGCGTGTTATCGACTGGATCTGTGGTAAATACGATCTGGGTGAAAATGCAGATGGTATCTTCACCAGCGGTGGTACTCAAAGCAACCAGATGGCTCTGTTATTAGCTCGTGACTGGATTGCAGAAAAGCTATCAGGTCACTCAATCCAAAAACTGGGTTTACCGGAGTATGCGGATAAGCTACGTATTGTTTGCTCGAAGAAAGCACACTTTACGGTTCAGAAATCAGCTTCTTGGATGGGGCTGGGTGAGAGAGCGGTACTGACTGTCGATTCAAACGAAAACGGTACAATGGATGTGACTAAGCTAAGTGCTGTCATTGAACAGGCTAAAGCTGAAGGCTTAATTCCATTCGCTATTGTAGGTACGGCAGGTACGACTGACCACGGTGCAATTGATGATCTGAACTTCATTGCTGATGTAGCTGAAAAACACGATATGTGGATGCATGTTGATAGTGCTTACGGCGGTGCTTTGGTACTAAGTTCTCATAAAGACCGTTTAAGTGGTGTAGAACGTGCAGATTCTGTAACGGTAGACTTCCATAAGATGTTCTTCCAAACTATTAGCTGTAGCGCGGTGTTGCTGAAAGATAAGTCTCGCTTTAAGTACTTATTACATCATGCAGACTATTTAAACCGTGAACACGACACTCTGCCAAACCTGGTTGATAAGTCGATGTCTACAACCAAACGCTTTGATGCATTAAAAGTCTATATGACTATGCAAAGCGTAGGGCCACAGGCTCTGGGTGAAATGGTTGATCACCTGGTTGCTCAGGCTCAACAGGTAGCTGAAGTGATTGATAATCACTCATCATTCGAGCTACTGGCGCAACCTTCTTTATCGACAGTACTTTTCCGTGCTGTGAATAGTGAAGCGAGCGATTTAGATAAGCTAAATCAGGTTCTGCGTATGGACGCATTAACTCGCGGAGTTGCAGTACTTGGTGAAACCATTGTTGATGGTAAGACAGCACTTAAATTCACAATCTTGAATCCATGTTTGAAGATGTCGGATTTCGACGCTTTACTAACAAAAATTGAAGATCTAGCAGCTGAGCTAGCCAAATAAGGGTAATTAAAAAAAATGTCTATTCTACAGATTGGGGCCGGTGGTGTCGGTTGGGTTGTGGCGCATAAAGCGGCACAAAATAACCACATCCTCGGTGATATCACAATCGCATCTCGCACTGTAGCCAAGTGCGAGAAAATCATTGAGTCGATCAAAGGTCGTAACAACCTGAAAGATTCGACCAAGAAGCTGGAAGCTCGCGCGGTTAATGCTGATGATGTTGATGCATTGGTTGCGTTGATTGACGATGTGAAGCCTGATTTGGTGATAAATGTCGGTCCTCCATGGGTTAACATCACCATTATGGAAGCCTGTTATCAGGCAAAAGTGTCGTATCTGGATACATCGGTTGCGGTAGACTTATGCTCTGAAGGACAACAGGTTCCTGAGGCGTATGATTGGCAATGGGGATACCGTGAGAAGTTTGAACAAGCGGGTATCACAGGTATTCTTGGGGCAGGATTTGATCCTGGTGTTGTCAGTGTATTCGCAGCGTATGCTGTTAAACATCTTTTCGATGAGATCGATTCTATCGATGTGATGGATGTGAATGCCGGCGACCATGGTAAAAAATTCGCAACTAATTTCGATCCCGAAACGAATATGCTGGAAATTCAGGGCGATTCGTTTTTCTGGGAGCAGGGCGAATGGAAGCAGGTTCCGTGTCATTCCCGGATGCATGAATTTGATTTTCCTGTGGTCGGTAAGCACAAAGTTTACTCTATGGCACACGACGAGGTACGTTCATTAAAGGAGTTTATTCCTGCTAAGCGTATCGAATTCTGGATGGGATTCGGTGACCGCTATCTGAACTACTTCAATGTTATGAGAGACATTGGTTTGTTAAGTCCGGACCCTGTTACTTTACCAGACGGACGAGAAGTTCAGCCGTTACAGGTATTAAAAGCATTGCTGCCGGATCCGACTTCACTGGCGCCGGGTTATAAAGGTAATACCTGTATCGGTACCTGGGTTCAGGGCACTAAAGATGGTAAACCACGTAGTGTGTTTATCTACAATATTGCTGATCATGAAGTGGCTTATAAAGACGTTGAGCATCAGGCTATCGCATACACTACCGGTGTGCCGGCCGTTACCGCGGCTATCCAGTTCTTTAACGGACAATGGAACGACGCCGGGGTGTTCAATATGGAACAGCTTGATCCTGATCCGTTCCTGGAAACCATGCCATCAATTGGCCTTGACTGGGATGTTCAGGAATTAGAAGTGAGTCAGCCTGAGATTCAAATCCTGAGTAATTAAGAGAGCTCGTTCCCACGGTTTCCGAGGGAACGAGTGGAAAATTGCAGCCATGGTAGCGGATACTGTGGCTGTTTTTATTTATACCCTGGTAGGAGCATATAATGCAGAAATCAGAATTAAAAACTCCTTACTTTATGATTGATGAGTCAAAACTGATTCGTAATCTGGAGATAGCCAAACAGTTGAAAGCGCTTTCCGGTGTCAAACTGGTACTGGCATTAAAATGTTTTTCAACCTGGGGCGTATTTGACATTATCAAGCCATACCTTGACGGAACCACCAGTTCAGGCCCGTTTGAAGTTAAGCTCGGCTATGAGACCTTTGGTGGTGAAACACATGCGTACAGTGTTGGTTATAGCGAAGAGGATGTTCTCGAAGTTGCTGATATTTGCGATAAACTGATCTTTAACTCCCAGAGCCAGCTCGCGGCTTACCGCCATTTAGTTGAAGGTAAAGCGTCTATCGGACTGAGACTGAACCCGGGTGTCAGCTATGCCGGTCAGGACTTAGCCAATCCGGCACGTAAATATTCCCGTCTGGGTGTTCAGACCGATCATATCGATCCGGCTGTATTTGATACGCTTGATGGTGTGATGTTCCATATGAACTGTGAAAACAAGAGTGCGGATGCGTTTATCTCATTGCTGGATTCAATCTCTGATCAGTTTGGTCAATATCTGGATAAACTTGACTGGGTAAGCCTGGGCGGCGGCGTCTTCTTCACCTGGCCGGGCTATGAAGTAGAAAAGTTAGCCGCAGCGTTGAAAGCTTTTTCAGAAAAACATGCGGTTCAGCTATATCTTGAACCTGGCGAAGCAATTATCACTAAGAC
>JBNKRC010000105.1:0-7744 GCA_050296215.1 Vibrio sp. | reverse complement strand
CACCGTAAACGGTGCCATAAGATACGTTGATATATAGGAATTACTTTGAAAAAACGTCAGTAAAGTCACGCTTAAGAATAGGATCGCGGCGTGCTTTTTTGATTTGTTTAATCATGTCTTTCACGCAGTTGACCAAGACTTTGTTCAGGATCTCAGCCTGGTATTCCTGCTGCGCTTCTTCACTCATATTCTGTTGTGGATTAGCCGCCAGTTCCTGCATCACGTTTACACCGGCAAATCCCTGACTGACAGAAATAAGTGCGTGGAACTGTTCGAAGTTATCAAGAATGTTCTGTGCGCTTTTTGGCAGAGCATCCCACGCTTCACGAACGACTTCTTCCGATATCTCATGCAGAGAAGCCACCATAGGAATTATTCCCTCTGGTACTTCATCAAAAGCAATAACCTGGCGAAGCTCCGGAGATAGTTTGTCTAAGTCAACTTCTGGTACTGTGTTTTCAATTTGTTCTGGTTGGCTCATGGCATTTCTCAATCTGATAAGGGTGTTAAACACCTGAAATAATGTCGCGGTAATATAACGTAACTGAATTGGCAGTGGAAGGATCACGTGCCGGGTATTGGCAATTGGATTGAACAGAGAGGCAGGTCGCAGGAGTTATATCCGGAAGTTATTGGCGGAATTATGGTTAAATGATATCAAGCAAACAAAAATGGAGCACCGAAGTGCTCCGGATAATAAGGCTAACTTATACAGAATCAAGCCTGGGCAAATTTGTAGGTACGGTAACCACCAATCAGGTTTTTAGCTTTGTAGCCGTTGTTAACTAACTGGCGATAAGCGACGTTGCCTCGCAGACCAACCTGACAGTAAATCACGATCTCTTTGTCTTTTGGCAGTTCGTTCATACGCTGACGAAGTTGATCCACTGGGATGTTGATTGCGCCTTTAAGGAAACCAACAGCTTCAAGCTCACCTGGATTGCGCACATCCACAAGAATTTGATCATCAGTCAGATTATTTATTTCATCATAATGAATTGGCGTTGCATCGCCTTTCATGATATTCATCGCGACGAATGCGGCCTGATTGATTACGTCTTTTGCACTACCAAACTGTGGAGCATAAGTCAGTTCCAGGTGCTGTAGCTGTTCAACGGTCATACCTGCACGCTGTGCCACTGCCATGACGTCGATACGCTTATCGATACCATCTTTACCAACGGCCTGTGCGCCCAGAATTTTGCCTGTTTTGGGATCGAACAGCATTTTAAATGAAACCGTTTCTGCACCAGGGTAGTAGCTCGCGTGGCTGGCAGTATGCACATAGACTTTTTCGTATTCGATGCCGTCGCGTTTAAGCTGCTTCTCGTTTTTACCGGTTGATGCCACCGCTAAATCAAAGATTTTACAGATAGCAGTACCCTGAGTGCCCTGATATGACTCATTGCGGCCTAACATATTGTCGGCTGCCATACGACCTTGCCGGTTAGCCGGGCCTGCCAGAGGAACCAGTGTTTGCTGACCGGTTACAAAGTCTCTTTCTTCGATGGCGTCACCTACTGCATAAATCGCAGGATCACTGGTCTGCATCTGTTCATTGGTATAAATACCACCAAGCTGACCGATTTCTAATCCGGCTTCCTGTGCCAGTTTAGTCTCCGGACGAACACCAATCGCCATGATCAGAATATCCGTCGTCAGGGATTCGCCATTGCTAAGTGTCAGGCTCAGCTCACCTTCGATATGCTGATGCTTATCGCTTTCGCCGGATTCAATGCTTGCGACGTGAGTTGTCGGTATAAATTCAACGGACTGCAGAGCTGTTCCGAGCTTAAGGTCGACACCTTTCTCACGGATTTCAGCATGGGCAAAACCAGCCATCTCTTTATCTACCGGTGTCATGACCTGGTCGGCCATTTCAAGCAGAGTCGTTTTGATGCCAAGCTGATGGAAAGCTTCCATCATTTCTAAACCGATAAAACCGCCGCCGACAACAGTGGCGTGTTCCGGTTTGTTCATCTGGATCGTTTCGAGAATGCGGTCCATATCAGGAATGTTGCGCAGTGAGTGAGTCAGTGGATTATCAAGACCCGGAATCGGTGGTACGACAGGGCCTGCACCCGGGCTAAGCAGCAGGAAGTCATAGCTTTCTTCATAACCTGAACCATCAAGCAGATTTTTAACACTGATGGTTTTATCAGCCCGGTTAATCGACACCACTTCGTTCATTACACGAACGTCAACATTGAAACGGGCTAAAAAGCTTTCTGGAGTCTGAAGCAGCAGGTTGCTTCGTTCTTTAATTTCGCCACCGATATGATAAGGCAGACCACAGTTGGCAAAAGAAACAAACGGGCCACGTTCAAGCATGATGATTTCAGCATCTTCGCTCAGGCGGCGGGCGCGAGCCGCCGCTGATGCACCACCCGCTACACCGCCGATAATTACTATTTTAGTCATTGGTTACTCCAAGTTTATATTTGAATTCTTTACTTCAATCCCAGTTTTTTTAAGAAAGATACAGCCGGGCAAATCCCTGTAAAAGCGCTCTGAATCAGGTTAACACCGACAAACACCGTTAACCATACAAAGTAAGGATGAACAAAATATGTAAGGGCCAGTGAAACCAGCACCATTGTGCCTGCTAATACGCGAATACCGTTGTCAATTGTCATGGGATTATCCTCCATTGCGAGATGGAACTACTATAAGTGCTTTGTTTAGCAATGTCTAATGCAAAATAATCTAATTTCGAAAAAACTAAATAAGAGTTGACTAATATACCTTGTGTCGTATTATCTCCGTAACGATTTTTCTTGGGTGGATCAGAAAATGAAACAATCGGAAATCAGTAATATTGAAGAGATGCAACTCCGTGCGAAAGATGTTTCTGATTTATTGAAAATTATGGCGCACCCTGAGCGTCTGATGGTGTTATGCCAGTTAACCAGAGGTGAAGTTGGCGCCGGTCAGCTTCAGCAGGGATCAAGTCTGAGCCAGTCTGCCTTTTCACAACATTTAAGTGTGTTGCGCAAACACGGTCTGGTCGTAGTGAGAAAAGAATCACAACTTGTATATTATTCACTGGCCGACGAACGATCTGCCCAGATCATAGAGAGTTTAGAACGAATTTTTTGTGGCAAATGATTTTTTAATAATTTAGGTGTAATTATGATGATAAATGTACCTTGGGAATCCCTCTTTGGTGGGATGTTACTCGGGCTTTCCGCAATGTTACTGATGTTGATCAATGGCAAAATTGCGGGAATCAGCGGTGTTTGTACCGGTATTCTGTTACCCAGAAACCATGAGTTTCCATGGCGGGTCGCGTTCGCGATCGGTATGGTGACCGGTGGTTTTGCGATTTACAAGTTTACGGATATAGCGGTACCACAATCGTTAGAATTCTCGACATGGCATCTTGCGATAGCCGGACTTTTAGTTGGTATCGGAACCCGTCTGGGTAATGGTTGTACCAGCGGACACGGGATTTGTGGCATTGGACGATTGTCTCCTCGTTCCATTGCTGCGACCTGCGTATTCATGTTCGTTGCCGGTGTCACTGTGTTTGTCCGTTTACATATGCTATAAGTTGGGTAGTAAAATGAAAAGAAGATTAATGCGAGCGTTGGTTTCGGTTTTCTCAGGTGTACTGTTTGGTGTCGGTATGGCGGTTTCTGGTATGGTGTTCCCGGAAAAAGTGACCGCATTCTTAGATGTAGCCGGTAACTGGGATCCGAGTCTTATGTTTGTAATGGGCGGGGCTTTGATGGTCTTCATGCCGAGTTACCTGTTGATTATTAAGCCAAGAAATCGTCCGATATTAGGGGAAGCATTCAGTTTTGCCGCCTACACTAAGATTGATCGCCGACTGGTTACCGGCGCCGCTATTTTTGGTGTGGGCTGGGGGATGGCCGGTATCTGCCCGGGACCGACGGTATCCAGTCTGTCATTTGGCGGATCGGGCTTCTGGGTGTTTTTTGCATTCATGATGATTGGCCTTGGTACTACCAACAGAGCCTTCTATAAATATACCTCAATCCGAAGCAAGGCTCAGGCTGCAAACTAAACAATATAACTATCAGACCCATATAAAAAGGGAGAATATGATGAGAAAAGCGTATCTGGCCTCTGTTGTTGCTGTCACGCTCATGGGAGTGAGTTTCTCCGGTTCTGCTGGGCAGCACTTATTTACTGTTAAGAATGATTCTATTCCGAATATTATTGAACTGGATGGTGTAGTACAGGCAGTCAATCAGGGTACTGTCGCAGCTCAGACTTCCGGTCGTATTGTGGGTCTTTATGTTGATGTTAACGATTTTGTTAAAGAAGGCACGGTACTGCTTGAAATCAGTGCCACGCAGCAAAGCGCTACGTTAGATGCGGCCAATGCGCAGCTAACCGGCGCGATTGCACAGAACCGTGATGCGCAGTCACAGGTTAAACGGTATCGTCTCCTTTTCCCTAAAGGGGCGATCTCCCGTGAGCAGATGGATAGCGCGGAAGCCAGGGCAAAAAGTGCGGCTGCAGCGGTAAAAGCGGCTCGGGCGACGGTAGAACAGGCAAAAGATGCTCTGGGATATACCAGTGTCAAAGCACCTTATGATGGTGTGGTGACCAAACGTTTTGTTGAACTGGGCGAAACCGTTGCTCCCGGTATGCCGCTGCTTAGTGGTTACGGCCTGAATGAACTTCGTGTTGAAACTCACATTCCGCAACGTTATCAGCCGGAAGTGAATGATGTTGAGCAGTTCCAGGTTCGCACATCACGCGATGAATTGCTGTGGCCGACCAAATACAGCCTGTTCAGTTATGCCGATCCTCAATCTCATACTTTTACTATCCGGCTGGATTTACCCGCTGATGCAAAAGGGCTTCTGCCGGGAATGTGGGTTAAAACCGATTTTAATTACGGTAGCCGGGATGTGATGATTGTACCGAAAGAGTCGGTTATCCGCCGCGGGGAATTAAGTTCGGTATATCGCTGGGAAGATGAGCATCCGGTACTGAATCCGGTCCGGATTGGTCACGACTATGGTAGCTATGTTGAAGTGCTGTCGGGGTTGGAGCTCGGCGATCAGATTGTAAGCAAGGCTGTAAGTCTAGAGGATAAATAACATGGATAAACGAATGGGAATTTCCGGTCGTATTGCTGCCATGTTTCAGAACTCAGCAATTACACCATTACTTGCAATTGTCGGTATGTTGTTGGGGGTGTTCGCGGTTGTGGTTACTCCAAAAGAGGAAGAACCACAAATTGATGTCACTTTTGCTGATGTATACATTCCTTTTCCAGGCGCTTCTCCTCAGGAAGTGGAAAGTCTGGTCACCAATCCTGTAGAGCAAATCATTTCTGAAATTCAGGGTATTGATAAGATTTACTCTTTTTCTCAGCCTGACGGGGCGATGATTGTTGCAATTTTCGATGTGGGTGTGAAACGCAATGATGCTGTTGTCCGAACCTACAATAAACTCTACTCCAACAGTGACTGGATGCCGCCGGGTGTGGGGGTTGGTCAGCCGATCATTAAGCCAAAAGGGATTGAAGACGTTCCGATTGTCAGCATTACCTTAAGTGATAAAACCGGGCGATTGGATAACGAGCAGCTCAGCCAGGTTGCGGCCGGGCTCGAAACCGAACTTAAACGGATTGATGGCACACGAGATATTTATACCGTGGGAAAACATTCTACGATCGTAGATGTGCGCCTGGATCCGGCGAAAATGAACAGCTTTGGCATCACATTAAATCAGCTAAACCAGACGCTGGTTGCGGCAAATGCCTCTTCACCGACCCTTAAAATCACTCACGATAATCAACGGTTTCCGGTTCAGGTCGGTCAGTTTTTAAGCCGTGTTGAAGACGTGAATCAGCTGGTAGTTGGTATGTTTAATAACACGCCGGTGTATCTGTCTGATATCGCGGACATTAAAGTCGGAGCGGATACGCCGGATTCTAATGTCTGGACCAGTGACAAAAATGGCATCTATCCTGCCGTGACCATTGCGGTAGCTAAGAAAGCCGGTGAAAAAGCAGTGAACGTGGCAAATGCCGTCGAAACGCGCCTTGATGAGCTGAAAAACCAGCTGATTCCGGGAGGTATTTCAGTCGATATTACCCGTGATTACGGTAAAACCGCGGCAGCGAAAAGTAATAAGCTGATTGGTAAACTGGCGTTTGCTACCACAGCGGTGGTTATCTTGGTCATCATTGCGATGGGCTGGCGTGAAGCGATTGTCGTTGGTATCGCGATCATTATTACTCTGATGATTACCCTGTTTGCGTCCTGGGCGTGGGGATTTACTCTTAACCGGGTGTCATTATTCGCCCTGATATTTTCCATCGGGATACTGGTTGATGATGCGATTGTGGTGGTGGAAAACATCCACCGGCATATGTCGATGGGTAAACGAAAACTGAGTGAGCTTATTCCGGCAGCGGTAGACGAAGTGGGCGGACCGACCATTCTGGCAACGTTAACGGTAATTGCGGCACTGCTGCCGATGGCGTTTGTTACCGGACTGATGGGACCTTATATGAGCCCTATCCCGATTAACGCATCAATGGGAATGCTGATTTCACTGGCAGTTGCATTTGTGCTTTCTCCCTGGTTAGCCGGGCATTTACTTAAGGCTGCTAATCACGCGGAGGATACTAAAAAAGACGGAATTTTCCATAAGATTATGTCGCCGTTTGTGTTGTCAGAACGTCAGAACCGTAATCGCTGGTTATTGGTGGTAGGTATATTTGCAATGATCGGTGGTTCCATGTTGTTGCCGGTGACTAAAGCGGTGGTTCTGAAGATGTTGCCATTTGACAATAAATCAGAATTTCAGGTGGTGTTAGATATGCCGGACGGTGCTTCGCTGGAAAAAACTCAGCGGGTATTGTTTGAGCTGAGTGCCGAGTTAAATAACGTTCCGGAAGTGGTGGACTATCAGATTTATGCCGGAACAGCTGCGCCAATTAATTTTAACGGTCTGGTTCGCCACTACTTTATGCGCACTCAGTCTAATCAGGGTGATATTCAGGTCAATCTGCTGGATAAACATGATCGTGATCGATCCAGCCATCAGATAGCCGGTGAGGTTCGTCCTGCATTAAATGCGGTTGCCGAAAAATTTGGCGGCAAGGTAAAAGTTGTGGAGGTCCCGCCGGGTCCGCCGGTATGGTCGCCGATTCTTGCTGAAGTGTATGGCCCGACTCACGAAATCCGTAAACAGGCGGCACGAGAAATTCGTCAGGTGTTTAAATCAACGGATGATATTGTTGATGTCGATATTTATCTGCCGGAACCTTATACCAAATGGCAGGTCACCATCGACCGGGATAAAGCGGCTCACTTCCAGGTGCCATACAACAGCATTGTGAATGCCATTGCGACGGCCGTAGGCGGTCAGGCGGTCACCTATATTCATAACGAACACAGTAAATATCCGATACCGGTTCGTGTTCAGGCGAGTGAATCGGCCAAGGTTCGTCTGGAACAGGTGTTGAATATGATGGTGAGCAGCATGAATGGTAGCCGTTATCCGTTATCTGATTTGGTGTCGGTTCATCAGATGCCGATGGAAGATTATATTGTTCATAAAAATCTGGTTCCAATGGTGATGGTGGTCGGTGATATGGCCGGTAAAACCGACAGTCCGTTGTATGGTATGTTCGATCTTTATTCGAAACTGGATAACCTGCCATTCCATGTTGAACAGAATCTGATTGAGCAGCCATCCGGTTTGAGTGATGTGGCAGTGCGTTGGGATGGCGAATGGACCATTACTTATG
>JBNKRC010000104.1:0-7745 GCA_050296215.1 Vibrio sp. | reverse complement strand
CCAGATTGAAGATCCTGAAACTATTGATGCCAACCACTGGCGTTGTCTGAACGATAGTATGTGGAGCCAGGAACCACCTGTTCAGGTTTTAGCATGGCGTCAGCTTAAACGTCTGTCAGAGAAAGAAGCATGGGCGACCGATCTTCTGGAGATGATGTATCTTGAAGAAGAAACTAAGAACTGGGCAATCATCGGCATGGACGATGACGCGGAAAAACCACGCGATGTAAACGGCGTTGAACTGAAAAAAGGTGACGACGTAACTATCATCAAAGACCTGCCAATCAAAGGTTCTTCTCAGGTTATCAAACAAGGCACAGTCGTTCGTGGCATTAGCCTGAGCGATGATCCTAAGCTGATTTCCGGTAAAGCAAACGGCCAGTCAATGTACATCATCGCTGAGTACACTCGTAAGAAATAAGCGATTATTTTTTGCTGACCTGATATGGAAAAGGAGCTGGTTTTCAGCTCCTTTTTTGTTGTCTGGTAAACTGGTCAGGAAAAGTTACCCTGTCATTTTTAACCATATAAGTAGTAAAGTTACCCCATAAGAAAAATGCCAGTCAGCTTAATTGACCGGTATTAGGTATAACCCCCGAAATATATCAAGCTAATGATTACTTGTGACCTATTATTAGTCCCATCTCGTCACCTTCAACCAATGGTCTACCTCTTAAGTCACTGTAAATAAATTTTATTTTCAGATCGTGGTTATCAAATTCACTTTGTAACATTTCAATGTTGAAGTGTTGAAGCCAGTTTAATATGGTCCTTTCTCTCTCTCTTTCGATTATCACGAACTTATCCAACCATAAAAGATTCTGTTGATATGAAAATGAAGAATGAATACACCAGTAATCACTATCGCTCCAAAAGCTATTCATGTAGTTTTTGGCTAAACTTATGGATTCGGTTTGATTACTAAATCTTGATGAAGTGAAAACGTCAAGTGCGATAACTCCATCAGATTTCAGCAGCGATTTAAACTTACTTAATAATTGAGATCTTTGTAATGGGCTTAACGCACAATAGTCACACATAACTAATGTAATTAAATTAAATTGCCTGGAGTCTTTGTAATTAAGGTAATTTTCCAGGTGATACTCAATATCCAGACCGGATTCTTGAGCCTGTTGACTTGCATATTCCAGAGAGTTCTTCGAAAAATCGACACCAACTACAACGCCTATGTCCTTCTTTTTTAATCGATGAGTATAAAGCCCCGGGCCACAACCGAAATCAATAACACTGGATGTGTGGTTAAGAGCAAATTCAGAAACAAGCCAATTTACTGATTCATCAATAAACTCAAATGACCTGGAAGCCGCATTTATTTCTGGGTTAAGATGATAAGATAACATCTGCTTTGAGATGTAAGTATCTGTCCACAACATATCTGCTGTATATGAAGACCATGCAACAGGCTTTGCTGTCGCTTCGTTTATTTCTTTGAACATATCGTAATTCCGACAATAAATTAAATATATCGTCCTTACGCTAAATATAGGTCTGTTTTAGCTCACGAAAGACGTAAGGACGGTGTTTGTATTTGAGTTTGAATTAAGACGATACATTCGAGGCACCTCCTTACAATTGAAATTTAAAACTCAACAATAATATTGTGGTTTTTAATGGTGATCAAGGCATGACGGTAAATAATTCTGTATAGCTATCGAGTTTACATTGGCACGCCTTACTCTTTCTGACTGAATTTGAGCGCGTTTTTCAGTGCAAATGCATGGTTTTTAAATCACTTAACAATACCTTCTCGACTTCAAGTCTGTAACTTTCCGGATATTCTTCAATCATCAGCGGTGACTGAGTACACATAATTGATATGGCCAATTTAAGCGGAACACTGTCTACCTGATGACAGAAGGTCTCACACTCTTCCTGAATTGCCTCAAATGTCTCGGCATATTCCGGATGCAGATAGACAGCCATTTTTAACAACTCTAATACTGTCGAAGTCATGCCCGCTCCTCACAAAACGTCGTTATTTCAGGGTCACTAACCATTACTATATAGAATGAAGGTCTGTATAAATAGGATATTATTCGTACAGTTGAGTATTATTATCCGCCAAACGGATATAAAATCGCCAACAGAGACCAAATACCGATCCAGCCAAGAATAACTAACATATCAAACCAATCGCGCCGCCACCATTTGTACAACATCATTGCCCCCAATTACAGATACATGACCTATAAATACTAGCAATTGATGTGCCACCCATTTATCTATGGAATAACGTCTGTCTCATCATCAAAATCATAGTGAAACCGGGAATGTTTCAGCCACAGAATAAACGCTTCAGCCATCGTGATATCGGTAATTAGTGCCGGTTCATCCAGATGCAGGATAGCAGCGTAGCCCTCTTTCCCCTTCATTGTATAAATGGTTGATGTTCCGTAATAAGTTTTCGACATAATAAGCGGAACCCAAGTGTGGTCCTGATAAATCATTAACCCGGATATCCGGTTACCGGGTGCTTTATTCGCATAATAATGAAACCGCAGGCCGTCACAATATGGATAACTGCCAGTCCCGGTACCAACAACTCCATTATTTAAAGCGTTATTAATAGCGCCTTCAAGCATGTTTCTTATCCCACGTCCTGAGATTTTATAGCGGCCCACAGGTATGGCAAATGGCAATAATTTTCCACTGATATCGGCACTAGTGATATCCCCGCTATCCAGAGAACAGCGAACGCCACCGGCATTATGAATAGCAAAATCAGTATGGTACCCCCTTTGTCTTAATGCATAGCGAAATGATCTGGCCACCAGTGGCGCTATTTCACTGCCAACTTGTTGGTCCGGGATTCTGACATGCCGTAAAGAATTCGGAAGGCTGGCAATCTTATCCGCTTCTAATCTTCGAACTTCCTGAGTGTAGGTGCTATGGAGGTACTGATGTAATTCAGGATCTTTTGCGACAACCCGAATATCCGGATGGTTATGGATAAAATGCTTTAATGCATTATTGGCCGAAATATCTGTCACATTTCCCTGATGTTTAAGAAATAGACGGCGCCCTAGTAACAGCTCGTTTTGTCCTGCAAACCGGGTCACCGAACCATCCGCGGCAAAATCAATTTCACAATGCCCCAAAGCATGAGAATAAAGTCCGCTTTGCACAACATAACAATCTCCGATCCGTTGCCCGTACCTGTCATTCTTGTCCAGCCCCAGTCGGCTAAAGTCACCCTGTAACACATGACTGTGTCCACCAATAATCAGACTGATACCCTTAACTCTGTTGGCCAGCCATTTATCTTCTTCATAGCCGAGATGACTTAACAGTATAATTTTATTGATACCTTTTGCTCTGATTAACTCAACGGTATTTTCAACAACCGAAATGGCATTAACGAAGGGAGTATCGCTGTCAGGGTTTGCAATCTCACTCATTTGGTCCTGAGTTACGCCAAACAACGCGATCGGCTCTTCGCCGCAATAATACAGGTTAAAATAAGCACATCCCTGCTCAGGGTTATAACTCACAACCCGATCATTATCATCCAGACGGATAGATTTACTGCTATCTTCACCGCTTAAATCCCAGTTGCCGGCAAGCAGATCAAACTCAATATTTGCGGCAAAATTTGCCAGAACTTCATTACCTAGATCCAGTTCATGATTACCAACCACCATGGCGTTGATACCAAGTCGGTTAAGCATGCTTGCATCAGCAAGCCCTTTGAATAAAGAAAAGTAAAGCGTACCCTGAAAACAATCACCGCCATGAAGGAATAAAAACTTCCTTCCGGAATCCAGGGCGTCATGTCTCAACTGGTCAACCCGCGTTTTAATTCGGGCAAATCCTCCAACACTCACGTATGGCTGATAGTTAATGACTTTACTGCCTTCTTTAAGAACAATGCTAAATTGAATAAGTGATGGTTCAAAATAAGAGTGGGTATCATTTATATGTGCAATAGTTAATCGACAGGATTGGTTAACTGGCATGAATCTCCTTTTTTGTCTGCTATCACGGTTTATAGCTAACTATATAGAATAACTGAATTTTTTAGCTATAGTTAAATTATAATAAGAGTATAATTAATATCGCCTGAATTCTTCTCAGCCTAACAAAGTAATATTAGTAAAATGTTACATTTCTGGTTTGCAATGCTATCAATTAGTGGAGTGACATTATGCAATTAGAGCATATTGAAATCGCAGGCTTTCGGGGTATCCGGCGCATTTCACTCGGTTTTGGCCAGTTGACAACGCTGATTGGTGAAAATACCTGGGGTAAATCTTCACTACTGGATGCATTAAGCATTGCCTTACCTGCAGAAGGAACACTTTACAAGTTTACCATGCAGGATTTTCACGTCGATTACTCAATTTCATTTCCTCAGACTCAGCAGCTACAAATTATTTTGCGCTTTTCAGCCTCAGAAGCCAGTGAAGTAAAAGCCGGACGTTACAGAAAATTAAAGCCGGTCTGGCAATATCACCCTGACTCGGGAAAACCTCAGATCATTTATTGTGTGAGTGCTTCGAGAAATGATTTTAACATCATGACACAATACAGTTTTCTTGATTTCGACGGACGCCCTCTGGCAATCCGTACCAACGAAAAGCTGGCCCGTGAACTGAGCTCACTACACCCGGTCCTACGTTTAAAAGACTCTCGCCGTTTTGAACGTCCTATTAATGGTACCACTAATAATGCCGCCAAATCACGGGAAGAAAAGCGAATTGACAATACCTGCCGCCGGTTATTAGCAATGCCGGGGCAGGTAAACAAAGGTGAGATCCGAAGTAGCTTAAATTCGATGAATGCGCTAATTGAGCACTATTTTGCATTCAAAGATTACACCCGGAAAAATCCGCGCTTCGAAAGGGAAAATATTGGTTCGACCTCTACCGGTTCAGAAAAATCATTCAGTCAGTTCATGTCACAGCCACATAGTAAACAAACCCGTCTGTTATTCATGCGGCTGCTTAATGCTTATTTTCAGGCGAAAGGGCCTAATGATTTGCGGCGATGTGCCCGTCCGATTCTTGTGTTAGAAGATCCGGAAGGCCGCTTACACCCAACCCATCTTGCACGAGCCTGGAGCTTACTCGAATTGTTACCGATGCAAAAAATTCTGACCACCAATAGTGGCGATTTACTCTCATCGGTTCCTATCCATTCGATTCGCCGCCTGGTTCGGACTTCAGACCGGACTTTGGCCTTATCGCTTATCACCAAAAACTTATCCAAAGATGAGTTGCGCCGTATTAGCTTTCATATTCGCTTCCACCGCTCGAGTGCCCTTTTCGCCCGTTGCTGGCTGCTGGTTGAAGGGGAAACCGAAGTCTGGCTGTTTAGTGAACTGGCCCGACAATGCGGCTATGACCTGGCAGCTGAGGGGGTACAAATTATTGAATTTGCCCAATCGGGATTAAAATCGCTTATCAAGGTTGCCAAAACATTTGGTATTGACTGGCATGTGGTTACCGATGGCGATACTGCCGGGAAAAAATATGCGGCAACCGTGAGAGGCCAATTACACGGTGAACGGGAAGATCACCGCCTGACCGAGCTGCCGGACCGGGACATAGAGCACTTCTTATATAACCACGGATTTGAACCCTTTTGTAAATCTATCGCCAAAATTCCGCTCGACCATCCGATACCCGCGAAAAAAGTCGTAACCCGGGTATTAAAAAAGTTGGCTAAACCCGACTTAGCCTTAGCAATAGTTGAACATAGTGAAGAAAATGGGATGGAAAGTATTCCTCGTTTACTACGCTGGATACTAAAACGAGTAGTAACTATGGCGAACGGCAATACCTGATATTTCTATCAGTAATAAATTTAATGGATTAAATCAGTAAAATTGATACGCTTATAATTTAATCAATTAACGTTCGCCCTTTCATCATGCGCAAGCCTTCTCGTTTTACACATTCGATAAGAGGATGATCCACCATATCAGCCCGCCAAACAAAAGAAATGGTCCTTTCCATCTTTAATTCCGGGACATTCAGAATCGCGAGCTCACCAGCTTCGACCTGATGCTTAACCTCGAGATACGGCAAGCAAGTCAGATAGGATCCACTCTTAACCAATTTCCTGATAACGGAGACAAATTCGTACTCCCTCCACACATTAAGATGTTGAATATACGGGTAAATTGCGCTTTCAAACACACTACGGGTACCCGATCCAACGTCACGCAGTATCCAGCGTGCCTGCTCCAGTTGCCCCATTGTGACAATGTCACGTACAGCATAAGGATGATGAGCTGAGGAGACAATAACCAGACGGTCACTACACCAGACTTCCTGAGCCAAACGGTGGTCATCACACCGCCCTTCAATAATTCCGAGATCATAGCGGTAATCAATGATATCATCGATCACACCATGCGAACTTTTGACACCCAGCCCGACCTGTAATTCCGAATATGCGCTATCTAGGTGGCTAATCAGTTCCGGTACCAGATGCTCAGCCGGCGTCTGACTGGCACAAACACTCACTGAGCCACTGAGTATCTGTTGATCATAAAATCCGGTTTCAATTTGTTTTGCGTCCTGCAACAAACGTTTAGCCTTAGGCCGAAGCCAGATTCCCCAATAGGTTAAAGCCATCTGCTTACCCTGGCGGTCAAATAGCGGCCTTCCGAGTATTTTTTCCAGCTGAGCCAGAGACATACTGGTTGCCGACTGGGTCAAAGACAAATGTTCCGCCGCTAAACTAACGCTTCCATATTGAGCAATAGCTTCGAAAACCGAGAGTTGCTTTAACGTATAGCGCATATTTGTTCCTTAACTGTCCGATATCCGGCTATTTTACCCCGGTTAGATTAAGTATCAATAAATTTGATAACCATATTAAGAATTACCAATTTATTTAAATTTAATTATTTAGGTACTCTACGCGCAGGAATGTGGGACACCACACAATTTAAATTTTAATTTTGGGGTAATTCGAATGGCTAACAATCCAAACTTCTTTACGCCTGCCGAGATGATGGTAGAAGCGGAAAAGTATGCGAGTAGTAAAGCTAAAAAATCAACCAGTACCATTCTTGGTCTGGCAATGATGGCCGGTGTATTTATTGGCTTGGCATTTATTTTCTATATTACTGTAACAATGGGTGCTGCCGGTGCTCCTGTAGGTATCATCAAACTGGCAGGTGGTGTGGTATTCAGCCTTGGACTTATCTTCGTTGTTATCTGTGGTGGTGAGCTGTTTACCAGTGCGGTACTGAGCATTATCGCCTGGGCAAACCGTGAAATCAGCGCAGCAAAAATGTTTTCTATCTGGGGTAAAGTTTACCTGGGTAACTTCATTGGTTCAATGTTACTACTTGCTATCGTAACAGCTGCTGGCCTTTACCAAACCGCTCACGGTCAATGGGGGCTGAATGCACTGAATATCGCACAACACAAAATCCACCACTCTTTTGTTGAAGCTTTTGCACTTGGTATTTTGTGTAACCTGTTAGTTTGTCTGGCTGTTTGGCTTACTTTCAGCTCTCATAACGCAGCAACCAAAGCGATGATGACTGTTCTGCCTGTTGCCTTGTTCGTCGCTTCAGGCTTTGAGCACTGTGTGGCAAACATGTTTATGATTCCTCTTGGCATCACTATCCACGCCATCGCACCAGTTGAATTCTGGGCAAACATCGGTGTCGACGCAAGCCACTATGCCGACCTGACCATTGCACACTTTGTGTTCAAAAACCTGATTCCTGTTACCCTTTGTAACATTGTGGGTGGAGCTGTACT
>JBNKRC010000103.1:0-7840 GCA_050296215.1 Vibrio sp. | reverse complement strand
ACCAATGACTCTTGGTATCTCGTGATTCTGCGCCTATCGTCTGGGTAAAGCGGTCAAGTAAAATCGCTAAGATAACAATGCCCAGACCACCGACTGCGGCCATGCCCATATCTAAACGACCGATGCCTCTCAACACCATTTGCCCCAGGCCACCAACCGCGATCATGGATGCAATGACCACCATAGAGAGTGACAGCATTAAGGTTTGGTTTACCCCAGCCATAATCGTTGGCATGGCTAAAGGTAACTGAATCCGGTAGAGCATCTGTTTGGGATTGGCTCCGAATGCGTGACCGGCTTCGATCAGCTCTTCCGGCACCTGCTGGATCCCCAATATGGTGAGACGCACAATTGGCGGCAGAGCAAAGATGATCGTTACGACAACACCGGGCACATTACCGATACCGAACAGCATGACGATCGGTACCAGATAGACGAATGCGGGGGTGGTTTGCATCGCATCGAGCAGTGGGCGGATAAATTTCGATGCGGTTTGATTTCTGGCCAGCCAAATCCCCAGCGGCAATCCGATGAGTAAGCAGAAAAACACCGATGTCAGCACTAACGCTAAGGTGACCATTGCGCCGTCCCATGCGCCGATAAGCCCGACGATGATCAGGGAAACTAAAGAGGCAATGCCCATTCTTACCCCGGAAAACTGCCAGGCAATAAGAAACAGTATCAGCAGCATCACAGGAGCGGGTGTGGACACCAGTGTAGTTTGAAATGAGGTTAAAATCAGATCGACGGGGACGCGTATGGCCTGAAAAATAGGGCGACCATGACTGACCAACCAGTTCAGGGCGGTTTCTACCCAGCTGTCAAACGGAATGACGGCATGTTTAAATGGGTGCGCCCAACTAAATGGATCGACCGTTGCCGCCGTATTCAGCCAGTCTCCTCCGGCTGTGGCCTGCGTCGCTGCCCCCCAGGGATCGGGTGTGTTTGCTGTCTGACTTGCTGTTGAAGCCCACGGATCATTGGTTACAGTTTCTGTCGTCATGTGGTTATTCTCTGTCTAAAGTCTGTAGTAAGCGTGATTTTGAAATCACCCCTAAGTAATTGCCTTCATCGTCTACAACCGGTACCGCATACGGCACGCCGGCAACGGTACCGATTAATTCACCTACCGAGGTTTCTGCCGGGATTGTGACACTGTTAGAAAGTAACGCTTCGGATAATGACTTCTTCTCTTTTTTCGCCTGTTTTAGCGTATCGATAGAGGCGATCCCTGAAAATTTATTGGCGCGGTCAACCACAATTCCGAATTCTCTGTCACTATCCAGAAGCATCTGTAGTGCAGCCGTCGGACCATCAGTTGCGTGTTTCTTGATTAATGTGGACTGGGATTTTCGGGCAATATCTTTGGCGCTAAAAACGGAGGCGACATTGACGCCTTTAAAGAAGGAGCTGACATAGTCGTTAGCCGGATTGTGTAAGATTTCATCCGGCGTACCGACCTGGACCACAACGCCGTTTTGCATAATGGCAATCCGGTCACCGATGCGCATTGCCTCATCCAGATCGTGTGAAATAAATACAATGGTACGTTTATCGTCGTTTTGCAGACGAATTAGTTCATCCTGCATTTCGGTGCGGATCAGCGGGTCGAGTGCAGAGAAAGCCTCGTCCATCAGCAGGATATCGGGATCGTTGGTTAATGCCCGGGCCAGACCGACCCGTTGCTTCATCCCGCCCGAAAGCTCGTCGGGATACGAATCGCAATAGGCTTCCAGGCCAACCCGGTTCAGTGCTTCTTTTGCTTTTTCATGACGGAGTTTGCTTTCAACCCCGGCCAGTTCCAATCCAAATGCAGCATTTTCTACAACCGTCATATGGGGCATTAAGGCAAAATTCTGGAAAACCATGGAAATGCTTTTTCGGCGTACTTCTCGCAGTTCTTTTTCTGAAATTTTTGCAATATCTCTGCCTTTCAGTAACACGCTGCCCCGTGTTGGTTCGATTAAACGGTTCAGTAAGCGTACCAGGGTGGATTTCCCGGAGCCGGAAAGTCCCATGATGACGAAAATTTCTCCCTCCAGTATGGAAAGTGAGACATCCTTAACACCGACGGTCATACCGGTTTTTTCAAAAATTTCGTCTTTGTCCAAACCTTTTTCGAGCAGGGGGAATACTTTTTCAGGTGCGTCTCCAAATACTTTATAGAGCTCGCTTACTTCAAGTATTGTTTGCATGGAATGTATCCTTATTTATGCATCACACTTTAAATTATTTCCTTAATATATTAAGTACTCTAATTAATATTAGTGCAATTAACAACCTCAATCTCAATTTTTGTATTCCGGTTTATTTGCAACTGACTGTTTTTAAATTAAATATAATTTCAGTATTTTGGTGGTTTTGTTTGAGGTGAAAACATTAGCGTAGTAAATATACGTGTGGTTTGAATAGCTTTCATACATAAAATAACGGAGAGTAAGGTAAGGCTGTTGTTTCCCGAAATGGAGAGAAAGCAGTAATGATAAAGTCATCATCAGCGAGGTGATGAGAAGGAGACGGGGGGGGGCACCCTGAGGTCAATATTTTCTTGATCAGGACAGAGGTCTGCAGGATTAGGAATACAGACTTCTGTCATCTTGTTGAAGCTGGAAGTTTATCACAGCGAATAGTTAATTCGTCCCAGAAAGTGCAGAGCGGTATTTGGTATGGTGGCAGAATCGCCACCAATGTCGAATTCTGCGTAGGAATAACTCACTTTGGCTTCTAAAGAAAAGGAGAGGTTATTCACCTCATAGACAATTTTTTCTATTCCCAGCTGAAAACCTACCCCGGCAAAAGGAGTGTAATTTTCGCGGCGTTGGTTGTCGATTGTGACGTCGGATCGAACCGATACCACACCGGCACCTGCTCTGACAACGGATGTCGGATCTACATAAGTGGCATAGTTGATGTAGTAGGTATCATAATTGTTGATTGTGAAATTTTGGATCCGGGAATCCAGATGATCTTTTTCCGCTTTCATTTTGTGGTGGAGATACTCAAATTCCAGTGAGTATTCGGGAGTCATCAGCCGGGACAGGCGTAAGCTATGATAGATATGCCCGCTGAATGAATTGCTGTGCCACTCAGTATCTTCTGAGTCAATATTCGCACTTCCATCCATATCGACAGAGATATCGCTCTGGTAGTTCAGAGCAGTGCCGGTCGCTGCGCTGAGTTGCCAGGTTTCCTCTGCCAGGCTTTGCGCCGTAAACAAAAGTGAGCCTAGTACTACAACTACTGGTTTAATCGCATTTTTTACTGGCATAAGTTACTCCATCAACCACTAATCTGTTCAACTATGAATCGCTGCGGGAATAGTGTTATGAAATTCCTGAGCATCGTACCACAATGCACGGTATCAACGCGTTTCCCTAGCCTATTGTTTTTTTGAACAATTTTAGATTTCATTTAAAAATTGAGAAATAACAATAAAACATAAATTTACATTCAGTTACATATTGTTAGCCGCACGATAGTCAGTATACTCAGTCTGCGAAAAAAGCCAGATTTTGGGTGTGTGTATTACCTGCGGTATATGCGTGAACCTGTCTGGTATCATGTTAATTATAAACGCTTTTGGGAGCAAAAATGAAAAAGTTAGTACTGGCAATGTCATTAAGTGCTGTTTGTGGTGTAGCTCAGGCTGCGCACTGGGGTTATGGTGAGCATAACGGACCGGAACACTGGGGCGAGGTTTCAAAAACGTGTGCTTCTGGTGTTAACCAGAGTCCGATTAATCTGACAGACATGGTTGATGCTAAACTTGCGCCACTTGATATTCATTATGACGGTAAAGTAACGGCACTGACTAATAACGGCCACAGTTTACAGGCTGTGGTTGAAGGGGCAAACACATTTACTATTGATGGCTCTGAATTTGAACTGAAACAATTCCATTTCCATACGCCATCAGAAAACACAATTCATGACAAATATTTCCCATTAGAAGGTCATTTTGTTAATGCTGATAAAAATGGCAATCTTGCGGTTATCTCTGTGATGTTTGACATGGGTGAGAAAAATGCTCAGCTTGCCAGTCTGGCAGAAACTTTACCTAAAAAAGGTGACACCGTTAAACTGGCTCATCCTTTTGATGTAAAAGATATGCTGCCGGATTATTCTGCATACTACCGTTTCAACGGTTCGTTAACTACGCCTCCATGTACTGAAGGTGTTCGCTGGATCGTGCTGAAAGATGCTAAATCTCTGTCATCTGAGCAAGAAAAAGCATTAAGTGGCATGATGGGCAAAAATAACCGTCCGGTTCAGGCCGCCAATGCGCGTCTGGTTCTCAGCTCAAAATAATTTTATATTTGCCGGTTAAGGCAACCGGCATTCTTCTGATATAAAAGAGAACGAAACAAGCTGATATGGAATGAATATATCAGCTTTTAATTAATATGCTTTTCTGCTCCTTTTAAATATCCGATAAATTCTTCGGCTGGCATTGGCTGTGCAAAATAGAATCCCTGGATATTTTCAACGCCCATGTCTTCTAATGCCTGCAACTGCTGTAGGTTTTCCACCCCTTCGGCGATAACTTTCATGCCTAGCTGATTGGCCAGATCAATCATAGATAACACCACGGCATCAAGCGCTTCATTCTGGGAAAGACTGCGGATAAAGACCTGATCAATTTTTAATTTATCGAATGGATGCTGATGAATAAAGTTAAGTCCGGAATAGCCGGTCCCGAAATCATCAATAGCCATTTTAAAGCCCAGATGGCGAAGAAGGGATAAATTGTGGACGGCCTTTTCCATTTCTTCGCCGGAATAATTATTGTCTTCGGTAATTTCTAACAATAATACTCTGACCATAATAGGGTGAGTAATCGCAAAATCATACAGATAGGAAATAAACTCATCATCCAGTAATAGTATCCGGCTGATATTGATGCTGATATAGCGATCTTCAAGTTCCCGTTTATGCTTTCTGACATAATCAGTCAGATAGTCGATTACCCGATAGGTAAGATCTTTTATGGTACCGGTCTGCTCTGCTAACGGTATAAAAATCGCGGGGGAGATATAGCCTTTATCCGGGTCATTCCAACGTAGTAATGCTTCGCATCCCACGACGGTTTTCTGTTTACTGTTGACGATGGGTTGCAGATATAATTTGAGCTGATGTTGCTGGATTGCCGACCGCAGAGATGCATCAAGAGAATGATTGTTATAAGAGTAGTCGCGAATAATCAGATAAGTAACGGACAGCAGACTTGCGATCAACATTATCATCCAGATGTTATTTATAAAATGAATTATATAGGCCTGCTGACCAATTATCAGGGTGATAGAAAGAGGATAAAGTGATGATTCAAAACCGTGAATGCGGCTGGTCGAATCCTCTGAGAATAGCCGGTTTTCAATGGACTGATGAAGGATATTAATCTGATATTCGTATCCGGTATTTTCAAATATCGGGGAGATCAGGCCGAGAAAATGCCTTGGTGGTATCAAAGCGTCCACACCGGTCTGTTCCGGTAAAGAAGTATAAATATGAAAGGCGGGTAAACGGTTGCCTGAACTGGTTAAGCTAATGGTGGTCCGGTTTGGTGATTTTTCCAGGCGCGTCAGGACTTCACTGACTATTTCAATATTTGCTCTGCCTGCATTGCTGGTACAGTAAATTCGGCCCTGATGATTGTATACTTCTATTTCTTTGATTTTGTTGGTGGTAAAGACAAAATTTCTTAGTTTGATGATGTCATTATTGTTACATTGTCCGGTCAGCGATAAATGGAGCCGATCAAGATCATGAGCAGTATGATTGATATAGGTCTCTAGTTTAACCAGTGCCTGTTGGCCAAGGAAATGCGCATCGTTAAACGTGCTGTAATAGGTGTACAGTCCGCTGACAATAAACGTGAGGAAAAAGATGGCCAACACCGGCAGAATGATACCTATGCGATCCTGAAGATAACTGTAGTTATTGGTTACGGTATGTATAGTCGTTGAACGTTCATGCATAAAATAGTATTTAAATCATATAGTTGTATTTTTATCAGAAATCTGTACTGATATGGGAATTTATTTAGAATTCCGTAACTAATTCAATTTCCGGTACTAATATAATCATTTCGACTGAAACAAGCTCTGAATCCGGAATTCTGCTACACTCTGGCCTCAAATTTATCTAAGAGATTCGACGATGACCGCTAACTTCGAACAGCTTGGGATATCGCCTTCATTGTGCCGAACGTTATCACAACTGAATATTCACACTCCGACCGAAATCCAGTCTCAGGCGATTGGCCCTGTCCTGAACGGAAATGATGTGATCGCCGGGGCTCAGACCGGAACGGGTAAAACGGCGGCATTTGGTCTGCCGATTATTCAGACATTAGCCTCCCGGCAACAGGCGGGGACCAGTGATATTCGAGCTCTCATCTTAGTCCCGACGCGAGAGCTGGCGCAACAAGTGTTTGATAATTTAGTGTCTTATTCTCGAAACACAGGGCTCAAAATTGTAACAATCTACGGGGGAGTCAGCTTCAACGTTCAGGTTGGGAATTTGCGGAACGGTTGCGATATTCTGGTCGCTACCCCGGGACGCCTGCTGGATCACCTTTTTACCCAAACCTTTACCATAGATAATGTCGAAACCTGGGTGTTGGATGAAGCCGACCGGATGCTGGATATGGGATTCCAGCCCGATATTCAACGCATTCTCAAGCGATTAAATCCACAGCGGCAAACTTTGTTTTTCTCCGCTACATTTGACAGCAAGATTCGGGCATTTGCGCAGACGTTAATGAATGATCCGGTTTTAGTTCAGGTGGCTGCTGATAATGCGACTGCCGATACGGTAGAACAAATTGTGTATCCGGTGGATCGCAATAAAAAAAGTCAGCTTCTGGCTTACCTGATTGGCTCCCGTAACTGGCAGCAGGTTCTGGTGTTTACCAAAACCAGGCAGGGCAGTGATGCGCTGGCAAAAGAATTGAAACTGGATGGAATCAAAGCAGCGTCAATTAACGGTGATAAGAGTCAGGGAGCGCGACAAAAAGCGTTAGATGACTTCAAATCCGGAAAGGTGCGGGCATTGATTGCGACAGATGTTGCCGCCCGGGGAATTGATATTGATCAGTTGGAGCAGGTCGTTAATTTTGATATGCCTTATAAGGCAGAAGATTATATTCATCGAATCGGCCGTACGGGAAGGGCCGGAAAAGCCGGTCAGGCTTGTTCATTTATGAGCCATGATGAGGAGTATTTACTGGAAGCGATTGAAACGCTATTGGATCGGCGACTTCCCCAGGAGTGGCTGGCGGGGTTCGAACCCAGTCCGGTTGATCGGTTTGAATCCGAAAAAATGCCGCGTAAAAAAAGCCGTTCTGCCGAAAAACGTAAGTTAAAGGCAAAGCTGAAAATTCATGCCAGCCGTGGAAAAAAACAGCGCTAATTAGAAAGGGCGCCACATAATGTAGTGCCCTTTCTGTCAAATTTCGTCGTGCTGAATGATTCAGACTGGGACGGTAAAGTCTTTAGTCATAAATTGTCGGGATCGGCTGGCGCTTATGCTGAGTCGCCCGGTAAATACCGACTAAACGATCAATGACTTCTTGCTCAACGTCTTTACCTTCCAGAAAATCATCAATTTGATCATAGGTCAGTTTAAGTGCGTCTTCGTCTGCTTTTTGTGGAGCAAGTTCTTCCAGATCAGCGGTCGGAGTTTTGGTAACCAGAAGTTGTGGTGCACCCAGCGTTGCTGCGACCAGACGAACCTGACGCTTGTTTAGGCCAAACAGAGGAGCAAGGTCGCAGGCACCATCGCCGTGTTTAGTGTAGAAGCCGGTAATATTCTCAGCAGAATGGTCAGTACCCAGAACCAA
>JBNKRC010000102.1:0-7881 GCA_050296215.1 Vibrio sp. | reverse complement strand
GTTTACCAGCGTTGTCGTGCTGCAGGTTAACCACCCGGCTATAACAATAAGCGGCGGAAAGCCAAATCTGAACCAGGGGGCATTTAGCAGCGTTGTAGGCATGTTTTTTATAACTCTCCGCCGAACACAGGGTGACAATGAGAATGTAGTAAATAAGGATACGTTTATTTCAATAATTTCCAAGTGTTTTGACAAATTATTGGCGCGTTTTTTTTGACGTAACTTATTGATTATGTGCTTTGCAGCACTATTTAAAAATTCATGATCAGAAACTATATTATTAAACAGAGGTGACGATTATTCTGTAATAATCGTGTGGATTGATGGTTGGAGGTAGTAATGCAGATTCGTGTTGATGTTCATAACTACATGGAAACGTTGGTCGGACAGGTTTTGACCGAAAATGCCTATGTTGAAAAATATAACGATCAACAGCTGGCCGATCTCGCCTGTATCGCGCTCAGCCAGTTGCGCCCGGTCTATATCCGATATGATATTGATTTTCTGTCCGCATTAGCCGACGATAGGCTGGTGACGCTGAAGAAACATGCGACCGATGCGGTTGAAGCAGCAGAAAGTATGATTGTAAATGATCGTCGTAAAAGAAGGGATGATGAGGTTCCGATTGTTGTGACCAGCGAGCGTTCGGAAGAACTTGAACTGGAGTGGTATGAAAAGCCACTTGTCGGACATCATTCTTAATCGTTGAGCAAGAGGAATAATACAGTGGGCTTTTTATCCCGTTTATTTGGTGGTGGTTCGAGCAAAGAAGCTCAGACCAAAGATGAGTATAAAGGTATTGAGCCTGTTGACTATAAGGGGTTTCAGATCTATCCGTGTGCCATTAAAGAAAATGGTCAATATCGTGTAGCGGGTAAGATTGAGCTGATGAAAGACGAGCAATTGTGTACTCATCGCTTTATACGCTCGGATGTGTTAATGAGTTCTAAAGACGCCGACGAAATCATGATTTCGAAAGCTAAGCTTTTTATTGACCAGATGGGTAACAAAATTTTCGATTAACGCGGTGTTTAATTGATGTTAATCATTGGGAAAATAGCCACATGCAATTAAGCTTGTGGCTTTATTTTTAACAGAACATTTTACACAACGGTCTAAGTAGTATTTAATGACCGCCCGACGATAGCTATTTCGAAAATTGCTGAAATTATAACCATATAGCCGTAATTTTTATGCCTAACGGTTATAAGTAATGAAATTTTTTATTTTTATAACAAAATACTTGAAGTTCTATTAGTCGTTATATAAAAACAGAATATCCATTGGGCCAATAGTCAAGGATTTGCTATGCAGATTGGTGTACCTAAAGAAACGCTTGCGGGAGAGTCGCGAGTCGCTGCTTCGCCGAGTTCGGTTGAGCAGCTTTTGAAACTTGGATTCGAAGTCGTTATCGAATCTACCGCCGGAGAAAAAGCGAGCTTCGAAGATTCTGCTTTTGAAGCCGCCGGAGCGAAAATTGTATCAACTTCTGAAGTTTGGTCTTCGGATCTTGTACTCAAAGTTAACGCGCCTTCTTATGAAGAAATTGATCTTCTTAAAGATGGTGCAACGTTAGTCAGCTTTATCTGGCCGGCACAGAATGCTGAGCTGATGGAAAAGCTTACTGGCAAGAACATTAACGTGTTAGCGATGGATTGCGTGCCTCGTATTTCTCGTGCTCAGGCACTGGATGCACTGTCATCTATGGCTAACATTGCAGGTTACCGTGCGGTTGTCGAAGCAGCTCACGAATTTGGCCGTTTCTTTACCGGTCAGATTACTGCGGCGGGTAAAGTTCCGCCAGCTAAAGTATTTGTTGCCGGTGCGGGTGTTGCTGGTCTTGCTGCTATCGGTGCAGCTGGCAGCCTTGGTGCGATTGTTCGCGCATTTGACGTACGTCCGGAAGTAAAAGAGCAAGTTCAATCGATGGGCGCTGAGTTCCTGGCTGTTGAATTTGAAGAACCAGCTGGTTCTGGCGACGGTTACGCGAAAGAAATGTCTGATGATTTCAACAAAAAAGCCGCTGAGCTGTATGCTGCTCAGGCTAAAGATGTTGATATCATCATTACCACTGCGCTGATTCCGGGACGCCCTGCTCCTAAGCTGATTACCAAAGAAATGGTAGACAGCATGAAAGCGGGCAGTGTCATCGTCGACTTAGCTGCGGCGAATGGCGGTAACTGTGAATATACTGTTGCTGATCAGGTTATAACGACTGAAAACGGCGTTAAGATCATCGGTTATACCGACATGGTCGGTCGCCTTCCGACTCAGTCTTCACAGTTGTACTCAACTAACTTAGTTAACCTGCTTAAACTTCTATGCAAAGAGAAAGATGGCAACATCGACATTAACTTCGAAGACGTTGTTCTTCGTGGTGTGACTGTTGTTAAAGAAGGCGAAGTAACCTGGCCGGCTCCGCCGATTCAGGTTTCTGCTCAGCCTCAGGCAAAAGCCGCTGCTCCTGTTAAGAAAGAACCAAAAGAAGAGAAACCAGTATCCCCGGCGAAGAAAATCGGTGGATTGGTTGTCGGTATGGGGGCGTTTGCCTGGATTGCGTCTGTTGCACCAGCAGCATTCCTGAGCCACTTTACTGTTTTCGTTCTTGCTTGTGTGGTTGGTTACTACGTAGTCTGGAACGTTACACACTCGCTTCACACTCCGCTGATGTCAGTAACGAATGCGATTTCCGGTATTATCGTTATCGGTGCATTGCTGCAAATCGGGCAAGGAAGTGGCGTTGTCACGTTTTTATCATTCATCGCAGTACTGATCGCAAGTATCAATATTTTCGGTGGCTTCACTGTAACCAAGCGTATGCTTGAAATGTTCCGTAAGAATTAAGGAAGTAACTAATGTCTGCAGGATTAGTACAAGCAGCCTACATTATTGCTGCTCTGTTCTTCATCATGAGTCTGGCTGGTCTGTCAAAGCAGGAGTCTGCAAAAGCAGGTAACTACTATGGCATCGCTGGTATGACGATTGCGTTGATCGCAACTATCTTTAGCCACAATACTGCTGGCGTTACCTGGATCATCTTAGCGATGGTTATTGGTGGCGCGATTGGTATGTATCTGGCGAAGAAAGTTGAGATGACTGAAATGCCAGAGCTTGTCGCTGTATTACACAGTTTCGTTGGTATGGCTGCGGTATTAGTTGGTTATAACAGCTACATCGCGGCACCGGAAACCGCAACCCATGCTGAACATGTCATTCACATGGTTGAAGTATTTCTGGGTGTCTTTATCGGTGCTGTAACGTTTACCGGTTCTATTGTTGCGTTTGGCAAATTGCGCGGTGTGATCAAGTCATCACCACTGAATCTGCCACACAAACACAAAATGAATCTGGCGGCGATTGTTGTATCAACAGCGTTAATGATTTACTTCATTAAAGTTGACGGCAGCATGTTTGCTATTATTGCCATGACACTGATTGCGTTTGCATTTGGTTACCACCTGGTGGCATCAATTGGTGGTGCCGATATGCCGGTTGTTGTTTCTATGCTTAACTCATATTCTGGTTGGGCTGCTGCTGCTGCTGGCTTTATGCTGGCAAACGATCTTCTGATCGTTACCGGTGCGTTGGTTGGTTCATCAGGTGCGATTCTTTCTTACATCATGTGTAAGGCAATGAACCGTTCATTCATCAGCGTAATCGCTGGTGGCTTCGGTCAGGAAATTGTGATTTCAGGTGACGAAGAGCAGGGTGAACACCGTGAAGCTTCAGCCGAAGATGTTGCTGATATGCTGAAAAACTCTCGCTCAGTTATCATCACTCCTGGATACGGTATGGCGGTTGCACAGGCTCAGTACCCAGTTTATGAGATGACTGAAAAACTACGCGCAATGGGTGTTAACGTTCGTTTCGGTATCCACCCTGTAGCGGGTCGTCTGCCTGGTCACATGAACGTATTGCTGGCTGAAGCTAAAGTACCATACGATATCGTTCTGGAAATGGATGAAATCAACGATGATTTCTCTGATACAGATACAGTATTGGTTATCGGTGCAAATGATACGGTTAACCCGGCAGCACTTGAAGATCCAAATAGCCCGATTGCCGGAATGCCGGTTCTTGAAGTTTGGAATGCGCAAAACGTTATCGTATTTAAGCGTTCAATGAATACCGGTTACGCCGGGGTTCAGAACCCGCTATTCTTTAAAGAGAATACACAAATGCTGTTTGGCGATGCAAAAGCCAGCGTAGATGCGATTGTAAAATCTCTTTAATTAGTCAATTTTTTGCATAATTCTCAAAGCCAGCGTGTAATGCGCTGGCTTTTTTGTTGCTTAAGCGCATATTATTGACAACGACATAACAAGCCTGAATGTGATTAGGTCATAATATCAGGAGATTAATAATGAAGTTGATAGCTGAAAAGGTAGAGTCTGCTACTGCATGAAGTTTAAATCTTTAATACTGATAATGATGTCATTTAGCGTTTATGCAGATTCCTTACCGGAACGAATCGACGAATTTGTTACTCTTTTTAATTATAAAACGGCGACAGTCAGCTACGATATGCGAACGATTGAAGCTGACTATCCAACCCGCTTATTAATGCCAGAGAGCCTGCTTCCGCAAACGACTAAGTATCCGATTAAGGATATTCAGCAACTTTATCAGTTAGCTTCAACTTGCACAGGGCCAATACCGCTGAGTCCGTTAATTACGGAACCGCTGGTATTTACACGGGCGATGTGTAATGGAACTAAGCTTACTGCAAGATGGTTTGCGCGGAGTTCTTTAATTCATCCTGGCGGCGGAACATATGCGGAGCGTTTTGTAAAAGAATATCCGGAATATCGCGAACAGTTTTCTAAATATATGCATATAAAAGAAAGGCTCAAAGCTTCGACGGATACATTGCTTGGACGATTGCAGAGGATGGATGATACTGCAATTTCTGCACTGTTAGGCGGCGCTTCTATGTTCCGGACGAATGATGAATACTGGTTACGAAAGGGTGATCGGTATTATGTTTTTCCTGAATCCGTGTGGATGTCGAAATCTGACAGTGCCGGATTAGCCTATACGTTCGCAGATCAGAGTACGACCTGCTTTGTGCAACGGGGCAATTTGTGCTGGTCGCAAAAAGATCAGTCAGAATTGCTGCGCTACATTATGGTTGGTCTGGTGGTAGCTAACCTGTTGTTAATTATCAGCTGGTTTGTGTATCGCTGGAACTCAAAGCGAAAGGAACTCAAGAGCCGGATGTTAGTCTTACAGATACTAACTCACGAACTCCGGACGCCGATTGCAAGTTTATCCTTAACAGTGGAAGGTTTTCGCCGGGAATTCGAGAAATTACCGGAATCTGTTTATAGTGAATTCCGACGGCTGTGTGAAGACTCGCGTCGTTTAAGGCAGCTTGCTGAAGCGAGCAAAGATTATTTGCAGTCAGAAGACAGACCTCTCGCCGCAGATTGGGTTTCATCTGTGAAGGAGTGGCTGGAATTTAAAGTAGAAGAAGAGTTTGAACAGGATATTGAATTTGTTATCGATCAGGACATTTCAGCAAAATTGAATGTTTATTGGTTAGGTACCTGCATTGATAACCTGTTGCGCAATGCATTTAAGTATGGTGTTGCACCAGTAAAATTGGAAGTCATTACATCAAGTAACTTGGTCACATTTAAAGTTATAGACCGGGGTGACTTAAACCATAAAAACTGGCGCGAACTGCGTAAGCCATTTGTAAGTAAGAGTGGCTTAGGACTTGGCTTAACTATAGTAGAATCGATGGTCGATAGAATGGGCGGTAGAATGACCCTAATTGGCCCACCAACTACTTTTATATTGGAGATACCCTGTGAAACAGACGTTGCTTCTAGTTGAAGATGATAAAAATTTGGCGGATGGTCTGTTAGTTAGCCTGGAACAGGCTGATTATAAGGTTTTACATGCCGAGCGAATTTCAGAAGTAAAGCAGTATTGGGATAAAGCCGATCTGGTCATTTTAGATCGTCAGCTTCCTGACGGAGACTCTGTCAGCCAACTTCCTGAATGGAAAAAAATTAAGGATATACCAGTTATTTTACTGACGGCTCTGGTTACAGTTAAAGATAAAGTTACAGGGTTAGACTCAGGCGCGAATGATTACCTGACCAAGCCATTTGCTGAAGCTGAACTTTTTGCGAGGATCCGTGCTCAATTGCGTTCGCCCGATAATCAGCAAGACGATTCACAAGTTGTGACGGATAATTTGATTATCGATAAAGCCACTCGAGAAGTGATGTTCAAAAACGAACTGATAACATTAACCCGGACAGAGTTTGATTTACTCCTATTTCTGGCAAGCAATCGTGGCCGCGTATTTACCAGGGATGAACTGCTCGATCATGTCTGGGGTTACAATCATTTTCCGACTACGCGTACGGTAGATACCCATGTACTGCAACTACGCCAGAAATTACCCGGACTTGAGATCGAAACGCTTCGTGGCGTTGGATATAAGATGAAAGCCTGACGAATGAAGAAATTCGCGTTAATCCTGGGTGTACTTTCCGGTGTATCAGATCTGGCGGTTGCTAATGACTGGTTTGAAAGAAGTACACCTTTAACTCAGGCCCATCAACATCTTCTGATGGGGCAATTGCCTGATATGTTTAATTCTTTGATTGAAGTATGGCAGGATAGTAAGTCTGCTAATCTTAACAATCATCTTAATGCCCTGATGTTGCAGGGATTAGAACTGGATTGTGGTAAATCGTTATCACCGGATCCGTTGCCTGAATGGATTAAGTCGGTCACAATCCGAAGAATTGAAATTCAAAGTCCGGGCAGGGATGCCTATCAGTTTATAATTGAAGTTGCATCGAATTCAGATGTAAAAGATATTTATATAAAAAAATGGGTGGATAAATATCCATCACGGGAAACATCGCTCTCCATTATAAAGAGTGACAACGTCACCACCCATGTCCGGCGCTATAACGTTGCCCATAAGTTAGAACCTGGGCTATACCGCTTAAGTATCGTCAGGGCAGATGATTCGGTGTGGAGTCAGTGGATTATCCTCGAAGAAACGAAATCAAATCACTCTGTACACTGGACTTCAAAGGACGAATGGAAGGTGGAAAAAAGTGCTTTGCCTAATTCACTATGTCCATTGCCTAAACTCAATGTTTCGCTATACAGTTTTGATGAAGGTAAGTATGCGGAAATCTGGCATAATGCCTACGAATCTAACTATCCCGAAACGTTACCTCGTAACGTTGCTGAGCCAGATCGCTATATTTTAGCGGTTTCAATGAATTATCTTCGCTGGCAAGGGCCAATTCTTATTGAGCAATCTCAAGTTATCAGTAAAACTTATGATGTCACGAGTGATTAACGGCTAAAGATTCATGTATCGTTGCCGTTATAAAGTTAATTTTCATCATAGGTTTATTTGTTATGACTCGACGCCTTAAATATTTATCCCTGCTTATTGGGGCCATTTCTACTTCTGGTTACGCTGCTTCATACGCGATAGATGCTCGGGGCGACGCAATGGGAGGTGTCGGAGTTGTATCTGCGAGCTATCTGACAGCACCGTTTTATAATCCTGCATTAACCGCACTATACCGTCGTAGTGACGATGCCGGATTGCTGTTACCGAGCTTTGGCGGTTTCTACAACGATCCCGATAATATCGCTGATTCATTTCAAAATTTAGCGGATGCGATTACTAATAGTGACGCTACAACTGCCCAGCAAGAGCTCGATTACTTACAGGGTAAGAGTCTTAGCGCGAATCTTGGGGCTGCAGTTGCGGTTGCTATCCCCAATTCTTATATTTCATTGAATGCATTTGGTAAAGCTTATTCGGAAACTTTTGTTGTGCCGGATATTAAATCAACTGGTAATACTCTGGTTGATGCCGGTAATAGTTCC
>JBNKRC010000101.1:0-7942 GCA_050296215.1 Vibrio sp. | reverse complement strand
CAGCAAGAAGCTGCATTACGCCAAAAGCTGCTTAACTCAGGCGTTCAGGTTCAACGAGTCAGCGACAATCAGCTACTTCTACGCATGGAAAACGGTATTGGTTTTGACACCAATTCATACCAGCTGAACAGCTCGATTCATAATACCCTGAGCGGTGTCGCGACCATTCTGGTTGAATACCCGGATACCAGCCTGGTTATCGAAGGTCATACCGACAGTACCGGCAGCGACACAACCAATCAGGTTTTATCTGAGCGCCGTGCAGAAGCCGTTCGTAGCTATCTGATTTCACAGGGTGTTGCCGCCGGACGCGCTATTTCCCGTGGTATGGGTGAAAGAGTTCCTCTATGCAGCAATGACACTGCCGCCGGACGTGCCTGTAACCGTCGTGTTGAAATCCAGATTCTTCCATTAAAATAATGGAGTAACGGGTGGTGGTGTCAGACCACCACCCTTCTGTTCACTGAATAGGGCCGGACCGGATTGAAGAGTTTAATCGGACTGCTTTTAGCTTTATTTACATCAATATCGCCAGCAACAACGATAGACGACCTGAAGCAGCAGGCTAACTTAAGTGATCCTTTGGCTCAGTATGATTTAGCTTTGCATTATTTAAACGGAGTTGATGTAGAACGCTCTCTCCCACAGGCACAATACTGGCTGGAACAGGCAGCTGAAAATGATAATCTCGCCGCCCGCACTGAACTGATAAACCTGCTCCGCAATCAAACCCCATCAACAAAAAATACAGAACAGACGCTCTACTGGCTAAGTCTTCAGGCCATCAGCGGCGACCAGAAAGCGCCATTACAGCTTGCACAACTAACCGAAACTCGCAGCGATCAGCTCCGGCCCGATTCTCTGCCGATAATCTGGTATCACATCGCAGCCCGGTATTCACCGGTAGCGGAAGAAAAATACAGCCAGCTATTAGAAGCCCGTTTTAATCAGCGACGCCTCAAGCAAGTCTCTCAGGCCGATCAGTTAAGCGCGTTAACCGGCTCGCCGGCTTTAACTACAACGCAAACTGAAGAATCCGGCGCAGTTAACCCGGATTACCTATCGGTAGTGATCGTGGTACTGCTGTCTGTAACGGTTTTATTCATTTTGATTAAACGAAAAAGACAGCGCTATCTCGCGACTAAACAACAGGTTAACGACCTCGAAAAGCTGCACAAAAAATTACAGCAAGGCAAGAATAGCGATCTGCCGCCCTCCGGCCAACAACAACTGGACAACGCCTGTCTGATGTTTGGCTGCAACCCTGGCACCATTCCTGACGAAAAAACACTTAAACAGCACTACCGTCTGTTAAGTAAGATTTATCATCCTGATGCAGGCGGAACTTCAGATTCAATGACACAATTGAATTACGCTTTCAAACTGCTCATGACTGTCAGAAAGCACAGGACCAACGATGAAAATCACTCAAAAGTCACATAATGCTCTCATAGATGACATAATTATCAAATCGTCGATCTACCTCCCATGTATTGCAACTTATTGTTAACATCTAATTAACACTCATGCCATAATCGCGGTGCGAAAATAGTTGTACCTATTCATCACTGAGATGGAGAACGAAATGTTTACAATCGAAGGTATTTGCGATTGGTGTAAACAACGTGGATTACTTGAAAAACATGTATATGTTGACGGGAAATGTCATTATTCATGTAAAAACTGCCACCAGTATGCCCTAATCGATGTGAGACAATTTAATTTAGACGAACTGGCCGCCCGGCAAAAATCGGCTTTTCAGCAACATTAAACTCATCATACATATCATCCCTGACTTAATACGTCACCAGCCAGTACCGACTTCATGTTGTTTTACGGATAAAGCAGTGAGTCGATACTAGCGTCAAAACAACACGACAAATCACTCTTTCTATTCATCCGTTATCACTCAGCTTCTCACCTGACAAATTCTCTATCATTTCCACCCGAATGGTAAGTGGTGCTTTTTACATCACAAATCTCTCAGATGATCACAAATTTGTTGCTGAAATAAGCAAATTTCACTTGATCAGTGAACGCAAAACACCTACTGTTTATCTATACAGTATGTACAAGGAAACAGTATTATGATTCTAAACACATTAAATAACATTGATCGTGCCGGTCATCTATCTGTATCAAGCTCTCATACACTTAACATTTGCGGACTCCATTCTCATCTGGATGATCTGTCACAACGTCAGCAGTGGATTATGTTTACTGCCCAGTGCCCGCGCCAGGAAGTTCTCACACTTGCGGCAAACAAGTCATGGTCGAATAAAGTTATCCATATTATGCCATCACGTCAGTTATCAGAATTTGCAGTGATCGAAAAAGCCATTCGTTCCGGCAATGCCAGTGCCATCGTCGCATCGGACCAATTCTCATTTGAACAGCAAAACTGGCTGTCTGCACTGGCACAACTGCATCAGTGTCAGTTATTTTTTGTTGATACTGCCAGTTTTGTACTGCATTAAGCCGAAACCGGGCACTGTCACCGGTCCAATTTAAGCAAACGTTTGCTTTTTTATATGGCGAATAGCTTCGGTTCTGGTATCATTCGCTCAGCAATTTTTTATCCACTAATACCGTCTCAACGCGACGTTTTATAAATGATAGGAATGTCTTAATGAGCCTTGCAGATCAAGTTCTCGCCGTCAACGACGACCTCCCAATTCGCACTAACCTACCTGTTCACAGTGGCAAAGTCCGCTCAGTGTATTGGTTAACGGAAGAAGATAGCCAACGCCTTATCAAAGAAAAGGGCTACGATGTTGCATCAGATGCACCTCTTGCTATCATGGTAATCAGTGATCGTCTTTCCGCTTTTGACTGCGTGTGGCATGCCGAAGGTGGTCTGAAAGGTGTTCCGGGCAAAGGCGCAGCATTAAATGCCATTTCAAACCACTGGTTTAAACTGTTTAAAGATAACGGTCTGGCCGACAGTCATATTCTGGATATTCCCCACCCGTTCGTATGGATCGTGCAAAAAGCAAAACCAGTTATGATTGAAGCTATCTGCCGCAAATACATTACCGGTTCAATGTGGCGTGCCTATGAAAAAGGTGAACGCGAATTCTGCGGAATTCAACTGCCTGAAGGTCTTGGCAAAGATAAAGTGCTTCCTGAACTGCTGATGACTCCGTCAACTAAAGGGATTCTGAAAGGTATTCCAGGCGTGCCGGAAGCGGATGATGTCAACATTACCAAAGCCAATATTGAAGATAACTTCGCAGCATTCAACTTCCGCTCACAAGAAGATATCGCCCGTTATGAAGTTCTGCTGAAACAAGGCTTTGAAGTTATCAGTCAGGCTCTGGCCAATATCGGTCAGATCTTTGTGGATACCAAATTTGAATTTGGCTATGTCACTGACGCACAAGGTGTTGAAAAGCTAATCTACATGGATGAAGTTGGTACACCGGATTCTTCTCGTATCTGGGATGCAGAAGCGTACAACAATGGTCAGATTGTAGAGAATTCAAAAGAAGGTTTCCGTCAGTTCCTGCTCAACTACTTCCCTGACCCGGATATTCTGTTAAATAAAGAACGTATGCCTGAACGTGCAGCACTGGCCCGCGATAATGAATTACCACTTGAAGCCATGATGGATGTATCAAAAACCTACATCAATATTGCGGAAAAAATTACGGGTAAGCCACTGAATTTGAGTGACAATCCAAAACAAGAAATTATCGATATTCTTGATAAAGAATACGGTTTAATTGATTAATCAATTTTAAACGTAGGATTTACTGTAAAGGGACTCAGACGGGTCCCTTTTTTAATCGGTCAGATCAACAACAAACTCGTCCGGACAAACAGGATTTAAATGAACCTGACTCTGACTTTCCATATTTCGTAACTGCTCGGTTAGCAGTTCGTAAGGCATAATTAATTTCAGTTCTCCGATTGGTAACTTTTTAGCTAACTTAATTAACTCTATAATATTCTCTTCATCACTATACTGGAGCGACATTTTGTGCATCGCTGATTCCCACAATTTTTGTTCGGGAGTCCGGGTTTCATTTTCATCTCTGCCACCAGGCCAGCTCAGACCAAACACTTCAACAAAGGTCCAGTGATGATCGCTGCACTCGCCCAAAAAATTCGTATAATCAAAAACGACATTTACTGGTGTTACATCCATTAAACTTTTCCCGACGTTGCTAAGTGATTATATTCACTATGTTCGAGAATCTCGTATATAGCAATGCAATATAAAAAATCCGTCTTTTATTCTTAAAAACCTCTTTAATTGGCTATATAAAAACCAGGCTGTTAACAATAACAACACAGGTCTGAAATAATATGTATTGATTCGTCGCGATTCCGAGAAACAGACAAGCATACAGATGCAAGCTCTTCAAGCTCTTCCCGAAGTTAAGATACCGTCTGCCATTCTGTCACTTCCAGAATGGCAGGTTTAGAGATACTATGATTAACGTAAGGGAATGAATCCCGGCAAAATAATTCACTATATGTTATGGGGAAAGCATGCATTTTTTAAACTCTCTGGGGGAGTTCCTCAATCCGTATCTGAGCGATATTTCTGTTGCACTGATCGCTTGCGGACTGGTCGTTTTCGGCGCCGATATCAACAACCTGCTACGCAAGCTTTTGCGTCAGCAGCATTTTATTGTACGCACACTCGCTTTTATCGTACTCAATGCTTTCGGCTACGGATTCGTTATCATTAAACTCAGCCCTTACCTGACCCGGACACTAAAAGATTTGGACCATGGCATGATGTTTGCCGTCGTAATAAGCAGTTTTGTTCTCATCGGGTTATGGGCACAACGAAATCGCCAGATATAGGAAAAAGAGTTGACGTATCAGATAAGAACATTGCTCAACAACCTGCCTCAACTGAAAAAATGGTTGGGATATTCGCTGTTCGCAGTGTTACTCGCAATCGTGTTTATCTTTGCCATTGACCGTTGGGTGAGCTTTAAAACACGTTCAATGATTATTACGTCACCGGATGAATTTACCCATTATGATGTTGCCGTTGTGCTCGGCACCAGCAAATATCTGGGCAGAACTCTCAACGGTTACTATACCAATCGTATTGATGCCGCCATTAAGCTATTCAATCAGGGAACGGTAAGCCATTTATTATTAAGCGGTGATAACGCCCACCGTTCCTACAACGAACCATGGACAATGAAACGGGACCTGCTTAAAGCCGGTGTACCGGAAGAAAACATTGCGCTCGATTACGCGGGTTTCAGCACATTAGACTCGATCATCCGGGCCCGTGAAATTTTTGATTCCAATCATTTTCTGATTATTACTCAGGATTTTCACTGCGAAAGAGCTTTATTCATTGCCCGTTTCCATAATATTGATGCCTCATGTCTGGCGGTTCCGGGACCGGAAGGCTATTTGACAAGCTATGTCCGCATGCGGGAAGTCCTGGCCCGGATAAAAGCGGTGATTGATTTATATATCCTCGATTCTCAGCCAAAATTCCTCGGTCCTAAAGAACCGATAATCATCAATGATCCTCAGACAGATAATCTTCCCCCTCAAATCGCATCATCAGAACCTGAAGATGCGGAGGAAAACAGCCCCCCAGCCAAGTGATAATGATTCCGTACCTGAGATGACATAAACCACTAACGATGATACCGTGACGGCATAACAGAACCAGAAAAAACAGAGTATTGTCATGCCACAACAAGTTACCGGCGTATTGGATAAAATGCGCGCAACCTTAAATGAAACCACGCACTATCATCTGCCCGTCGGCGATCAGACTATCGCCCTCACTCCTCTCATCGGCCAAACCATCAGCCTGACCCATACCGGCAATATCTACTGCTGCTCTTGTGGAAAAAAAACGAAAAAGAGCTATTCGCAGGGTCATTGCTATGTATGTATGCAAAAGTTAGCAAGCTGTGATATGTGCATCATGAAGCCGGAAACCTGTCACTTCGATCAGGGAACCTGCCGCGAGCCCGACTGGGCACAACAGAACTGTATGGTCGATCACTATGTTTATCTCTCGAACACTTCCAGCCTTAAAGTCGGCATTACCCGCCACACTCAGATACCAACCCGGTGGATTGATCAGGGCGCGACTCAGGGACTACCCATTATTAAAGTCAGTAACCGTAAATTATCCGGGCTGATTGAAGTAGAACTGGCAAAACATATCGCCGACAAAACTAACTGGCGTACACTGCTGAAACAGGATGGAGAGCCAATCGATCTTATCGCTCAGGCAAAACATCTGTTGACACTAATCGAGCCGCATATTTCCCGTCTTAAACTGGAATATGGCGATACGGCAATTGAGTTACTGCCCCTGACCGACGAAAAGCAAATCACCGAAATTCACTACCCGGTCAGCCGGCATCCGCAAAAAATCGTCTCGCACAATTTTGATAAGCAGCCCGTTGTCAGCGGAATTTTACAGGGTATTAAAGGCCAGTATCTGATACTTGATACCGGGGTAATTAATATCCGCAAATTTACCGCTTATGAGATAGTGTTCAAAGCCTGAGCAGCAAAGCAGCAGAATTGGTATAAGCTATAAGTATTTAGTCATAATTCTTTAGTGTGCCATTCTTTTATTGGCTACAAGGATCACCTACAATCCAATCAGACACTCAACGAATTAATAACAAGTTGGAGCACAAATGAGCAACATAAAACATTCTAAACTACTCATTCTTGGTTCTGGTCCTGCAGGATATACCGCGGCGGTTTATGCAGCCCGCGCGAACCTTAATCCGGTGATGATTACAGGGCTTCAACAAGGCGGTCAGCTTACGACAACCACAGAAGTTGAAAACTGGCCCGGCGGCGACAAAGAACTGACCGGACCGGGCCTGATGGAAAACATGAAAGAGCACGCGGAACGCTTTGACACTGAAATCATTTTTGATCACATCAATGAAGTCGAACTGACTAAACGTCCTTTCTACCTCAAAGGTGACAGTGGTGAGTATACCTGTGATGCCCTGATCATCACGACCGGCGCATCGGCACGTTATCTGGGCCTGGAGTCAGAAGAAGCGTTTAAAGGCCGCGGCGTATCAGCATGGGCAACTTGTGATGGTTTCTTCTACCGCAACCAGAAAGTGGCAGTTGTCGGCGGTGGTAATACCGCTGTTGAAGAAGCGCTGTATCTGTCCAATATCGCCGCTGAAGTTCACCTGATTCACCGTCGTGAAGGATTCCGTTCAGAAAAAATTCTGCTCGATCGCATGATGGACAAAGTGGAGAACGGCAATATTATTCTTCATACCGATCGTACTCTGGATGAGGTTCTGGGTGACGATATGGGCGTAACCGGTGTTCGTCTTAAAGATACCAAATCCGATAAGACCGAAGAGCTGGATGTTATGGGCGTCTTTATTGCCATCGGCCACCAGCCAAATACCGAAATTTTCAAAGATCAGCTTGAAATGCAAAATGGCTATTTAGTGGTGAAATCCGGACTGAACGGAAATGCAACTCAGACCAATATTGAAGGTGTGTTTGCCGCCGGTGATGTTATGGATCATAACTATCGTCAGGCCATTACATCGGCAGGTACAGGATGTATGGCTGCGCTGGATGCTGAACGTTATTTAGATAACTTAGAGAAATAATCGTATATTGCCTCAATTCTAAATTACAAAACCCGGTGGTGTTCCCCCGGGTTTTATTCTGTATAATCCTTGTCCTAAATCAAAAAATTCAATTCTAAAGTAAGCCTCAACAAATGGATAAAAACAAACAACTTAGCTTGAATGTCTGGCTTCGCCAGCAAAGCAAGATTGCCAAGCGCTGGCTGCTGGCTGCTGTCAGTCTTGGTATGCTGTCAAGCTTTATGCTCCTGGGACAGGCCGCCCTGCTTGCCGAAATTTTATATAAACTGATTATCCAGCACACAGATAAATACACGCTTACCCCCTATTTCCTCGGTCTGATTATCCTTATCGCTGGG
>JBNKRC010000100.1:0-8037 GCA_050296215.1 Vibrio sp. | reverse complement strand
CGGGCCCGGTCGGTGCGATGTACTGCATCACCTCTTTACGTCCGCCGAAAGCGCCAACTGGCATACCACCACCAATAATTTTACCAAGGGTTGTCAGATCGGGTTTAATGTTGTAATAAGCCTGTGCTCCGCCAAGTGCTACACGGAATCCGGTCATCACTTCATCAAAGATAAGCAGCGCATCTTCCTGATCGCAGAGCTCGCGTAATCCCTCATGGAATCCTTCGACAGGTGGGATACAGTTCATATTGCCTGCAACGGGTTCGACGATAATGCACGCAATCTCCCCCTTATTGGCAGCAAATAAGGCTTTTACCGATTCAAGATCGTTAAAACGAGCGGTCAGTGTGTACTTGGCAAAGTCAGCCGGGACTCCCGGAGAGCTTGGCTGGCCCAGAGTTAATGCGCCGGAACCTGCTTTTACTAACAGGCTGTCAGCATGACCGTGATAGCATCCTTCAAATTTGATAATTTTATCACGTCCGGTATAGCCACGGGCCAGACGGATTGCACTCATAGTCGCTTCGGTACCGGAGCTGACCATACGAATCTGTTCCATTGATGGTACTAATTCAGAAACCAGTTCAGCCATATTGACTTCAAGTTCAGTCGGCGCACCGAAGCTTAATCCGTGCCGGGCAGCATCGATGACAGCTTCACGAATCTGAGCATGGTTATGACCTAAAATCATAGGCCCCCAGGAACCGACATAATCGATATAGGCTTTACCATCGACATCGAAAAGAAAAGCCCCATCGGCCCGTTCAATAAAAATTGGCGAACCACCAACGCCATTAAAGGCGCGAACCGGAGAATTAACACCACCAGGGATGGTGGACTGGGCTTTCTGATACAAATCGGCTGACTTGGTCATGGGGTATCCTCTATTATTTTGACTTCGGATCAGGTTGATTGCATTGTACTCTTCAAAGCCTGAAGGAAAAGCTCTTATTGAACATTATCAAATGAAAATGAGAACAATACTTGAACAGGATAGTCAGGTATTAGATAATGTATTTAGTTTATAAATCCAGAAAGCACCTGTCCTTTTTGTGTTTCGTGGTTATCCCGTTTATTCAGGGGATATCCGATACGACAGGATAAGGTGGAATATTAAGTGAGGTCGTCGTGAGTGATTTAAACGTACCATTGTCTTTTACTGATGCTGCGGCAACACGAGTAAAAACACTGATTGCTGAAGAAGAGAATCCGGAACTGAAACTGCGTGTTTATGTTACCGGTGGTGGTTGTAGCGGTTTCCAGTATGGATTTACTTTTGATGAAAAAGTAAATGAAGGTGACACTACGATCGAAAACGAAGGAGTAACTCTGGTTGTCGATCCCATGAGTCTGCAATACCTTATTGGCGGAGAAGTGGATTATACCGAAGGTCTGGAAGGCTCCCGCTTCTTTGTGAATAACCCGAATGCGACCACCACATGTGGTTGTGGTGCATCGTTCAGCGTTTAAGCTGTCCGACCAATCGCAATTATAGCCCGTTCTTAAAAGCCCGGTGATGAAATTGATCACCGGGCTTTTTGTATTAGCTTATTAATTGGCTTTGGCGTACATCAACGTGGCATAGTGACTGAGTTGCTCCATCCGTCCTTTAGCATTGGCGATAAAGGTCACTTTCTTTTGCCCGGTAAGTGATTTTGACTGAGGTAAGTCAACCGTGCGCGGGTTTTTATGTACCCCGTTGACCAAAAATTCATAATGCAGATGAGGGCCGGTTACACGCCCCGTACCGCCTAACGTCCCGATCGTTTGTCCCTGACGGACTCTCTGACCTGTTTTGACCATACGGCGGGTTAAATGCAGATATTTGGTAATGTACGTATTGCTGTGTTTGATAAACACATAGTTACCATTGAACTGGTTATAGGCTGATTTCAGAACCGTCCCGTCACCGGCTGCCCAGATAGGGGTACCTACCGGTGCAGCATAATCGGTGCCATTATGTGGTCTGACTTTCCCCGTTACAGGATGCAGGCGTCGAGGGTTAAAGTTTGACGAAACGCGGCGAAAATCCAGTGGCGAACGTAAAAATGCTTTCTTCATTGCCCGGCCCTTATCATCGAAATAATTGCCTGAACTATCATCGAGTATGGCGGTAAATTTAGATCCCTGGTTTACAAATACAGCGGCAATAATGTTGCCCCGGTCGACGATTTCCCCTTCGACAATCTTTTCCTGATACAGCAATTTAAATGAATCACCGGCACGGATGTCTAATGCAAAATCAATATCCCAGCCAAAAATGCCGGCCAGTTGCATAATCTGATTGGGTGTCAGGCCGGCAGAGATCGCGGCATTCCAGAAGTTAGATGTAATATCCGCTTCGGCATAATTGTATTGATAGAAGATCTCTTTTTGATCGGTTTTAGCGGTGTAGCGATCGTTATCTGTACGTGTGATAACAAAGCTTTCATAAGGATTAATGATCCGTCTGAGCTGGACCAGTTCATTCTTTTCGTCAAAACCAAACTGGAGTTCGTCCTTCGGACGCAGACGGGATAGTTGTGTCTGGATTTCTTTGCTGCTGGACGTGAGTTGATACAGTAGCCGGGAAGACAGTCCGATACGCTGAAACAGAATCGCCGCACTTTCACCTGAGGCAACTTTGTATTGTTCCCAACGTAATGTCGCGGTCGGTGGAATGGTCACTCCCGGTGATAAAGCTTCAGCATTCAGTGTCAGAGGATAGTGACGGCCAATTTCAAGTTTGTTCTGATTCGTACTTAAATCGCGGGGATCCGGCAGAAAGAAGACAGCGATGATAATCACCGTGGTGAAAAAGCTTATCAAAGTCCGATGTAGTAGCGGAAGACGCGCAAAAAGAGACAACATGTTTGGTTTCGTATCAGCAATATTAATAAAATGAAGATTACCTAGTCTAACTGGTTTCAAAAACCAGTGCTATTCAAGTAAACTGTCCAACTATTAAATTTATGCCAAATCTGTGGGAGTAAACAAGAATGGCGAGTATTGAAGCAGCGTTAGCTGAAATTAAGCGTGGTGTTGAGGAACTGATTCCTGAAGAAGAGCTGATTGCGAAATTAAAAGAGGGCCGTCCGTTAAGAATTAAATTAGGTGCGGATCCTACAGCTCCTGACATTCATCTTGGTCATACCGTTATTCTTAATAAATTACGTGCATTTCAGGATCTTGGTCATGAAGTAACGTTTTTGATTGGTGATTTCACAGGGATGGTTGGTGATCCGACCGGTAAAAATGCGACTCGTCCGCCGCTAACCCGCGAAGATGTGCTGCGCAATGCGGAAACTTATAAAGCTCAGGTGTTCAAAATTCTGGATCCTGCCAAAACGACGATTCAGTTTAACTCAGAATGGTTATCGGAACTCGGTGCTGAAGGCCTGATTCGTCTGGCTGCAAATCAGACGGTTGCCCGCATGCTTGAACGTGATGATTTCAAAAAACGTTATACAAGCGGCCAGCCAATTGCGATTCATGAGTTCATGTATCCTTTGCTTCAGGGCTACGATTCAGTTGTTATGGAAACGGACGTAGAGCTTGGCGGTACCGACCAGAGATTTAACTTGTTAATGGGTCGTGAGCTACAGAAAGCGAATGGTCAGAAACCACAGGTGGTACTGATGATGCCACTGCTGGTTGGCTTGGACGGCGAGAAGAAAATGTCCAAGTCTGCCAACAACTACATTGGTGTCGCGGATGCTCCAAGCGAAATGTTCGGTAAGATCATGTCGATCTCTGACGATCTGATGTGGAGCTACTACGAGTTATTGTCTTTCCGTCCTCTGGGTGAAGTTGAACAGTTTAAAGCGGATGTTGCCGCCGGAACAAACCCTCGTGATGTGAAGATTTTGCTGGCAAAAGAAATCATCGCTCGTTTCCATACGGAAGAAGCTGCTGACGCGGCGGAACAGGAATTTATCAATCGTTTCCAGAAAGGAGCCATTCCGGATGAAATGCCGGAGTTTACCTTTGGATCAGGCACTGCGATTGCGAATGTGCTTAAAGATGCCGGTCTGGTTAACTCAACCTCAGATGCGATGCGTATGATTCGTCAGGGCGCCGCTAAAGCGGAAGGTGATAAAATTGAAGACACCAAATGGACTCCGGATGCGGGGACTTACGTTCTTCAGGTCGGTAAGCGTAAATTTGCACGTGTGACCATCGCTTAACCTTTTCAGGCGACAGTTGTAAGGGGTCAGAGTAAACTTGTTTACTCTGACCCCTTTTCATTAGATAGCTCAGTGACATATTGATAAAAACCTGCCTCAAACGCTTCCAGTTCTGAACGGCCATCTTCTTGTCTGGGAAAATAGTCGGTAACCAGCTGGACAAAAATCGTATCCGGTTTACCTGATTTATCCAGTCCAAATCCTGCCATATTATGCGTTGCATATAGAGAACCACTCTTACCGATAATTTCACCTTTGACCGGGGAATGGCGCATACTTTTCTTATATTTCAGTGTGCCGCTTTCACCGGCTACGGCAAGTGTGTCCAGTAAATGGAGCTGGTCATCGTTATTGGCGATAAATGCCAGAATATCCAGCAACTGTCTGCCGCTCATCCGGTTATTGCGTGATAAGCCGCTGCCGTCATAAAGTTGTGCCGAGCTCAGATCAATATTCCGGGCCGATAAAATTTCTTTAATGGCTTGCACACCATTAGCGAAGCTTCCGGCCTGGCGGAAATAATGATGACCTATCATTTTAGTCAGATTATTCGCAATTAAATTATCCGAATCCTGAAGCATGGTTTTCAATAAATCGGAGAGAAGCGGGGAGCGCTTTAGCGCCAGTAGTTGTTGGGAATGCGGCGGTGGCTGCCCGACTCTAATCGTTCCTTTCAGTTCAATGTTGAATTGTCTGAGTAAGTTCGTTATCTGTTCCTGGCCGTATAATCCGGTATTGCGCAGAGCAAATTTCAGCGGCAAAGGCGCAGACCGGAACGGCAGACAGCCCCCAAGCTGATAACGGTTTGACTGCATTGCATTGAGTTCAAGATCACACATCAGTTCTTCTTGCTGCTTTTCATCTAACGCAATGGCCTGAGTTGTCACTAAAATCGGATATTGTTCCGGAATATAAACCCGTGTTGAACCATCGGGGTTGGTGTAAATGGATCCCGGTACACAGTTTTCGTCTAAAGTAATCGCACTTGATGGGGCGCTGTAGCAGACGCCCAACACATCCCACGGCCAGCCTACGGCCGACTCATAACCATTAAAAATCGAATTATCTAGCCATATATCGCCTTTGATGGTTGTTACTCCGTTTTCTTTCAGGGCAAGAAGTAGTTGCTTAAGATCGCTGGTGGTTAAGGTTGGATCGCCACTAAATTTAATCACGAAGTCACGACCTGCCCGGCTTAATGTCGTGTTAAAGGTAAAACTATCGCCAAGCTCAAGCACAGCGGCGCTGGCAGTAAGCAGCTTTTGTGTACTTGCCGGCGGGAATAGTGTGTCGTCCTTCATTCCCTGAGTAAATAATGGTTCGGGCTGCTGAGTCAGTGAGTATATTGCCAGAGAGAAGCGGGCTGGTGAGGTTAGTTCAAAACGGGGAAGAGAATCGGCCTGAGCGAACAGGCTGTATCCCGAAAAGAACAGAATAATAAGCGGAGACCTGAAAAATCGGGAAACAAAAGTCGGATGCAAAGCTTTAGTCACGGAATCGGATTCTCTGTTGCTGAGGAATGGAATCAGTATAGCGGTAAAAAAAACGCCTGCCATCAGGCAGACGTTAAAATAAAAAAGCAGTGGTTTTTACTTAAAAGCGATAGTCCAGACCCAGTGTCGCAGCATCTTCAGCTTTTGCTTTTGAACCCGCTTCATTTTCATCAAGAAGGTTGAAGTTGTAGTCAATATAAGCTTTGAAGTTAGGTTTGAAGTGGTATGCAGCTTCAACGGCCAGTGCGTTTACTTTGTCATCATTACCGGTGTCTTTCTTACCGTAAGCATAGGTAGTTGAGAACACAGTGTTGTCCATAGTATAACTTGCTGCTGCTTCATAACCCTGATAATCGTTTGATGTATGGTCATAATCTTTAGCTGTGTAAAGACCAGCCAGATAGATGTTATCCTGAGTATATGATGCAGAAACCATATACTGGTTGCCGCCTTCTGTGCTGCCGGAGACTGCGCCTTCGTTCGCATAACCGGCACCCAGTGCAATACCGGTATCAGCAATAGTGTAGATGGCGGAAGCGTTGTAGCCGTCTTTAGCGTTGTCAGTATATTCGCCGTTGGAGGTTGTACGGTCAGCAAAACGATAAGCCGCTTTTACCGCAACATTGTCGAATGCGCCGGCATAAGTCAGCATATTGTCTTCACGGTCAGCAGAAGTGAATTTCGCTGATGCTGCCGCACTATAGTTAGCCAGAATATCGGTAAAATCAGTGATCACGCCAAGTGACGCATCATTTTTACCATAAGTGACCAGACCTGCGTCACTTCCGATACCTGCATAGATGTAACGGTTATCGGTAGTGTTGGCTTCAGAAGCGTTACCGCTGTTATCTACAGTAGTATTATCGTTCGCTTCATATTCTGCTTCATAGAAGCCTACGCCATACAAACCGTTAGCCAGTTCTTGCGTACCTTTAACGTTGATACGGGCGCGGCTTGCATCATCGGCTTTACCATCTGCAATAGATAAACGAGCTTCAGCACGACCGCCAACGGCAAGAGTAGTGCCATCCTGGTTATATACTTCACCGGCGTTTGCGCCAGCTGCCACTGCAGCACTTGCTACTGCCAGAGCAATCAGAGTTTTGTTCATCTTTTTATCCTACGTTTTAACTGTCCAGTAATAATGTAAGAGGGACTTAAAAACTTCCTTGCCGTTTCAACAGACATTCAACCAGGAAGTACCTCTTGTCGAAATACGATAACCGTTCGCTTTCGTTAAATTTACGAAGTCTGGTTCGTTACTTATTTCGTTATCTAGTTGTAACTGCAAAATCTGCATCCCGGTTAGTAAAATGATATAAAACAAAATAATGAACATTGTTTTATTGTGTGTGAATTTTTATCAATTGCTTGATTTTAAAATTAAAAAACCAACTATCTTTTATCCCTGATAACCATTTTTAGTTTGAAATTTTTAGTTTTTTTTATGTGATGAAAAGTGTTTTCTTTCTATCCTAGGGGGGCGTGTCTGCCCATTATCTGGCTGCAATTTCAATAACTTCAGGCATAAATAAAACCAAAAGTGATTTTCGGATTTTGACCATGACGGAAAAGAACCTACAATATGAGTCTGCTGTTTGAGTCGTGGTAAATATTCAGGAGAGGCGCAATTGTTTAACCGAATTTTAGTGATTTGTACCGGGAATATTTGTCGGTCGCCTTATGCTGAAGCCAGACTAAAGCAACTGTTGCCAGATAAGCATATTGACTCGGCTGGTGTTGCTACTGAAAAAAGTAAACTTCAGGATAGTCCCGCCGATCCAAAAGCCATAAAAGTCGGTCAGGAGCAGGGATTAGATTTAAGTCTGCACAAAGCTAAACAGGTTACTCAGCAGATAGTTGATGATGTTGATTTGATCTTAGCGATGGAACGAGATCAGATCGAACAGTTATGTGAAATCATCCCAACGGCTCGTTCCAAAGCATTTTTGTTCGGTCACTGGATCGGGTTAAGTACGATAGACGATCCTTATCTTCAGGATGAAAGTGCCTTCAGACAAGCTTTTGTCAATATCGATAAGGCGGCTCAATCCTGGCAACGAAAGTTAGGATAACGTTTTATTATTTGATGTTATTAGTTGTCAGATTCATGGATTTCCAATGATTGAAATTAGTTCATCCGATCACTAAATCGCCATTAAATTCTAACTCCACTGTCATATTGTCAGCCTAATGTTTTGAATTATAAATCTGAACTTACCTTTTGGGGAGTAGCAAGCCTGAGCCGAAACCCAAGTGTGTGCAGTTAGCCGGTCGCAATGATCGGCTTTTTTGATCAAAGGTACTTTGGCCGGAGCTTTTACGATTTATTGTACTGAGCAGAAGATATCCTCCATTTTTATATTTGTGTCTAAATT
>JBNKRC010000099.1:0-8357 GCA_050296215.1 Vibrio sp. | reverse complement strand
GCTGATACCGATAAGCAGACCGTTCGCGCCATGGATGGCGCGATCCGAGCCCCATGGATGGGTTTATGCGAGTCTGCGTTCGGTATCCGCTTAAGTCGATTATTCGGTGAACTCATTTATGAAAGTAGTGACCGGAATAAGTAAACCCGGTACACTCCAGCCATCCCAGTTAATATGATGATCCCTATGATGCATGAAGAATACTCTCCGGAATTAGAAGATGAAGTCGAAATTGAAGCGATTGGTATCGAGGTCGATTCACAGCCCATTGAACTCTACAAAGTCCTGAAGATTGCCAATGTGGTTAGTGGCGGCGGAGAAGCGAAATACGCCATCTCTGAAGGGTACGTTGCGGTGAACGGTGAGCTCGAAATCCGTAAGCGTCGTAAAATTTATGATGGGGACCTGATTGAATTCAACGGCGAGTACTACCTGGTGATTTGCGATCAGCCGGTGGATGAATCTCCCAAAATAAAAGCCGATAAACCTGCCGCTCCTCTGCGGAAAAACAGACAGCACAAACCGTCTAAGCCCCGGAATGCACCCAAGCCGGCTAAAAGTAAGTTTGCAAATAAGTCTGGACAAGGCAAGAAAAAAGAGAAAAACAAAGCGACAATTGAAGCTTCGCATGATGGCGGGCGTTCCAGAATTCATTTTGGTTAATTGAAACGTCGCGATATGTTGATGAAGTTCTTGTTACTTCAGCAATTTCATTGGTTATTTTTTGCAATGTTCTGATTATCCGCTACAATGTCGGATTATTGACAAGCTTACAAAATAATGACGCATTATATATGGATGTAATGATTTGTGATGATTCCGATTTAGCCAGAAAATCGCTTTATCGATCATTAAATTGCCTGTTTGAGTTAAACTATTCGTTTAGTGAAAACGGGCGAGAAGCTCTTGCATATATAAGCGAGCACAACGTCGATATTTTATTTCTTGATTTAACCATGCCGGTTTTAGATGGTTATGATGTATTGCAAGCGTTACCAGTCAGTTCCTATCCGACGAAAGTGATTATTGTCTCCGCAGATGTACAAACGGAGGCGAAAGTCCGTTGTATGGCTTTAGGGGCGACGGATTTTCTTGATAAGCCATTTCAATACGATGACATTATTCATGTCCTGACTAAACTGAATGTTCCGCGCAAAAGGAATGGTCAGAGTCAACTACTCGAAACAGAGCTATTAAGCGACTATATCGATCCTCACAGCAAGTTTCTGGAAACGGCCAATATTGCACTTGGACGGGCTGCTGCACTGGTTTCAGATAAAATCGGTATATTTATTCGCCTGCCTTTGCCTGCCGTCGGAATTTTAGAAGCCAGTGAGCTGAAAATGACAATTACCGATGCGCTGCATAGCGATAATCTCCATGCCGTTGCTCAGCGTTTTGTTGGTTCAGGTGTCAATGGAGAAGCACTGGTCTGTATGCGGGGAGACGGTATCGGGCAAATCGGTCATTCACTCGGATTTTTGCCGGAAGAAAGCACATTAGATGAAATCGTTCTTAATTTATCGAATTTGCTGATATCGACCTTTCTTAACTCTTTATCCGATCAGGTCAGCGTTAACTTTTCACTGCGTCAGCCGGTTACACTGAAAAACTCCTATGCTGAAAAAACGATAATACAAGAAATAAATGAAGGAGCTTTTGCCGTCGAATTTACCTACCGGGCTGAGAATATCGACTTTGAATGTGAAGTTTTGCTTTTCTTCGATTCTCAATCCGTTGATGTGATTTACCGTCTGATGGATACATTATAATGACAGAACTTACTGTTGGATTAAGCGAGTTTCACTGGGGTATACAGGTATTGGATACCATTGATGTCGGCCTGGTTGTCGTTGATCGCGAGTATCAAGTTTGCCTCTGGAATAGCTTTATGCAGAACTACAGTGGTGTTCGTTCTGACATGATATTGCATAGAAACCTGTTTGAAGTGATAGAAAACCTGCCGGAAAAATGGCTGAAATCACAAATCGATACCTGTATTGAGCTAAAAAACAGCAGCTTTTCCAACTGGGAAGATCGTCCTTTTATTTTCAAATTCAAAAACTACTCTCCCATTTCCAACGGGATAAAAACCATGTATCAAAATCTGGTGATTACACCGTTGAAATCGCTGCATGGCGATATTTCCCATGTGTGCCTGATGGTTCAGGACGTTTCGGATATCGCCAAGAATAAAATCAGCTTACGTGATTCGAATAAGTATCTTTCCGAAATCAGTCAGCGTGACGGATTGACCGGGTTATTTAACCGCCGTTACTGGGAGTCATGCTTTAAGGAAGAGTTTAAGCATTCCCGGACTACTGAGCAGGCAGCCACTCTGGTTGTCTTTGATATAGATCACTTCAAAAAAGTTAATGATACCTATGGTCATGCCGCCGGTGATGAAGTGATTCGAAAAACATCGCAGGTTCTACAGCAGACAGCCCGTCGTAACGACATATGTGGCCGTTACGGTGGCGAAGAATTTGTCGCGTTGTTACCCGGAACCTCGGCCGATCAGGCTCTGTATTTTGCCGAGCGGTTACGTAAACGGATAGAGCAGTTGGTGGTTGAAACGGATTCGGGAAATATTACTTATACCATCAGCCTTGGTATCTGCCAGCTGAATTCAGATCTCTCATCTCATCTGGAATGGTTTGAGTTCACGGATAAAGCGTTGTATGAGTCCAAGGCTCAGGGACGTAACCGAACGACGGTCGCAAATCTGGCGTTTGACTAATTTATCTATGGTAATCCAATTACAACCATAGATAAAACATGCAAAATGTCGTTTTGTTACCACATCGGAACCTTTTATTGTCTATTTTACATCCCGGTATCAATAAAATAATTTATAGCCAGATTCAAGGGGTTGTTTATTAAAAATAAAATAACCAATTGCATGTTAAATAAATGTAAATTAAGGTGGTATTTGTATTTAAATGCAGAGTCTTAAAATGATAAATTCAACATTATTGTTATTTTTCAGAATTAATCCTTATATATCAGTTTTTGAAAATACAATACAATAAAGTTTATTATTCAATAATAAGGAGTTTATCATGCCTAATGTGACCGCGAATGGTATTCATATCGAGTATGATACTTTTGGTGACAGTTCATCTCCTGCATTATTGTTAATAATGGGAGGAGGCAGTCAGATGATTTATTGGGAAGTTGAATTCTGTGAGATGCTGGCAAAGAAAGGCTTCTTTGTCATTCGGTTTGATAACCGGGATGTTGGTCTCTCGACGAAATATGAAGAAGCCGGTATTCCCGATATGATGGCGGCAATGAAAGGTGAAGCTGTAAATTTAGCCTACAATCTTGAGGATATGGCAGATGATGCCATTGGTTTACTTGTTGCTTTGGGCATTAAGAAGGCCCATATCTGTGGTGCTTCAGTGGGCGGCATGATAGCTCAAGTTATCTCATATTGTCATCCGGAGTATATTCTGAGTTTGACTTCTATCATGTCGAGTACCGGAAATCCCGAACTCCCGCAAATAAAACCGGATATTTTAGCTGAGGTATATAAACCTGTTCCTGATGAGCGCGAAGCGTATATTGAACATAACGTGAATATGTGGCGAAAGCTATGGAGCCCGGGATTCCCCTTTGATGAAACCCGATTGCGGACTCTTATGGGCGAGAGCTATGATCGTTCATATTATCCGCAAGGAATGGCTCGTCAAAGCGCGGCTGTTCTTGCTCATGGTTATCGAAAATCATTGATTGAATCAATTAAAGCTCCAACGCTCGTAATTCATGGAGATAAAGATCCATTCATGTCGTTGGAAGGCGGGAAGGAAACCGCGCAACTGATACCGGGAGCAAAATTATTGATAATTGAGGGAATGGGACATGACATGCCAAAAGAAACCTGGCCAAGAATAACAGATGCTATATCCAATCATGCGATGCAAGCTAATAGGTAATTTAAACAAATGATTAATTTTAAATTACAAATATACGTTTTGGTATGACATATGTGAAGTTTCTCAACCAGATGAACACAAACATTGCTTGCGATCGCTTGCGTGATAGTGACGATAGTATTAGTAAGGTTGCGCTTGATTCAGGTATTAAATCGATTAGTCACCTTGTGCTAACTGGCCTGGTTTATTTTCTCTTCAAGTTTAAATTTAGCATGGAAAACCACAGAGAATTTAGAATGGAACAAATTTGTTATTTTTTTTGAAAACAACAAAATTCAGCTTTATTTGCAGAAATGAGAGATATTTTCTATGAAATGTGAACGTATTCCTTTGCAATATGGCGGTGCAGGTTATGTAGATACCTACTTACTGGATCCGGGGATTTCGTACAAGACTGAACGATATTGGCCGGTCATGATTATTTGCCCTGGTGGTGGTTATTTGATGACGGCGACCAAAGAAGGGGAAGGTGCTGCCATGCAGTTTTTGTCACATGGATTCCATTGCTTTGTAGTGCGCTATTCTACCTATTTGAAGAACCGTGAAAGCCTTCAGGATAGTGAACCGGATTTTAATGAACAGGCACATTATCCGACTCAGGTGTTGGAGTTGATGCAAGTTCTCCATATGATTCATGAGCATGCTGAAGAGTGGCATATCGATGAGAGCCGGATATTTGCATTGGGCTTTTCGGCTGGTGCGCATGTGGTAGGGTCGCTGGCTACTCGTTGGCAGGAACCAGATCTGCTTGATCGGCTGAATTTTGTGCCGACTCAAAACGAATTAAAGCTGAGTGGTGCGCTTTTATGTTATCCCATGCTTGGGGAGCAAATTATGGATTACGCTGAACAAACTATCGGTCAACCGGATAATTTGTCATGTCATGTGCCGGTGATCAAACGCTGCCTTTATGGCACCGGAGATCCGACCGCCGAGCAACAGCACAGTGTAAATCTGGTAGAACATATAACTGATGCCACATGCCCGATGTTTATCTGGCACACGTTGGCGGATCAAGTTACAGACCCACGGGAAACCACTCAATTCGCCAGTAAACTTCAGGCTAAAGGGATTCCCTGCGAATATCATTTGTTTCAAAAGGGAGCACATGGCCTTGCCTGTGCTAACCAATACTATGCAAAGAGCGATAAGGAAGTGGATGAGGGAATCGCTCTGTGGCTTCCCTTGGCACGGAATTGGCTGAAGGGTTTTGAGCTATGATAGAAAGGTGTCACTGTTTGCAGTTCGGGAGTGGGCAGTTTGTCTGATTAATCAAATCATAAATTTTATTACCGGAGATCCGGGATCATGAAAAAGATACTTGCTCTGAATGGTTCTTATCGGGATGGCGGTATTACCGACCAGGCTATCAATTGTATGGCTCAGGTAATTCGCGCCCAAGGTGCGGAAGTTGAAGTCATTAATCTGCGGGATTATCCGGTTAATTTTTGTCTTAATTGCCGGGAATGTACTCAGCATCCGGGTGCATCACCGGGGAAGTGTGTTCAGAATGACGACATGGAAATGCTGATCAGTAAAATTGAACAAGCTGATGGTTATATTCTGGCGTCACCGACTAATTTTGGTACTGTCACTGCGGTTTTTAAACGTTTTATGGAACGTCTGATTGTTTATGCTTATTGGCCGTGGGACGCAAACGTGCCCAGATTGAGAAAGAAAGATATTCCTAAGAAGAAAGCGGTGTTAATTTCATCGAGTGCTGCGCCTGCATTTATGGGACGCTATTTTTGCGAAACGCTGAAGCAGTTAAGAAAAACCGCAGTAACAATGGGTGCTAATCCGGTGGGTACGATGTTTACCGGATTAATTGCAAAGAGTCCCACACCGGAATTGCCAGAGAAAGCGAAAAAGAAAATAACCGTGTTGGTTAACAAGCTTATTTAGTCGTTTGTCAGGAAAGGGAACATATGGATCACAATGAATTCAATCGGTTTTGCAGCACCTTTCCTGCAAGTACCCATGTTGTCCAGTGGGGTAACTCAGAGGTCTGGAAAGTAGGAGGGAAGGTTTTCGCGATTGGAACTGAAAGCAAAAGCGGCTGCCCGGCATTTACCTTTAAAACCTCTGATTTAAATTTTGAATTTCTGCGCGATAAGGAAGGATATATTCCTGCCCCATACTTTGCCAGTCGTGGAATGAAATGGATTCAGCAAGTCAAGAGTTCAAGGCAAATGGATGACGATCTAAAGTATTATTTATCAGAATCTTACCGTATTGTGTCACTTAGTTTGAGCAAGAGTAAACGAAGAGAGTTAGGTATTTATACCGAGACTCAATCATAACAAGTCTTCTCTGATACCAGAAAGAACAGGAGTAAACGATGAATCAGCATGAAAAACTCAATTATGTAGAATTTCCCGCAAGTGATCTGAAGCGGACCAAGATCTTCTTTTCAACGGTATTTGGCTGGGAGTTCGTTGATTACGGACCCGAGTACACCGCGTTTTCCGGTCAGGGGCTAGATGGTGGTTTTTATAAATCAGAGGCTTGCAGTCAGACGCAACATGGCGGAGCACTTTTAGTTTTCTACAGTTCGGATATCGAGGCTACTCTGGAGAAAGTTGAACAGGGTGGAGGCGAAGTGATTCGTCCCGTTTTCGATTTTCCGGGAGGATGCCGTTTCCATTTCCTTGAGCCAAGCGGTAATGAATTTGCGGTTTGGTCTGAAAAGCGTGGATAAATGTCAGCATGGAGAAGTGAGTTTCTCCGGCCGTCAGCAAGTCTGCATTGCTCCGCCGATGAGCTATACCGGACAAATTTATACCGGTACGATACTTTAACGCAGTCTGAATCAATGCTATTTGTCTTTAATTAAAACGGTTTTATTTCTCTCAGCTTTTGCCAGATAGAGTTGTTCATCGGCTTTATCCAGTAGTTTGGATATATCTTTATCACTATTTTTCGATAAACATGAGCATATACCACCGGCAGAGATGGTTATAAATACCCCTGAGTGTGAATCAGAAGTGATTACCGGATAGCTTTCAATGTCTTTTCTGAATGACTCTAAGAGTTGATACATTATATCAAAACTGGTTTCTGAAGATGCAACAACAAATTCCTCACCGCCAAACCGGGCCACAATATCGGTATCGCGTTTAAAGTGGTGTAATAATTTGGTTGCGACCAGTTTCAATGCTTGATCCCCGGCAAGGTGTCCATGAGTATCATTAAAATGTTTGAAATAATCTATATCAATAAGAATAACAAACAGAGGTTTATTATGTCGTCGGCAATGGGCGATTTCCCGCGATAAATTATGGCGTAAGCCTCTTCGGTTATAGAGCTGTGTCAGAGGATCATAATATGCGAAAGAGGTTATTTGCTGTTCAAGCTCTCTGAATTCTGAAGATAAAACATATTCATTCTCATATTCTGATGTGTCAGGAGAGCCGATTCGCTGAATCCGGTGTTTAATATAGGAAAGTGGGTGAATGACGTAACGATTAACAATGTTGTACATTAGTATCAGTAAAGTTACAAATGCCAGGAATACCAATATGTAAAAAGGATAAAATTCGCTGGCGGGCAAAATGGTATCAACATCAATTGCCATGAGCTCATACCAGTGTAATTCCGGTAAATAAACGACACCCACGACCTTTTCACTGCCTCTCCATTGCAGATGAACGGTTTTTACCTTTCCCGGGGCATGGAATGACTCGAGGAAAGTGTTCTTCAGTTTTGTTACGGTATCGTTATCCTGGAAATAATCGAATATTAATTTCTTCTCGATGGTATTCTTGGCTACGGAGGCGTCTTCTATTTTAAAGAATTCGGCAGCTAACTGGATAGCACCATCTTCATCGGTAAATAAGGTTTCAAAATTATCATCCTGATACCGGACATAGTTATTGATAAAATAGGTCAAGTCAAAATATGTACCAATAATTCCAAGAGTTTTATTTTTATCTCTTATCTGTATATCTATCCAGAGGTTAGTCGCTTTCTTTATGCGATCGTATCCTATATTAAGATGCATCAACTCCTTCTTTTTTAGTAACGCATAGAACCAGAAATCACCAGGATTTTCAGGGTCTAAGTGAATTCGCAATTCATGACCGGTTGATAATCCGATTTTATCGTTATAATAGTAACTGTCATTTACTGCGAGTGCGGCGAAGAAACTGTCACTTCTGAATACATCTCGATATGAATTCAGGTAATTGATAGCAGCTTTATTTTTATCAGGATCATCTGGATCGAGTGCCCAATTGATAATAACCGGAGTAGCGGCAAGTTTTTTCGTATCATTAATATCATCAATAAGAGGCTCGAGAATGCGGGCAGAATTGTAATGCGCTTCGCGTTCAACAAGGTATACCGTCCATCGTTCAAGTATATTTGAACTGATTAATTGCATTACAAATAAGGTAATGACTAACGCTGCTAAGCCGT
>JBNKRC010000098.1:0-8434 GCA_050296215.1 Vibrio sp. | reverse complement strand
TCGAAAAAGCCGATACTATGGCGCACAGTTCCGCCATGCTGGCACTGTCGCCGTCTACGCCGCCGTATGACTGCTCAAAGGTGATGGTTGTCGTCAGCGGAACCTTGGCGGTTTTACCAAATACCGCATTCAGATAAGAAGAGAGTATCATCACCCCTTTAGAGTGAATACTTCCGCCCAGATCGACGCTACGTTCTATATCAATAATTTCGCCTTCTCCGAACGAGGTTGAAGCGGTAATCCGGTTTGGTGCGCCAAACATATGATCACTGGTCTGTAATACTGATAACGCATTCACCTGACCTACCGAACTTCCGTCCGTCTGAATCAGAGTCGTACCATTCACGAAGGTTTCCATTACATTGTGCTGTAAGCGGTTTACCCTCAGTTCCTGATTACGTAAGGCTTCATCCACATGGCCGATACGAATCATATTCGAATTCGCCTGACGTGCGACGTAATTTGACTCGCGTAATAAATTGGCGATATTGGCGGAATGCAGCGACAGCTTATTCTGGTCTCCCGCCAAACGGGAACTGTGCTCGATAATCCGGGCAATCGCTTTGCGATCACAGTGTAGCAAGCCATTGTCATGGACGAAACTCGACACAAAGCGAGAATACTGAAATTCAGATTCTTCATCACGCGGCATCTCATCTTCAAAATCGGCCGTCACACGAAACAGTTCACTGAATTCGGGATCATAATGCGTCAGCAATTGATAAGTATGGTAATCGCCGAATAAGATAATCTTAATATCGAGTGGGATAGGTTCGGGATCAAGAGAAACCGTTCCCGACAATGTCACTTCTTTTTCTAATGCAGTAAGGCTGATCTGTTTCGAACGCATTGCCCTTTTCAAACCGTCCCAGACATAAGGACGCTCAAGCACCTTCACCGCGTCCATTAACAGCACTCCCCCATTTGCCCGGTGTAAACTGCCGGCTCGAATAAGTGAAAGATCGGTAAAGACGGTTCCTTTATAGGTTGCGGTTTCAATGCTGCCAAAAAGAGAGTGATAATTCGGATTCTCTTCTACGACGATCGGGAATTCTCCCTTTTCCTGATTAACCAGAAGATTCAACCGATAGCGACGCGGTAGTTTTTTATCCATCGACGCCGTCGCCAGTTCATTCTGTTCGTTGGAATCATCTAAAAACAGCTCGTAGTTCTCAATGATATCCTTACGCAGCGCATTGAGGTAGGATTTCACATCCGGATATTCTGAAAATTCTTTTTTCAGTTTTTTGATCAAATGAGCAATAACATCAAGAGTGACATCTTCGTTCAGCTTTTTCATTTTTTCGCTGAAAGTATCCTCCCATTCCGTCAGCTTGCGCACCACATTGCGTAAATTTACTTCCAGTTCGTCAATCGTCGTACTGAAAGTCATCTGCTCTTCTTCACTTAATGCTTCGAATGTCTCTTCAGTGTGGGCTTCCTCTCCGTTCATCGCAATAAACTGATAATCACCCTGAGGCGTAATTGTCAGGTTCACGCCCCGCTGCTGCGCCGCCTGACTGATCGTTTCGAGTGCGGACTGCTGCTTGATCGCCAATTCCTGTTTCAGCTTTTCTGCGCGGGTGATATACAGTTCGTTATCAAAAGCCAGCGGAACCGCGTTAACCAGTTTGGTAACAAAACGCTCAATTTCATCACGCAGGCACTTACCCACCCCCTTAGGCAACCGGAGAACTTTCGGCGTTCGGATGTCTTCAAAATTCGAGATATAACACCAGTCAAAAAGTTCATTGGGATCATGTTTGTGACGATTAAGGTACCTCAGTACCATGGTGCGTTTGCCCAGGCCGTTACGGCCTATCGCATAGATGTTATAGCCCTTTTCTTTGATCGACATGGCAAATTCAACCGCTTTCTGCGCACGTTCCTGACCAACGATTTCATCGATTGGCGGCAATTCTCTGGTGGACTTATAAGGCATCTGAGCGAGTTGCGTTGCCCGGTACAACTGTTCTGATTCTAATCTTTGTATTGCCATGTTGCCGCCCTCACTCGATATCCGTACTTTTTCTTAGTGTAATTACAATGTATTTAATTTTTAGTGATTTAGCACCAATTGATTGCTGACTGCGCAAACTTTAGCCGAAACATCCCATTATTGCCCGACAAATGATGCAGAAAGAGAGTTCAAGTTCACTTTTAAACTCGGTACACTGTCGCCTCAATTAAACATGCCACCCGGATCGTTATGCAATCTTCTTCCCCTTCTCTGACACGACAGCTATTCCAGTTAACCTGGCCAATGTTATTCGGTGTACTGTCACTGATGAGTGTTCAACTGGTTGACAGTGCCTTCATCGGACAGCTTGGTGTACTTCCTCTGGCTGCTCAGGGCTTTACCATGCCCATGCAAATGGTCATTATCGGCATTCAGGTCGGATTGGGTATCGCCACTACATCTGTGATTTCCCGGGCACTGGGAGAACAGAAAAAAAACTATGCAAAACAATTGGGCGGGCTGATCCTTACCATAGGAACGGCGGCGATTGGCCTGTTAGCCCTGTTGCTTTACCTGCTGAGACATCCGATTCTGCAATTGCTTGATGCTCCGGAAAGTGTTTATCAGATCATCGACAGCTACTGGATTGTCTGGTTAATCAGTGCCTGGCTTGGTGCCACCCTTTATTTCCTTTACAGCTTGTGCCGTTCGAACGGCAATACCATGCTGCCCGGTACAATGATGATAGTAACCAGCCTGATTAACCTGATATTAGACCCTATTTTTATTTTCTGGTTAGATTTAGGTATTCATGGCGCCGCGCTGGCAACGATTACGGCGTTTAGTTGTGGCATCCTGTTTGTTGCGCCAAAAGTGCAGGCGAATCACTGGATGATTTTTGACTGGGACGGACTCGATGTCCGCAGCAGTATCCGCTCGATTCTGCACATTATGGGACCGGCCATGATCAGCCAGTTGTTGCCTCCGGTATCATCAATGCTGGCAACAAAACTGTTGGCAGGCTTTGGTACTGCGGCGGTTGCCGCCTGGGCGGTGGCTTCCCGTTTTGAATTTTTCTCGATCGTATCGGTACTGGCTCTGACTATGTCGATGCCGCCAATGGTCGGCAGACTGTTGGGGGAGAAGAATTATATCCAGATTCGTCAGCTGGTTTCCATTGCTCTCAAATATATCCTGATATTCCAAACGCTCCTGGCCCTGCTGACATTTGCCATAACACCTGTCCTTGCGAGGCTGATGTCCAGTGAGGAAAGTGTTCAAACAATTATCAGTTTACATTTACAAATCGTGCCGTTCAGCCTGACAACGCTTGGCATCTGTATTTTACTGGTCTCTGTCTGTAACGCTCTGGCCCGCTCGTATACCGCCCTGACGATCTCCGCACTACGACTGTTCCTGTTCTTCCTGCCTTGTCTGTGGATTGGCGGTCATTTGTATGGCATTCAAGGGATATTCTATGGTGCATTTGTCGGAAATATTCTGGCCGGGACGACTGCATGGCTAATCTATCGTCGCGCGATTAATCAATTAGTTGTTACTGCTTCAGGTTCTGCTTTTAGTGAAATAAAATACGAGCATAAAAAAACAGATTAAGCTTTTTCTCAATGTATTCCCAAACAAAAAAACCCTTGCAACAGGCAAGGGGTTTATTCGGAAAAAATACAGATTAAGCCTTAACAGCGCGACGTGCAGTAACCGCATCCGCCAGAAGACGTAATACTTTATCGGTGTCATCCCAGCCGATACATGCATCAGTGATAGACTGACCGTAAGTCTCCGCTTTACCGTCACACAGATCCTGACGGCCTTCAACCAGATTCGATTCGATCATCACACCAAAAATGGCATCTTCGCCGGAAGCAAGCTGATCAGCACAATCCTGAGCAACAACCATCTGGCGCTGATACTGTTTGGAGCTGTTGGCATGACTAAAGTCGATCATCACTTTCTGTGGCAGACCAATCGCAGCCAGTTTTTCTTTTACATCAGCCACATGTGCCGCGCTATAGTTTGGTTCTTTACCGCCACGAAGAATGATATGGCAGTCCGGGTTACCGGCCGTTTCAATGATAGCAGAATGACCAAATTTCGTTACTGACAGGAAGTGGTGTGATGCACTTGCTGAACGAATAGCATCAGCGGCAATTCGGATATTACCATCGGTACCGTTTTTAAAACCGACCGGACAAGACAGACCAGAAGCAAGTTCACGGTGAACCTGAGACTCAGTGGTACGTGCACCGATTGCCCCCCAGCTAATCAAATCCGCCACATATTGCGGAGTAATCATATCCAGGAATTCGCTTGCAGTCGGCATGCCCATATCCGTCAGATCAAGTAACAGTTTACGGCCAATGCGTAAACCATCATTAATCTTATAAGTATCATTCAGGTAAGGGTCATTGATCAGGCCTTTCCAGCCAACGGTTGTACGTGGTTTTTCGAAGTAAACACGCATTACGATTTCCAGACGATCACCCAGCTCATCACGCAGCGCTTTGAGGCGTTTTCCATATTCAATCGCCGCTTCAGGATCATGGATAGAACACGGACCAATAATCACCAACAGACGATCATCCTGATCATTTAAAATGTTATGAATTGCCTGACGGGCATTAAATGTTGTGGTTGAAGCAACGTCGGTAGCAGGAAACTTTTCCAAGATAGCAACAGGTGGTAATAACTCTTTTACGCGTTTGATATTTACATCATCAGTTTGAAACATTCTCGGCTTTTTCCTATACAACTTGAACATTAAAATTCACGAGTCATTTTGTCATTAAATTAGAACAAATGACCGTTTTCAATGTGCGTAAGTTATCGGGTTAACATTCATGTTGCAATCATTTTTTTTATCAAAAGGCAATAGGATTATCTTTTTTACACCTCAAACAAAACGTAAACAATTTTATACACACCAGCCTGTTAGCTAATCCGGGTGATTTAACGATTGCGCAGACAGAAATATTGCCGCTAATATCAGAAACTAGCGATTCCGTTTAAATATACAGATGAATGCCAATGAAAACACAAATCGAACAATGGTTAAGCCGCGACCCTGACCCTCAAACCCGCACCGAACTCAAAACATTACTAAAGAATGAAAACTGGTCAGAGATTAAGCAGCGCTTTGCAAGCCGCCTGCAGTTTGGTACGGCTGGCTTACGCGGTGAAGTCGGTGCCGGACCAAACCGGATGAACCGGCTGGTGATTCAGGAAACCGCTCTGGGACTGGGTAATTATCTGCTGGCACAGATTCCCGCTGCGGCCCGGGACGGAATCATTATCGGTTATGACGGACGCCTCTTATCCCGGCAGTTCGCCCACGATACCGCATCAGTTATGGCCGCATTGGGCATTAAGGTGTATCTGACAAAAACCGTGGCCCCGACGCCAACCATTGCATATGGCATTAATAAACTGAATACCGCAGCCGGTGTCGTGGTAACGGCGAGCCATAACCCTCCGCAAGACAACGGCTTTAAAGTGTACTGGCAAAACGGGGCACAAATTATTTCACCTCACGACAGAGGTATTGCCGATGCGATTGATCTCGCCGCTCAGACAGCGATTCCTTATTGTGATTTGCCACTGGCAGAACAGAGCGGATTACTGACCTGGCTTGATGATAACTTTTTCAGAGATTATCAGCAGATGATTCTTGATGGTCTTAATTGTGAGAGAACCGGCGCATTATTTGATGTGGCTTATACTCCGATGCACGGTGTCGGAGCCGATATCGCGGAACAGCTAGCCAGACAACAGGGATTGTGTCATCTCTTCTCCGTTCCCAGTCAGCGTGAACCGGACGGCCACTTCCCGACCGTAACGTTCCCCAATCCTGAGGAACCGGGAGCCATGGATCGGGTCATCGGACTGGCTAAGGAGATCCATGCCGACTACGCCATTGCGAATGACCCGGATGCGGATCGTTTTGCAATTGCGATAAGGACGCCAGACGACCAGTTCAGAATGCTGACCGGTGATCAGGTCGGTATACTGCTGGCCGAGCATATTCTTTCCGCCAAAAAGGGCCAGGGCTGGGTAGGAAATACCATTGTCTCTTCACGCATGCTGGAAAAAATTGCTCACAGCCATGGCATTAGTTACTACCAGACGTTAACCGGGTTCAAATGGCTGGCCAATGTGGCAATGGAGAAACAAAGCGACACCAAACCGTTCCTGTTTGCTTACGAAGAAGCCTTAGGTTATGCCATCGGGCGCAACGTATGGGATAAAGATGGCCTGAATGCACTGGTACATTTTATTGAATTGATCAGCACTCTCAGACAACAGGATAAAACCGTATGGGATCAGCTGGCTGAACTGTATCAACGCCACGGACTACACACCACGGTGCAAAAAAGTATTCGCTTAGCCGCAGGCACACCTCCGGTTGGTGAAATGCTCCGAGCCAGTCCGCCAGCCGAAATTGCCGGCCGTAAAATCATGTCGGTCTCCGATTATAAAACCGGCCAGATCCGTTATTCTGACGGAACGGTACAACAAATGGAGTTACCCGGCAGTGATGTCTTAGTCTATCTGCTGGAAGATCAATCCAGAATAATTGTCCGTCCATCAGGTACCGAATCAAAACTGAAATGCTATTACGAACGGATTATGCCTCTGACCCGTACCGATCAGTTCTGGCAAACGGAACTTCAGGCACAGTCTGAAATGCAACAGCTGATTGAGCAACACCAAATCAGCTTGGAAAACCTGATGAAAGAGGCTTAGTACCGATGGAACAAAGCTGTGATTTAATCCGGGAGGAGTCACGACTGCAACTTGTGCTCAAAGGGGCGATTGCCATGCTGCCGCTGAGTATCGCAGTACTTCCCTGGGGATTACTGGCCGGATCATATGCGGTTGATTCGGGGCTCAGTCCGTTTGAAAGTCAGGCACTGTCTGCCATTATTTTCGCCGGAGCAGCTCAATTGGTCGCGATCGGAATGATCAAAGCCGGCGCCGGCATTATTACCATGCTGGTGACCACCTGGTTTATAACGGTACGCCATTTTCTTTATAGTGTATCGTTACGTTCTAAAATCAGCCCGATGCCGGTGCGCTGGCGCCTGTTGATGGGTTTTCTTCTGACTGATGAACTGTTTGCCTTAGTCGGACATCAGGATGAAAGGCAGTTTAACCGCTGGTATGCTTTGGGGGCCGGTTTTAGTTTTTATCTGTTGTGGAATCTGGCAACGCTGACCGGCATTCTTCTGGGCAATTCGATACCCGGACTAAAAGATCTCGGTCTGGATTTTGCCATTGCAGCAACCTTTATCGCCATCATAATCCCAACCATTAAATCACTACCAGTGATTGTCTCAGTCATTACCGGTCTGGTTTTATCGGTTGCTCTGACCGTATATCGGGTTGATGCCAGCCTGATAATAGCCAGCGTCGCTGCCATGTTATCAGGCTATGTGACCGAATTATTACTTGAAAAGAAAAAGGGAGAACCGGCGGAATGATCTACTGGCAAATACTGGCAATGGCGCTGCTGGTCTTCATCAGCCGCTATCTGTTCCTTGAACCCAGGGTTCCTTTGCGTTTAGGCACTCATGCCCATCGTTTACTCACTTATTCAAGTCCGGCAGTATTAAGCGCCATCTGGGCCCCCATTGTATTTACGCCACACGGTAAGTTATGGCTTACTTACCATAATCCATACCTGTGGGGAGCACTGACCGCCGCACTGATTGCCTGGAAAACACGCAATGTGCTGCTGACTACCGTGCTGAGTATGATGATTTTTCTGCTGTTAAACCTGGTGGTCTTCGCCCGATAGCATTTAACCGGGTGGCTAGTGTGCCACCCACTCCACTTCTAAAATCGTACGCGATCCTGATTTGAGCCGGGCCAGGAAATTATCTCCGGACTGAACCACCCCAACCCCTTTCGGAGTTCCGGTCATCACCACATCACCGTCATATAATGTGGTATAGCTGCTGATTTCTTCCAGAATAGCGAGCGGAGAATAAATCATCTGGCCGACTGAACCGCACTGTACGCGTACACAATTAATCAGCAGTTCAAGACTCAGTGTCGAAATTTCCACATCATCAAGTGGAACAAAACGACTCAGTACAGCCGAATCATCAAACGACTTAGCCCGCTCCCATGGCAGTCCTTTGTTTTTAAGCGTCGACTGTAATTCCCGTTTAGTCAGATCCAAACCAAGCCCTGCCGCATAATATTGTCCGTCTTTAACCATAAAGCAGATTTCGGTTTCGTAATGAAGCGGCTCCTGATGAAACGCTTTTAACCGGGGGGTAATACTGCTGTTAGTCTTATGGAACAACACCATTTCATCCGGAATGGCATTATTTAATTCATGAATATGTTCGACATAATTCCGCCCGACACAGACCACCTTTGACGGCGTGAACGTCTGCATTCCAACTGAAATTGTTCTCATCCCTGCTTCCCTGTCTGATGATTTTCCCTATG
>JBNKRC010000097.1:0-8554 GCA_050296215.1 Vibrio sp. | reverse complement strand
GACCATGTTTCAGTTCACCGGCCGCATAGGCTTCCGCATGAATGTAAGAGATCTCTTTCAGTTTCAGTGCAGCTTCTAAAGCAATCGGATAGTATTCGCCACGACCTAAAAACAGAGTGTGATGCTTCTCGGCAAAGTCTTCTGCCAATGCTTCGATCTCTTTTTCGCACTCTAACGCTTGTTTAATCTGAGCCGGAAGCGCGTGCAGAGCATGAACAATCTCTTTTTCTTGTTCAGAATCGATGCGACTCTGTAGTTTACCGATTGAAACAACCAGTATTAACATAGCTGCAAGCTGAGTGGTAAAGGCCTTAGTCGATGCAACGCCGATCTCAGTCCCGGCTCGGGTCATGAAGGCAATGTCGGATTCGCGAACTAAAGAAGAACCCGCTACGTTACAGATCGTCATTGCCGCCATGTAGCCTTTTTCTTTAGCCAGACGAAGTGCCGCAAGCGTATCAGCGGTTTCACCACTTTGTGAAAGCGTAATCAGCAGGCTGTTCGGACGAGTGACAAATTTACGGTAACGGAACTCTGATGCAATTTCCACGTCACAACTAACTCCGCCAATCGCTTCGAACCAGTAACGTGCGGCCATACCTGAATTATAAGAAGTACCACAGGCAACAATCTGCACGTGTTCCACTTTGCTCAGAATATCCGTAGCATTAACACCAATGCTATCTACGATAACCGAATCCTGAGTAACACGACCTTCCAGAGTGTTATTCAGTGCAAATGGCTGTTCAAAAATCTCTTTCTGCATAAAGTGGCGGTACTGGCCTTTATCACCCGCATCATGCTCTGCATTAGATTCAACAATCTCACGCTCAACTTTATCACCCAGATGATCATATACGTTCACTTCACGACGGGTAATTTCAGCCACATCCCCTTCTTCCAGGTACATAAAGCGACGAGTAACACTAAGCAGCGCTAACTGGTCAGAAGCAAGAAAGTTTTCCCCCACACCAAAACCGATTACGATCGGACTGCCTGACCGGGCAACCACAATGCGTGATGGATCTTTGCGATCAAGCACAACCGTACCGTAGGCACCTTCAAGTTGCTTAGCCGTCTTCTGTAATGCTTCTAATAAAGAAGAAGAGGTTTTTAGTTCCCAGTGAACCATATGGGCAATCACTTCGGTATCAGTCTGCGACTCAAACACGTATCCACGTTGTTGCAGGATTTCACGTAATGCTTCATGGTTTTCGATAATACCGTTATGTACAACCGCAATATCACCGGAGACATGCGGGTGAGCGTTGATTTCTGAAGGCTCACCGTGAGTTGCCCAGCGCGTATGTGCGATACCTGTTCCGCCAATAACATTCGCCTGTTCTACTGCATCAGCCAATTCCTGAACTTTACCTAAGCGGCGTACACGGGTCATTTCACGGTCAGAATTAACCACTGCCACACCGGCAGAATCATATCCGCGGTATTCCAGACGGCGTAACCCTTCAACTAAAATCTCAGCGACATCACGCTGTGCAACAGCACCAACGATCCCACACATAATTAAAATCCTCTTAATATTGTATTCACCTTACCGAACCACAAGTAAAGTCGTAAATATCCATTATTCTGCTCGAATCACACGTACATTATATGATTCAATCTTTTGTACCTGCTCGTCAGTCAGTCTGCTGTCTGTAACCAGTACGTCAATTTTGTCCCATCCCAACTCTAAATTGGGGATCTTGCGATCTACTTTATCTGACTCGGCCATTACAATGACTTCCCGCGAGACATCTGCCATCACTTTACTCAAACCAAACAACTCATTAAACGTTGTTGTCCCACGATCCAGATCAATCCCGTCACAACCAATAAACAGCTGATCAAAATCATAAGAACGCAGTACCGACTCTGCCACCTGCCCCTGAAATGAATCAGAATGAGGATCCCAGGTTCCACCGGTCATCAATAATATTGGCTCGCTTTCAAGTTCGTTCAATGCATTGGCAACATAGAGAGAGTTGGTCATCACAACCAGCCCCTGTTTCGCATTAAGTTCTTTGATCAAAGCACCAGTTGTCGTTCCGCTATCAATCACAATCCGGTTGTGATCCCGAATCAGTCCTGCGGCGGCCTTAGCCAGACACGACTTTCGAATCGAAACTTTTTTCCCCGTTTCTTCGGTAATCACTTCTCTTGGTAGTGCCACAGCACCGCCATAACGACGTAATAACAGGCCACTTTTATCCAAAGCAGCCAAATCCTTTCGAATTGTGACTTCTGAAGTTTCAAACTGAGTTGAAAGCTCCTCAACACTGACCTCTCCTTTCTGATTAACCAGAGAGACAATGGTATGACGCCTGACTTGTGTATTTCGTTTCGACATAAACCACAAAACTAAAACTTACGAATTGAAAGCAATATTAATTCAACCGAAACTTTTTATCTATTTATTTCGATACAAAAAATTAATATTTCATGCAAAAACCTTGTCCTAAGACAATTCTTAGATGGTGATATTCCACTCATTAGGTGATAGAATTGCGCCGCCATATGAAAGAAAATTACAGAATTGAATGGTGACTTACTGACCTTTTACCTTAGTACCCAAAGATTACAGGCTAAAATGTCAACAATAATGGTAAATAGTCGGCTTTTTGTAGTTATAAAATGACCGAACTATTGAAAGACTTTCAGCTTTAATGTGGGTTTGGCAATTTCTCTTTATTAGTAGAAATGCCCTGCTTGTAACAGACAAACAACCTACTTTAAGGCATAAATCAATTTTCAAATTGATAATATTCACCGGAGAGACTCTTCCATGAAAAAGACCAAAATCGTATGTACGATTGGCCCTAAAACTGAATCAGTAGAGAAGCTAAGCGAACTTGTTGCAGCAGGCATGAATGTAATGCGTCTGAACTTCTCTCACGGCGACTACGAAGAGCACGGTGTTCGTATCGCTAACTTCCGTAAAGTTATGGAACAAACTGGTAAAACTCTGGCTATCCTTTTAGATACTAAAGGTCCGGAAATCCGTACTATCAAACTGGAAAACGGCGATGATGTTGATCTGGTTGCTGGTCAAGAGTTTACTTTCACAACAGATGCATCTGTTGTTGGTAACAAAGACTGCGTTGCAGTAACTTACCTTGGTTTTGCAAAAGACCTTTCTGCTGGTAACACTATCCTTGTTGACGATGGTCTTATCGAAATGGAAGTGCTTTCAACGACTGACACAGAAGTTAAATGTAAAGTTCTAAACAACGGCGCACTAGGCGAAAACAAAGGTGTTAACCTTCCTGGCGTTTCTGTTAACCTTCCTGCTCTTTCTGAAAAAGACAAAAACGACCTTAAGTTTGGTTGTGAGCAAGGCGTTGATTTCGTAGCAGCATCTTTCATCCGTAAAGGTTCTGATGTTAAAGAAATCCGTGACGTTCTGGCTGCAAATGGCGGCGAAAACATCCAAATCATTTCTAAAATCGAAAACCAGGAAGGCGTAGATAACTTCGACGAAATCCTGGAGCTTTCTGACGGTATCATGGTTGCTCGTGGTGACCTTGGTGTTGAAATCCCGGCTGAAGAAGTAATCTTCGCTCAGAAAATGATGATTGAGAAATGTAACCGTGCGCGTAAAGTGGTTATCACAGCAACTCAAATGCTTGATTCAATGATCAAAAACCCACGTCCAACTCGTGCAGAAGCAGGCGACGTTGCGAACGCGGTTATGGATGGCACTGACGCAGTAATGCTTTCTGGTGAAACAGCTAAAGGTAAATACCCTGTTGAAGCGGTAACTATCATGGCTCAAATCGCAAAACGTACTGACGAAGCTCTGAAAGCAGAACTGGGGTCTCGCCTTGACAGCCCACGTCTTCGCATCACTGAAGCAGTATGTAAAGGAGCAGTAGACACAGCTGAAAAACTGGCTGCTCCGCTAATCATCGTTGCAACTGAAGGTGGTAAATCTGCTCGTTCAGTTCGTAAATACTTCCCGACTGCACAAATCATTGCACTAACAACTAACAAGAAAACAGCTGCTCAGCTTGTTCTTTCTAAAGGTGTTAATCCAATCGTTGTTGATGCAATCGACAACACTGATGCTTTCTACCACTTAGGTAAAGAAATGGCAATCAGCACTGGCTTTGGTAAGAAAGGCGATATCGTAGTGATGGTTTCAGGTGCACTTGTTGCTTCTGGTACAACTAACACAGCATCTGTACACGTACTGTAATCCGTCAGATACAGAACGAATTCAGTAATAAAAATCGGAGCCGATGCTCCGATTTTTTTATGCCCGAAATAGAAGCAATCCACTGATATCAGGCAATATCATCACCATTCTTACAAATACAAACCTGATTTCTCCCCTGAGTTTTCGCTTCATAAAGTGCAATATCGGCACATTTGTACGAACGACGGGGATCCGAAGATAAATCTGTCACACCGGCGCTAATGGTAACGGCAAGATCAGGATTAATTTCGACATGGTGGCATAATCGCCGTAAAAAATGTTCTGCATCATCAAGGTTGGTGTGAGGAAGAATCATTCCATATTCTTCGCCGCCGATCCGGGCAACAAAATCCGTACTGCGCGAAACCCCTGCCAGGGTATCACCAATGCCAACGATAACTAAATCCCCCTGGTCATGCCCCTTCTGATCATTGATTCTTTTGAAATGATCAATATCAATGATAGCCAGACAAACCGGATGATTTTCCGGATAACGTNCAACCAGTTTGCACTGAGTCTGTAATTCCGCTTCAAACTTACCCCGGTTCCACAATCCGGTCAGCGAATCACGTTCACTTAAATCCCTTAACCGGTTTTCCAGCTCTTTACGTTCTGATATGTCCATCAGACTGATGATGTAGTAGCTGATTGAACCGTGTTTCTCAACGGCTTTAATTCGCATCCACACAATGATCGGCAGTCCGAGGGAATTCGTCAGCTCCACTTCCCCTTCCCATAAATGCTGATCTACCAAACGTTCAGAAATATCCAGAATAAATTCAATGCCATAATGACTCAGTAACAGTTTTAATGGATTTTTCCCACGTACAACCCTCTGCGTAAGCGACGTCATGTTTTCAAACGCCTTATTGACCATTAACACCCTATGAGACTGATCCGAAAGAATCATTGCCGAAGAGCCATCAAGAGCAGCCTGAGCCAGTTTGCTGTCAATATCCTTTTTATGGGCATAAAAGCCCAAAAAGACGGAAAGCAGAGCAAGTAACACGGCAACAAAGAACACAATCATCGCTTCAGAAGTCATCTGTGATATGCCGATGGCAGACAGGCTCTGTATGTCTTCATCAGAAAACATAATCATCAGATAATATTGGCCCGCAGGTGGAACAAATACCCGGGAATACACCAGTAAATGATTGTTTTCATCAAGAAAAGCATGATCCTCCTGACGCATAAGTTTCCAGGTTTCCGGAAACATATTGGCAAAATTATACTGTTTTCGAGATGGAATCAGATGACCAAAACGCCACTCAGGAACCGGACTATCAACAAAATAACCAGCCTGATTCAAAAATGACGGTTTAAAGCGCGAACTTGGTGAATAGTTCAGCTTGGACATCAAATAGGTGAGATCGACGTCCAGCACCAGATATCCGGCTCTCACGCCTTCAAAAATGACGGGGGATACCAAACCAAATATCGGTGTAAAACTGTCACTATTCCCTTTATCAGGTTTTGGTAGCAGGTACAATTTTCCGATGTGTAAATCATCCGGTTTTAAGTCGCTGAACTGTTCAAGCTGAGATTGATTTAAGTTATCCGAATAACGATCCGGAACGTTAACCTTCTTATCTATAAACGAGTAATTTACCCGGATTTTTTCTTTACCAGTTATGTCAATAAAACGAATGGAACGAAACCATTTTTGATTGATCAGTACCGATCCCCAGGTATACTCCATCAGGTGTTTATCCTGCTCTTCCTGATGACTAATATAACTATACAGCCCCTGACTACGCGAAAGCAGTTGGGTTACTGAAGCAAATTGATCCCGGATATTATGGTATTCGCGGGTATTAAATGTAAGCTGGTTAAAAGCTCGTTCAATTAATAATGACTTACTATGCCGTTGAATGCTCTCATAGCGCTCCATGTAGTAAGTACCCATCACTCCGATCACGGTAACAAACATGACCAGGACAAGAGCCAGAAAGGTTGTGAACTTTATATTCGGCATATTAACCAGTAGTTAGAAAACATTGTCGCTATTTACCCGGTCAGCACGAGTAAGAACCCTGTCTCATACTATTTTCAACCATACGATGACTGGGAATTAAAAGAACGTATTATAACTCTGATACTAAACTATCAATGAAAAATTAACAAAAAATCTCGTTATTTTGAGCGTAGTTTATAGATCACATCGACATTGTCCCGGATCACGATATTGGTATCCTGATAATCTTTAAATACACTGGATTCATCCAGTGTTGTCGCTCGGTACAGGCCCGGCGCAGGGATGACAGGTTGAGACTGATAGCGAATTTCCCAGACTTCGCCAAGCTGAAGGTTGAACCCCTGCGCTAAAAGTTTTGCATTCTGCTGAGCATTTTTAATCGCCGCTTTTGTCGCCTGCCGCTGGTACTTCTCCCGGTCTTTCACTTTCAGTTCAATACGGTTAACGATGGTCACTCCCTGCTCCAGAGCGGCATCAAGATAACTGTTAAGCAGTTCGATATTATTTACATCAACCGTAATTTTTCGAACCGCCCTATAACCAATCAATTCAGGCTGACTATTTTTGGGATAAGAATATTGAGGGGAAATAAACAGATTCGAACTGGATACCTGCTCGGTTGAGGCACCAAGAGATATTAACTGATTAATATAATTCCGAACAATCGTATCAACCGAACTTTTAGCCTGTTCAGCATTCAGATTTGATTGCTCCACCTGCACATTTAATGAAGCCGCATCGGGAGCAACAGAAACTTCGCCATAGCCAGAGGTTGAAATATGCGCAACATTCAGCTCTTGAGCAAATACCATTCCCTGAACAAAACACATCGAAAAAAAAATGAAAGCGCGAACCATTACGGCCTCCTGATTTATCATTAGCTCTCTGTTCTATCTTAGAAGAACTCTGGTATCTCGTTAATCATCGCAAACAAAAATCACACAATCCTGACGTCTTGACTCACCAACAAAAAACCAGCATAGATATCCCTATGTCGCTTCCCTAAGAGCGCCATACCTCCGGAAGTTTGTTACATTGAACCCATTTCCCCTGATCAACTATTTAATTGAATTGGCATTGATACTTTTGATGACAAAAAGCGACCCGCAGGTCGCCTTTTCTAATTAACTGACAAATAAATGATTATTGGTCAATTTTATTTAAATGAACATCCATTTGCGGGAATGGGATTTCAATACCATTTTCATCTAGTGCTTCTTTAATCGCCTGCATTAAATCGAAATAAACCGCCCAGTAATCTTCAGTTTTAACCCAGGGGCGAACCACAAAGTTAACTGAGGAATCAGCCAGAGCAACAACCCCAACCGTCACGTCTTTCTCTTTCAAAACACGGGCATCGGCTTCAACTACATTTTTTAAAACTTGCTTAGTCTGTTTCAGGTTGGCTTTATAAGAAACCCCGATCGTTAGATCAATACGGCGCATCGGGTGTCTTGAATAGTTAGTGATAGCCCCGCCAATAACTGATGAGTTTGGAACGACAACCATCTTGTTATCGCCGGTTTTCAATACGGTCTGGAAAATCTGAATCGCTTCAACAATACCGGCGACACCCGCAATTTCAACAAAGTCACCCGACTTGAAAGGACGAAATGCAACAATCAAAATACCGGCAGCAAAATTAGACAATGAACCTTGCAGAGCCAGACCAACCGCTAAACCCGCAGCACCGATTACTGCAACCACTGATGCGGTCTGCACGCCAACCCGGCCCAGTGCCGCAATCAATACAATCACAAACAATAAATAACGAATCAGTCCATTAATGAACTCGACAACCGCCGGATCCATCTCTTTTTTCGAAAGCACTTTCGATACAGAATTCGCTATCCCTTTAACAATGATATTACCAATAAAAAGGATCAGGATTGCGGAGACAATGTTCACACCGTACTGGATAAGTATGTCCGAGTTATTGCTCAGCCATGAGTTTACCTGAGAGATACTATCCACCAACTGATTATCAACGCCACTGACAATGGTTTCATTTGCCATTTCAACTTCCTTACTAATTAATTTTATTTATTATTACTGAACTTCCGAACAGGATCTTTAATCGGACCACATGTAAGTCCAATCCTGCCGGTTGCGAAAGAAATTTACATCATTAAGTTTAGCCAATATCCCGAATCAGATGTGAGACTAAAAACAACAAGAAAAGAGTAATCAATAATGTGAGTTTTTACTACTTTTTGATCGTGGAAAAATGGCAATAAAAAAGCCTGCTTAAAGCAGGCTTTTTATGCATTCGGTAACAGTCCGAATTATAGTACGTCAATCGCGTTAAGGTCAGCGAATGCTTTCTCAAGACGAGCAACCATTGAAGCCTGACCTGCACGTAGCCATACGCGAGGATC
>JBNKRC010000096.1:0-8558 GCA_050296215.1 Vibrio sp. | reverse complement strand
GCAAGCGAACAGGGATGTCTTGAGCGGTTTGTGGAATCATGTCCATTTAGATCAACAATTTTTCCCGTTTGGTATAACGAATTTAAATTTTCCTTTCAGTAATGGATTTCTGACAGTGTAATCACTGATGAGAGGCTGTAGTGCATTCAATCGATTCTCAAGGGCATTTGCAGGTTTTAGTGTGGAACTTACATAAGCAGAATGCCCGTGGCTGGCGCAAAGAACTCGACCTGTACAGTCAACATTCACAGTTAGTGTTGTTGCAGGAAGTCAAACTCAATTTAGAATTTAAGCACTACATCAAAGAAGCAAACTGGCATGCCAATCACGTCGATGCGTTTACCATTTTTAACAACAGTGCCGGTGTGCTGTCCGCCGGTAAAAAACCGGAAGAATCCATTTGTTGTTATCTGGCACCGGAACCGGTGATCCGCCTGCCGAAGTCCTCCAGTATTGCCCGCTATAAACTGAGCAATGGTCAGCGGCTGACGGCCGTGAATGTGCATCTGATTAATTTCAGCCTGGGGTTAAAGGCTTATCAACAGCAGATGAATACCCTGATAACTGAGTTGAAATATGTTGATGGGCCGATGATTTTTGCCGGTGATTTTAATACCTGGAGTCTGGATCGTCAGGAAGTGATCGACAGTATGATGACCGAGCTGGGTCTGGCTGAAGTGTCTTATACCAATGATATGCGTCGCTGTTTCGTGCCCCGCCTGCCTTTAGATCACGTCTATTACCGGGGCCTGGAACTGAAAAAAGCGGAAGTGATGCCAACTTCTGCATCGGATCATAATCCCATTCTGGTGGAATTTAACATTGATACCGACTTTGAATGCATGGACTGACTGGCTGCCGGGTGAATAAAGAAATTGCCTGAAAGGCGAGCATTTTGTCTGTCTTTGTGGGTATAATCATCTTCATTATGTATAAATAACCAGTAGCCTAGCATTATGATCGATCCTTCTCTTCTTCTCGACGGACTTAACGACAAACAACGTGAAGCGGTAGCCTCTCCGCTGCAGAATATGCTTGTACTTGCCGGGGCGGGCAGTGGTAAAACCCGAGTGCTGGTGCATCGCATCGCATGGTTAATGTCAGTAGAGCAAGTGTCGCCGTTTTCCATTATGTCAGTGACGTTTACCAATAAAGCCGCAGCGGAAATGCGCGGCCGGATTGAAGAACTGATGATGGGTAGTGCAGCCGGAATGTGGAACGGAACGTTCCACGGTATCTGTCACCGGATTCTGCGTGCTCATTACCTGGATGCTAAGTTACCGGATGATTTTCAGATCATTGATTCTGACGATCAGCAACGTTTGTTGCGTCGTTTGATCAAGGCACAAAATCTGGATGAAAAACAGTGGCCGGCACGTCAGGTTGCGTGGTGGATCAATGGTAAAAAAGATGAAGGGTTACGTCCTCAGCATATTGATAGTTATCATGATCCGGTGACATCAACCTATCTGCAGCTTTATAAAGCCTATCAGGATGCCTGTGACCGGGCCGGACTGGTCGATTTCGCGGAAATTCTGTTGCGCGTTCAGGAGCTGCTGCGGGAAAACAAATTTATCCGCGAACATTATCAGGCCCGCTTCAAACATATTCTGGTTGACGAATTTCAGGATACCAACAATATCCAGTACGCCTGGCTGCGTTTAATGGCGGGGCCGGATTGTAACGTGATGATCGTCGGTGATGATGATCAGTCAATTTATGGCTGGCGTGGCGCAAAAATCGAGAATATCGAAAAGTTCACACTGGAGTTTCCGAGTGTACATACTATCCGGCTGGAACAGAATTATCGTTCAACCAAAACCATTCTTAATGCTTCCAATACCCTGATCGCCAATAATACCGAGCGTATGGGTAAGAACCTCTGGACAGAAGGGCATGAAGGCGAGCCGATCTCGGTTTACTCGGCTTATAACGAGTTAGATGAAGCCCGTTTTGTGGTGAACAAGATTAAGACTTGGCAGGACGATGGTGGCTCATTAAACCAGACTGCCATGCTGTACCGGAACAACGCCCAGTCCCGGGTACTGGAGGAAGCCTTGCTCCGGGCCGGATTACCTTACCGGATATATGGCGGCATGCGTTTCTTCGAACGTCAGGAAATTCGTGATGCGCTCGGTTATTTACGTCTGATCTCCAATCGTAATGATGACGCGGCCTTTGAACGTATTGTTAATACTCCAACCCGTGGTTTGGGTGATAAAACTCTGGATACGATTCGTTTTGCGGCACGAGATCGTGGCTGCACACTGTGGCAGTCCTGTACGCAGCTTCTTTCTGAAGGGGTGTTGGTCGGGCGTGCTGCCGGAGCGGTGAGCCGTTTTGTCGAACTGATTAATGCACTGGAAGATGACACGGCAGATATGCCACTGCATGTACAGGCTGATCACGTAATCAAAAGCTCCGGTTTATACGCCATGTATGAGCAGGAAAAAGGGGAAAAATCGAAAGCCCGCATCGAAAACTTAGAGGAACTGGTGACGGCAACCCGTCAGTTTGAAAAACCCGAAGAAGCGGAAGATATGTCGGTGCTGGTGGCCTTTCTTACTCACGCTGCACTGGAAGCTGGTGAAGGACAGGCCGATGAATTTGAAGATGCGGTTCAGCTTATGACCCTGCATAGCGCCAAGGGACTGGAGTTCCCGGTGGTCTTTATGGTCGGGGTCGAAGAGGGGATGTTCCCGAGCCTAATGTCGGTGGAAGAAGCCGGCAGGCTGGAAGAAGAGCGCCGTCTCTGCTACGTCGGGATGACCCGGGCGATGAAGAAACTCTATATGACTTATGCGGAAATGCGGCGTTTATACGGGCAGGATAAATATCACAAACCATCACGTTTTATTCGCGAATTGCCGGAAGGGTGCCTCGATGAAGTGCGGATGAAAGCTCAGGTCAGCCGCCCGACCAGTACCGGCCGATTCAGCCAGAAAGTGGTCAAAGAGAGTTTCAATGAAACCGGATTTAGTCTGGGTAGTCGGGTAAAACACCCGAAATTCGGTGAAGGTACCATTATTAATTTTGAAGGGGCAGGGGCACAAAGCCGGGTACAGGTCGCGTTTAACGGGGAAGGCATCAAATGGCTGGTAACGGCATACGCGCGGCTGGAGAAGCTTTGATTTCGTTTTGCTGAGTTATCTTTATGCTCAGGGGGGAGACCGGTGGAGTATTATTCCCTGCTTTCCTTTAGCCGAAACATACCAGTTACCCTTTGTTACTATAAAGAATAACCAGAACACACGGTGTTTATCGCCTGTCAATATCCCGGGACTATTATTTTATGGTGTCGAATCCATAATATTGCTGAATTTATCGTTAAGACCGCCGGTTAAAACATGAAATACGCCAGTAATGACTGCGATAAGTAATCCTGCACCAATGACATATTCCACTACCGTCAATCCGTCTTCATTCTGCATGAATGCCTTGGTGTGGGTGATTAAAGTGAACATGATATATCCCCCCTTCTGTATAACCCCGAATTGAGCCATTAATCCTACAATCAGGGGATTATATAAAGACCGTGTTTAGATTATAGACAATGTTATGAAGGGTGAACGTGTGCTGGTGAAGAAAAAGCGGATAAAAAGAAAAACCCCGAGAGCCAGGCTCATCGGGGTTGTGTTCTCACTTGCAGCATTCCCGCTACTCAATGTGCTTCCTGCATCTAATCCATGATCAGTTTGCTGAATCCGTCAGCTTAGTCCTTTCGTCGCCTTCCTAGCGGTGTCCATGACCTTATCCGGGTCGATTAACTATCCTGGTTAATCATCATTGCTTAATCCTTAAGCGTGGTTCCGTTTACATCATCCTGATGTTCAGTCCATTACCTCGTCCAAAGGGTGTCCATTTCCGTCCTTAGTCATAACCATCCTGGTTATGATTAGATTCCGTTCATGTCCGCTATCAGCGTCCTGCCGATAAGTACATACTACCGTGAATCTCAAGTTCGACAATGGAAAGAAATCGATTTCATCACACTTTTTTTGAGTAAAAACTAGTCGTTTATTTAATTTTCAATAAGTTAATTGTATTTTTTCCTATTTTTTGTACCGATAATTGACGATAGCTGACCACTTTGTAAGAGATCTCTTACACGATTTATGGAAGATTTGGTAATTTGAACGTTTGAACACTGTTTATTACCGGGAGTAAAAGAGTATATAGAATTTACTTATAGCACTAAGTTGGTGAATAAAATGCGATTTATTGCTGTTTACGTTTGCGATTTCTGAGTCCGTCGAAGCTGAATAAAATCAGTGCGCACCAGATAAAGGCAAAGGTAACGGCTTTATCCGGAGTAAAGTTTTCGCCATAAAGCACGACAGCCAGGATAAACATCATGCTGGGTCCGATATATTGGAAAAATCCCAGCGTTGAGAGTTTAAGGCGGGTGGCTGCTCCGGCGAAACAAAGAAGTGGTAGTGTTGTCACCACTCCGGCCATGACCAACAGAAAATTCAGTACTACCGGGTTATGACTCAGCTGACTGGTTGCTGAATCGGCAATAAACAGCAAATAGATCGCGGCAACCGGGAATAATACTAAGGTTTCAACAAACAGCCCGACCAGGGCATTTACGTTCGCTTTCTTACGTAACAGGCCATAAAACCCAAACGTCGTAGCTAAAAGTATCGCGATAAGCGGGATTGAACCGAATACAATTAACTGAATTAACACCCCGATGGCCGCCAGTGCAACCGCTACCCACTGTGCTTTTCTCAGAGTTTCACCCAGAAAGATCATGCCAAATATTACATTCAACAGAGGATTAATGTAGTAGCCAAGACTGGCATCGAGTAAATGATCCGCGTTTACCGCCCATATAAAAATCATCCAGTTGGCTGCAATAAGTACGGCAGTAACAGCTAAGTAGCGTAACTTTTCTTTTGATCTGAAAGTCTGCCTGATCTGAGAAGACTGCCTGCCCACATACAGCAATCCGGCCAGTAGAAAGAATGACCATATGATCCTGTGTGTAAGGATTTCTAAAGCGGGTACTCCATGCAGCCATTTGAAATAGACAGGTGCGATTCCCCACATGGTATAAGCACCAAGTGCATAAAAAACACCCTGGCGGGATTGTTGTTCGTCAGAACTCATTTCATTACCGTATTAGACTGGGTTTTGTGATAGGAGTAACAATTTATACCTGATTTCCGACATTTTGCACGTATTAATATTGGTAGAAAAACTCGCATATTTTGCGGTTTTAATCCTTCCCTAGGATGACTACAATAACGGGCTCAATATAATGATGAATTCATTACCTGTCTTAATGATAAAGAGCACCTTTAACCTATGAGCGCCACTCTGATCGCTGAACAAGAAGATTCGGCCCAATCCGGTCCGCAAGAGATATTGCGTAGTGTCTTCGGCTACCAGTCTTTTCGTGTCGGACAGCAGGAAGTCATCGAGGCTTCCCTGGCCGGGCAGGACAGTTTAGTGATCATGCCGACCGGTGGCGGTAAGTCGCTGTGTTACCAGATTCCGGCTTTAATTAAATCCGGGTTAACTCTGGTGATTTCGCCGCTGATCTCATTAATGAAAGATCAGGTCGATCAGCTTGTGGCGAATGGGGTATCGGCCGGTTGTGTCAACTCCAGCTTAAGCCGGGAAGAACTGTTATCGGTTTATCAGCGTGTACATAACGGGCAGCTCAAGATGCTCTATGTTTCACCCGAACGCGTACTGATGGATGAGTTTCTTGAGAGGCTGAGTAATATCGAACTGGCATTGATTGCGATTGATGAGGCTCATTGTATCTCGCAGTGGGGGCATGATTTTCGTCCGGAGTATGCGGCGTTAGGCCGCCTTAAACAGCGGTTCCCTGATGCTCCGATGATGGCACTGACCGCAACTGCGGATGAAGCGACCCGAAGCGATATCCTGCACCGTCTTAATCTTAGCGAGCCGCATGTTTACTTAGGCAGTTTTGACCGGCCGAATATCCGTTACACCTTGCTGGAAAAGCATAAACCGGTGGCTCAGGTTATCCGCTTTCTGGCGACCCAGTCGGGTCAGTGCGGGATTATTTATTGTGGCAGCCGCAAGAAAGTTGAAATGTTGACCGAGAAGTTGTGCAACAACCATATCCGGGCGGCCGGTTACCATGCCGGGATGGATGTTGATGAACGTGCCTACGTTCAGGAGGCCTTTCAGCGCGATGATATTCAGGTGGTGGTGGCGACGGTGGCCTTCGGCATGGGGATTAATAAACCCAACGTCCGCTATGTGGTTCACTTCGACATTCCGCGCAATATTGAATCTTACTATCAGGAAACCGGCCGGGCTGGACGTGATGGTCTGCCGGCTGAAGCGATGATGTTGTATGATCCGGCGGATATGGGCTGGCTGCGCCGGATGCTGGATGAAAAGGCAGACGGCCCGCAAAAGCAGGTTGAAGGCCATAAACTCAATGCAATGAATGCGTTCGCCGAAGCTCAGACCTGCCGCCGTCAGGTATTACTCAACTATTTTGGTCAGTACAACGATAAACCTTGTGGTAACTGTGATATCTGTCTGGATCCGCCCAAGCATTTTGATGCAACTCAGGAAGCGCAAAAAGCGCTTTCGTGTGTATACCGGGTGAATCAGAGTTTTGGTATCGGTTATGTGGTGGAAGTGTTACGCGGAATGCAGAATATCCGTATTCGCGAGAATGGCCATGATAAGTTGTCTACTTATGGTATTGGCCGGGATCACAGTCATGATTACTGGGTCAGTATTTTTCGCCAGCTAATCCATAAAGGGTTATTACAACAGAACATTATGCGCAATTCGACATTGCAGCTTACCGAAGAAGCGCGTCCGGTATTGCGCGGCGAATCTCAACTCGAACTGGCTGTGCCCAGACTGGATACCGCAGCCCGTACGGCAAAATCCGATAAACTGGCCAATAAGCATTATGATAAGCAGCTCTTTGCCCGTTTGCGCAAATTACGTAAATCTATCGCCGATGAAGAGGGATTGCCTCCTTATGTGGTGTTTAATGACGCGACTCTGATTGATATGGCGGAAATTCTGCCGACTTCCTACGGTGAAATGCTGGCGGTGAATGGTGTGGGTGAGAAGAAGCTTGAAAAATATGCCGATCGGTTTTTAGATTTAATTCAGGAATACTTAACAAATCATGGTTGAATTTTCGGTTAAAGAGCTGCTGCCTGATCCCGTTCTCCTCCCGGATTCTATCCCCTTCCTTTTTCTCCTTATCAGATAACGGCTATAAGTGGTTTATAGCGAAATCATGGCTTGTAACCCAGAAGTTTGGATGACCTCAAATTTATTTTCTCAGCAGGGACTATAGTATAAGGCGTATTTTAGTCTTTTCTAATTTACCAATGCGGTTAGTAGTCGCGAAATTTCCGGTATGAAGCCGGGAGATTGAGTCTTATTAAACGAAGAAGGTAGAAAATCACTATGCGTACGTCACCCAGAGATATGACACCACCGCCGGATTTGTCGCTGAAAAAAGGAACCGGTCCGGTTTGTACTCAGTTTCCCGTCTATTCTAATTCAATGCCTCCGTGTAATTACGCCTGCCCGACGGGGAGTAATATCCAGAAGTGGCTATCGCTGGCTCAGGAACAACGTTATGAAGAGGCGTTTCAGGAATTGGTGCTGAATAACCCGCTTCCTGCGGTACACGGCCGGGTTTGTTATCACCCGTGTGAGAATAGCTGTAACCGGGCAAGTGTCGATCAGTCGGTCAGTATTCATGCGGTGGAACGTTTTCTTGGCGATAAAGCCCTTGAAGATGAGTGGCCGATCCGTTTTGAAGCCAGGCCGAGTGGTAAAAAGGTGTTGATTATCGGAGCCGGTCCCAGCGGGCTGGCCACTGCCTATCATCTTAAACGTAAAGGATATGATGTCGAAATTCACGAATCCGCTCCGATGGCCGGCGGCATGATGTTGTTTGGTATTCCGGCCTACCGTTTACCCAGAAATATCCTTAATAAAGAGATTCGCCGCCTCGAGAACATGGGTATCCGGATTGTCCTTAATCATATGGTTGAAGACATTCTGGCAGAAAAAGTAGCCGGTCAGTTTGATGCGGTATTTATTGCTATCGGTGCTCATCTGGCACCGGGATTAAATATTCCCAGTCAGGAATCCGGGAATACGTTTGATGCGGTTTCTTATTTGCGCAGTAATGAAATGGGTGAGGCGCCGGAGCTTGGCGAGCGGGTCATTGTCTATGGTGGCGGTAATACCGCGATGGATGCGGCAAGAACGGCCCGGCGTAAAGGGGCTCAGGTGACCGTGGTATACCGGCGTGATCGTGCACATATGCCGGCACATGATTTTGAATGCCAGGAAGCGATTGACGAAGGGATCGGGTTTAAGTGGCTCCGGACCATTAATGAGATTGATGGCAGCACTTTCATATTAGAAGAGATGGAGCTGAACGGAGAAGGGTATCCGATACCAAGTGGTGAACTGGAGTCGATTGAAGGTGACTCTCTTATTCTGGCATTAGGACAAAATATCGACTCTAAGCTCACGCAGAATCTGCCTGGTGTGGAGCATCAGAAAGGCGGCGTAGT
>JBNKRC010000095.1:0-8575 GCA_050296215.1 Vibrio sp. | reverse complement strand
AAGCAGAGGATGTCCGTCGGCGACACAGACCTTCAGTGCGACTTTTTCCATTACCGGCCAGTCGATCATATCATCGCCGATATAGCCGGTTTGTTCCGGAACCACATTAAGGCGCTGGCATATATCATGATAAGCTTTGAGTTTGTCATCCTGGCCCTGATAAATAAGAGAAATACCTAAAGCCTTCATCCGGTTTTCTACGATCTGAGATTTTCTGCCGGTAACGATGGCAACCTCAATACCCGCGCTCATCAGCGCTTTTACACCATATCCGTCCCGGGTGTGGAAGGTTTTCAGCTCTTCGCCGTTGTTTCCCATGTAAATCAGGCCATCGGAGAAAACGCCATCCACATCGCAGATTAGCAGCCGGATATCTTTGGCAATATTAACAATCGATTCGTCCACAGAACCATACAGGGTTTCCACCATTACATCACTCCGGCTTTCAGTAAGTCATGCATGTTCAGTGCACCAACCAGACGGCCCTGGTCGGTCAGGATCAGACCGTTGATTCTCCGCTCCTGCATCAGGTTCAGACCTTCAACCGCCAGCATATGAGGTGATGCTACCGTCGGATCTTCTGTCATAACGTCGGATATCACCGTGGTATGAATATCAACACGCTTATCCAGAATCCGGCGTAAATCGCCGTCGGTAAAGATACCTAACAGTTTGTCATCTTCGTCGACTACTGCGGTCATACCCAGGCCTTTCTGACTGATCTCCAGCAAGGCATCTCTGATCAGGGCATCCGGGGATACTTTAGGCAACTCTTTTCCCTTATGCATAATATCCTGAAGCATTAACAGTAATTTACGGCCTAATGCACCACCAGGATAAGACAGGGCAAAATCGTCTTTGGTGAATCCGCGTGCCTGCAGCAGTGAAATGGCAAGCGCATCGCCCATAACCAGAGTTGCGGTTGAACTTGATGTCGGAGCCAGGCCCAGAGGACAGGCTTCTTCAGGAATGGTTACTTGGAGATGAAGATCAGACAGGGTTGCCATATTTGAGTCCGGATTTCCGGTCATACTGATGATTTTGATCGAACGACGTTTAAGTACCGGATAGAGCGGAAGGATTTCAGAAGATTCTCCGGAATAGGAGATAGCAATGACAATATCACCTTCAGAAATCATTCCTAAATCACCGTGCGACGCTTCTCCCGGGTGGACGAAAAACGATGGTGTTCCGGTACTGGCCAGAGTTGCAGCGATTTTATTACCGATATGGCCTGATTTTCCGACCCCCATCACAATCACTTTTCCATTGTTATTATTTAAAATCAGTTCGCAAGCCTGATGGAAATTTTGATCGATGTAGTTTTCGAGTTGTTGTAATCCGGCGATTTCAGTAGCCAGAACCAGTTTAGCTGCCCGGCAATAGTCAAAGGTGTTCGACATCATGTGCTCCGAAAGATCCGCTTACGCGGTCATGTTTATAAATAAGTAAGCCTGATAGGCAACAAAGGAGAAAAACAGGATCAGGCCTTCAATTCGGCTGATTGTGCGGGATTTACCTAATGCCATCGGGACTAAAATCAGAGACAGGGCCAGCATGACCCAAAAATCCCGGCCCATAGCGTGCTCGTTTACCATCGATGGGTTCAGTACGCCCGGAATCCCCATTACCGCGAGAATATTAAATACGTTAGATCCGATGATATTACCTACTGCCATATCATCTTCGCCTTTCAGTACGCCGGCAAGAGAGGCGGCCAGTTCAGGAAGGCTGGTTCCTATAGCAATAATGGTTAACCCGATAACCAGATCACTCATACCGAAAAATTTAGCAATAAATACGGCATTATCGACCAGAATATCAGCAGATAAAGGTAATAATATCAGGCCGGTAATCAGCCAGAAGGTCGCATTTATGTTACTCACACCTTCCGGAATTTCAGACTCCTGTTCTTCAAGCAGAATATCGTCTTTGTTGGTTTCGTGGCGGCTGATATTCAGCATCAGCAGGATAAAGCCGATAAACAGGGAAAACAGGATCACGCCATCATAAAAGCCCAGCTTGTTATCCCACAAAATAAGACCGGCAATAACAGTGACTATCAGCATCAGAGGGAGTTCCCTGCGAAGAACTCCTGAACTGATAGAGAGCGGTTTTATGAGAGCGGTTACCCCTAAGATCAGAGCAATGTTGGTAATATTTGAGCCTAGTACATTCCCTACGGCCGTATCCGTTTTACCGGCTAAAGCCGCCGTCGCCGATACCATCATTTCCGGAGCGGAAGATCCCATCGCCAGAATGGTCATACCTATCACCAGCGGAGAGAGACCGAAATTTCGTGCAAGAGCCGCAGCACCATAAACCAGTCTATCGGCACTCCATACCAGGAGTAACAAACCAACAATCAGAAAACCTATGGCTTCAAGCATGATAAATCCTAATCTGTATAAAAAGGGGTAATTAGCTGCACATTTTGACGTTTCGGGGCCCAAAAGGGAAGAGTGAATCAGGTATCATTTATTGCATGGTTATAATAGTAACGACTTTTTATCTCTGTTGCTGCTTAGCGCCGCTAACTTTTGGAGCTTGCTTATAATTTGTAAGAATGAATGATCCCAATGCTTATTTATCGCTACAATGTTAAAGATATTGCGTAATGATAATTAAATGTTTTCATGCTGCATGCCGCCATAGGTTTTAATACCCGGACTTCAGCCTAATTGAACAGTGCTTTTAATTGTTTATAATTGTGCTTATGATTGCTCATTCGAAAAACAACGCATTGGGAACAGACTATGTCTGAGTCAGATCTTGTTAAAATAAACCAGCTCACATTTTCCCGCTCAGAAAGGGTTATTTTTGACGATGTTACGTTAAGAGTTCCCAAAGGCAAGGTGACGGCAATTATGGGACCGTCTGGGACAGGGAAAACAACCCTGCTTCGTCTTATCGGAGGTCAGTTGCTGCCTGAAAAAGGTGAGATTTGGTTTGACGGGCAGAATATTCCGCGACTAAATCGTCAGGCGCTGTATCAGGCCAGAAAAAAAATGAGCATGCTGTTTCAGTCAGGGGCGTTGTTCACGGATTTGACGGTGTTCGATAATGTGGCATTCCCGTTACGTGAACATACCGCGTTGAGTGAAGATTTAATCCGAACATTGGTGTTACTGAAACTTGAAGCGGTTGGATTACGCGGTGCGGCTGAATTAATGCCGAGTGAACTGTCTGGCGGCATGGCCAGGCGGGCCGCGCTGGCGCGGGCAATTGCCCTTGATCCGGAGCTGATCATGTATGATGAGCCATTTGCCGGTCAGGATCCTATGACAATGGGAGTTCTGGTCGAATTGATTGGAAATCTTAATCAGGCACTGGGCTTGACTTCAGTGGTGGTTTCACATGATGTGCCGGAAGTCATGAGTATTGCCGATTGGGTTTATATCCTGGCTGATGGTAAAGTGATTGCGGAAGGCACGCCGGATCAACTGCGTGAAAACTGCGATCCTAAAGTCGTTCAGTTTCTTCAGGGGCAAGCCGATGGGCCGGTGCCGTTCCGTTATCCGGCTGCACCGATTGAGAAGGATCTTTTCCATGTTCAATAATTTAGTTCAGCAGGTTTCTTTGCTGGGGCATCGCGCGCTTAGTGTGAGTGCAGCATTCGGCAGAGCCAGCCTGTTGCTGTTCGGAGCAATTGTCGGTCGCCCGAGACCGATAAAAAATCTGCCATTGCTGGTTAAGCAGCTACACAGTGTCGGAGTTCAGTCGCTGGCGATTATTGTGCTTTCCGGTTTGTTTATCGGTATGGTACTGAGTCTGCAGGGATACGTCATTCTGATCGATTTCGGTGCTGAAGGGGCGTTAGGACAGATGGTGGCTCTGTCGCTGCTGCGTGAGCTTGGGCCGGTAGTGACTGCCCTGCTGTTTGCCGGCCGGGCCGGTTCTGCCCTGACGGCGGAAATAGGCCTGATGAAAGCTACCGAACAGCTTTCCAGCCTTGAAATGATGGCGGTTGATCCGATTAAACGAGTGATAGCTCCCCGTTTTTGGGCGGGTATTATTTCTCTTCCCTTACTGGCGATGATTTTTATGGCTGTTGGTATCTGGGGGGGGCAGTTGGTCGGTGTTGACTGGAAAGGGATCGATCATGGCAGCTTCTGGTCGGCAATGCAGTCATCGGTCCAACTGGGCCGAGACATTGGTAACAGTACGATTAAATGTATCGTATTTGCTTTTACGGTTACCTGGATTGCGCTGTTTAACGGATACGATTCCATCCCCACATCTGAGGGTATCAGCCGTGCAACAACAAAAACAGTCGTCCACTCTTCTCTTGCCGTTTTAGGGTTGGACTTTATTCTTACTGCACTCATGTTTGGGAATTAATCATGCAACAAACACGAAAAATTGAATTATTGGTTGGAAGTTTTGTTCTCGCAGGAATTTGCGCAATCCTGGTGATGGTTTTTCAGGTTGCGGATGTGACCGGGCTGGGATCTCAGGATACTTATCGCCTGACCGCTGAATTTGACAATATCGGTAGTCTGAAAGTGAGAGCGCCGGTTAAAGTTGGTGGCGTTGTTGTGGGCCGTGTTTCAGAGATCTCTCTGGATCAGGAAACTTTACGTCCTGTTGTCAATATTGATATTGAATCCCGTTATAATCAGTTCCCGGATAATTCAAGCCTCAAGATCCTGACATCAGGTTTGATTGGTGAACAGTATTTAGGCTTAGAACCAGGGTTTATCTGGGAAGATCAGGGCGCCATGCTTAAAGATGGTGACAAGATCGAAGATACCAAGTCTGCATTGGTGTTAGAAGATTTAATCGGTCAGGTGCTTTATCGGGTTGGCGGCAATGCATCCGGTGCTGACAATTAAACCAGCGAGCGGAATGATGAGGATTTTTACTATGTTTAAACGTTATTTGACTATGTTGGTGGCGTTAATGTTCGCTTTTCAGGCGAGTGCAGCGATGAAGATAGATACCAGTGATCCCTATAAAATGATCACTCAGGTTGCAGAAAAAACGTTTAGCCGCCTCAGAACCGAGCAGACTAAAATTCAGAAACAGCCTGATTATTTAAAAGAGATCGTTGATGAAGAATTAATGCCTTATGTGAATGAGCAATATGCGGCGTTAAAATTGTTAGGCCCGAATCTAAGAGGTGCCAAGCGTGAGGATGTGCTGACATTCATTAAGGCTTTTCGTGGTTATCTGATCACCAGTTATGCTCAGATACTGACTAAATATACCGATCAGAAACTTGAATTCGCCCCGGCAACAAAAGTTGAAGATGATGATCGCATCTCCAGTGCTAAGGTGACCATCATTGATTCGCCGAACCCAAATATCAATATTGAGTTTAAGCTACGCAAAGATAACAAAACAGGCCAGTGGCAGGCATTTGATATGATTGCGGAAGGCATTAGTCTGTTATCGGCGAAGCAGTCTGAATGGGATGATAAAATCCGGACTCAGGGTATTTTGGCCGTTGCCCACGAACTGCAGAAAATGAGCGAGCAGCCGATTGTGCTCGAAGGGAAAAACTCATGAGTCATCCACAATGGCTGGATAGCAAGACCGGCGTGATTCATCTGTCTGGAGATTTGGATCGCGACACGGTTCCGGAATTATGGATGTTTATTCAACAGTGGCAGCCCGGTTCTCAACAAGTAACGGTTTCTCTTGAATCTGTGAATCGGGTCGACTCTGCAGGCATGGTGTTGTTAATTCACTTAATAGAGCATGCAAAAAATAAAAACTGTCCTATAATGTTCGACTTCGTGCCAGTTCAGCTGCGTACTTTATTTCAGTTGAGTAATGTGACCAGCTTGGTTGCCCAACATATAAAAAATGAATCAGGAGTTAATTTTGGATAGCGCCCAGGTACAACAGATATTAAATGAAGCACTTTCCCTCCAAGAAATTCATGTTAAAGGCGACGGCAGCCATTTTGAAGTCGTTGCCGTTGACCCTAGTTTTGAAAATATGAGTCGTTTGAAGAAACAACAAGTTGTTTTAGCGGTACTCACGGAATATATACAACGAAATGATATTCATGCTGTATCCGTCAAAGCGTTTACCCCGGCAGAGTGGGCTCGCGATAAAAAATTGATGTCACTTTAAAAAGGTAGATTGATGGATAAGTTTCGTATTCAGGGCTCAAATCAGCCGCTTAAGGGTGAAGTGACCATTTCCGGAGCCAAAAACGCGGCTCTGCCTATTTTGTTCGCGGCCATTCTGGCCGAAGAGCCTGTTGAAGTGGGCAATGTGCCTCACTTACGCGATATCGATACCACAATGGAATTACTGAAGCGTCTGGGAGCGAAAGTGTCCCGCAATGGTTCAGTTTATGTGGATGCCGGTCTGATTGATGAATACTGTGCGCCTTATGATCTGGTGAAAACCATGCGTGCTTCTATCTGGGCGCTGGGGCCGCTTGTTGCCCGTTTCGGTCAGGGACAGGTTTCTTTACCCGGTGGCTGCGCGATTGGTGCCCGTCCGGTTGATCTGCATATTCATGGTTTAGAGCAGCTTGGTGCGACCATTGTTCTGGAAGATGGTTATGTGAAGGCAAGCGTTGACGGCCGCCTGAAAGGCGCGCATGTGGTTATGGATAAAGTCAGCGTTGGCGCGACGATTACGATTATGTGCGCGGCAACTCTGGCTGAAGGTACTACGATTATTGACAACGCTGCCCGCGAACCGGAAATTGTTGATACGGCAAAATTCCTTAATACCCTTGGTGCAAAAATTACCGGTATGGGAACGGATACTATCACGATTGAAGGGGTTGAAAGACTCACAGGCGGTAAGCACGACGTTGTTGCCGACCGTATCGAGACCGGTACATTCCTGGTTGCGGCTGCGGTATCCGGTGGTGATGTGTTGTGTAAAAAAACCAGCGCACATCTGCTGGAAGCGGTGTTATCCAAGCTTGAAGAAGCCGGAGCTAAAATCGAAACGGGTGACGACTGGATCCATCTGGATATGACTGGGCGGGAACTAAAAGCTGTCTCCATCCGAACGGCTCCGCATCCCGGCTTTCCGACGGATATGCAGGCTCAGTTTACCTTGCTGAATATGATGGCGAAAGGTGGAGGCGTGATCACCGAAACCATTTTTGAGAACCGCTTTATGCACGTTCCGGAATTAATGCGGATGGGTGCTAAAGCCGAAATTGAAGGTAATACCGTCATCTGCGGTGATATCGAATCGTTAAGCGGAGCCGAAGTGATGGCGACGGATCTGCGTGCCTCGGCCAGTTTAGTGATTGCGGGCTGTATTGCGAAAGGTGAGACGATTGTTGATCGTATTTACCATATTGACCGCGGTTATGATCGTATCGAAGATAAACTGACAGCGTTAGGCGTTAATATTGAGCGTTGCAGTAACGTCTGAAGATCTTATTTGAATTAAACGCCGAAACAAAGGTTTCGGCTTTTTTATTGGTTTACGACTAGGGGATTCCTCTACAAGTCTTTTCCCGGAGAACAACATGGTTGCTCTACTCAGAATCATTGTGGTTGCTATTTTGGCACTGTTCATGTTTGTTTTTGGTACGATTTACTGTCTATTCAGTCCGCGTAATCCGAAACATGTTTATACCTTTGGCCGGTTATTCGGCAAGATGGCTCCGATTTTTGGCATTAAACTTGACTTACGTATGCCGGAAGGGGCGTTAGAACGCGGTCAGAATATTTATATCGCTAACCACCAGAACAACTGGGATATGTTTACGGTTTCCTCTGCTGTTACGCCTAAGGTAGTGACCGTCGGTAAAAAAAGCCTGGCCTGGATGCCGCTGTTCGGTCAAATTTACTGGTTAACCGGTAATATTCTGATCGATCGTGAGAACAAAGCCAAAGCCAAAGGCACGCTTGATCAGGTGGTTAAATCGATAAAAGAGAGTGACGTTTCAGTATGGATGTTTCCTGAAGGAACCCGCTCACGCGGACGTGGACTACTGCCATTTAAGACCGGAGCGTTTCATGCTGCTCTGGCCGCTCAGGTGCCGATTATTCCGATCGTGTGCAGTTCTACGGGGCACATTAAGCTCAACCGCTGGAATAATGGTCATGTGATTGTCGAGATTATGGATCCGATCGATACCTCGGATTATAAGCGCGAAAGTGTGCGGGCTCTGACAAAACATTGCCGCACTATCATGAAAGATAAGCTGGCTGAACTGGATGCGGAAGTCGAGCAGTTAAACAGTAAGAAGTAATGAATAAAAAAGGCTGAAAAAATACTATTTTTCAGCCTTTTGTCTTTTGAGCGACTTAATTATTTACGAATAGCGATCGCTTCGATTTCAATACCAACATCTTTCGGTAAACGTGCTACTTCAACACAAGAACGAGCCGGGTAGTTGGCTACGCCGTGCTCATCGAAGAATTTACCGTAGGCTTCATTGACTGTACCAAAGTCATTCAGATCTTTAACAAAGACCGTCATTTTTACGATGTCACCAACAGTCAGACCAGAAGACTCAACAACCGCTTTTACATTATCAAGCGACTGACGCGCCTGTGCCGCGATATCCGCCGGTACGTCTCCGGTTACCGGGTTTACCGGGATCTGGCCTGATGTCATCACCATATTGCCCAAATCCACA
>JBNKRC010000094.1:0-8576 GCA_050296215.1 Vibrio sp. | reverse complement strand
ACGTCGTAAACGGCAAGTGGGTCTTCACACACAAGTTCCTCTCCGATGGGACTTTCGACCGCTACAAGGCTTGATGGGTTCTCCAGGACTTCACTCAGCGCCCTGGGGTGGACTACGACGAGACTTTCAGCCCGGTTGTAAAACCGGCCACCATCCGCACGGTGCTTGCTCTCGCCGCATCTCACACCTGGTCGATTCAGTAGCTCGATGTGAAGAATGTCTTCCTCCATAGAACCCTCACTGAGACTGTCTATTGCTGCCAGCCCACAGGTTTCACCGATCCAGCTCACCCCGACCTGTTTTATCACTTGAGCAAGTTGCTGAGCAAAAGATAAGGATGATGCATCAACGCCGTTGACCGAACTGAGGGGCTTGTCCAGTTTAGATAACAGCTGCACTGACTGACTGGTCACTCCAATAAGAAATTGCTCCTCACCCGCCTGAACGATAAGCAGCCGTTCTTTTGTTCCGACTGGCAACTGCCTGACAACACACAGATCTTTTTGTCCGCCCATCATCGGCAAACGCATCTTTTTTAACAGCCAGGCCAGAAACAAAATCAGGGCCACGACTAAAACGAGTGCCCCCAGACTTGCTGCCACATCAAATTGTTCTGCCGGTGCTGCCATTACCGGCAGCGGTAAGAGCAATAAGCCCATCCATTTCATCGGGATTACCTTAGTTTCTTAATTCGCTCTGTCTGGCTAATTACATCGGTTAGACGAATACCAAATTTATCGTTCACCACAACCACTTCACCATGAGCGATCAAGGTTCCGTTCACTAGTACATCCAGCGACTCGCCGGCAATCCGGTCAAGTTCCACCACGGAGCCCTGGTTAAGCTGCAGCAGGTTACGAATATTAATTTTAGAACGCCCGACTTCCATCGAAATCGTCACCGGGATATCAAGAATCGTATCCAGCTTACGCATTTCATCCTGAGAAATCGGTGGGGCAGTATCTTCCAGCTCTTCTAACGGTGCAGCCAGGATGTCATCCACATCAATACCCGACGATGCATTCGGATCCTCAGATAATGCAGCCGCCCACTCATCTGCCAGCTTTTGATCATCAATATCACCCGCCATATTTTTTCACCATTTCCATTACCAGCTACAACTTATTAATCTTCGTCATTCTCGTCTTCTTCCTCAAGCTCAGAAAGTAAATTCTCGCCGAGGAAGGACAAATCACTTTTCACTACATCGGGACGCCTGATTTTTTCTGCAATTTTCACAGCTACTTTATCGTGTGAACGCCCTAATTTAACCCTGAATGTCGGCAATTCTTCCACAAACATTAACGCATGTTCCGGCATATCTACCGGAATAATATCCCCCGGTTGTAAGTCCATCAGATCTCTCAGTGACAGCTTTTTCTCGAGCAGATCGATGCGAAAATCAACCGGAACATCCATTATTTCTTCGCGAAGCGCAGTACTCCAGCGGACGTCGGCTTCCATTTTGTCTGACTGAACACCGGCATCAAGTAATTCGCGGATAGGTTCAATCATAGAGTACGGCATAACCACATGGAAATCACCGCCGCCGCCGTCCACTTCAATATGAAATGAACTCACCACAATGACTTCCGTCGGGCCAACGATGTTCGCCATGGCTGGGTTAACTTCCGAATCCAGATAATCAAACTCAACACCCATGACCGGCGCCCAGGCTTCTTTATAATCGGAGAACACCAGTTTCAGTAACAACTGAATAACCCGCCGCTCAGTCGGAGTAAATTCCCGGCCTTCAATGCGGGTCTGGAAACGTCCGTCACCACCAAAGAAGTTCTCAACTAAAATAAATACCAGCCGGGCTTCAAGAGTCAGCAGAGCCGTTCCCTTCAACGGACGGAAACGAACCATATTGAGGCTGGTAGGAACATAAAGCGTGTTCTGGTATTCACCAAACTTCATCATCTGAACGCCGTTAATCGACACTTCAGCCGCTTTACGCAACATATTAAATAAGCTGATCCGCATATGGCGGGCAAAACGTTCATTGATTAACTCCAGCGTCGGCATCCGCCCGCGGACAATTCGGTCCTGGGACGAGAAGTCGAACGCAACCATATCGTCGTCAGCGACAACCTCGCCGATATCGTCTTCGTCATCAATAGAATCTACGCCATGGAGAAGTGCATCAATTTCGTCCTGACTTAATAAATCCGCCACCACTCTACACCTACTATTGCATTACAAAATCGGTAAACAGTACCCGCTCAATGATCGGGCTACCTACAGCTTTATTCAACGCGGTCCGGATATCTTCCGTTGCTTTATTCCGCAATTCAATTCGTCCGGTCGGGCTGCGCAACTGATCAACCGTTGCCGAAGCAAATGTCGAAAGCAATGAACTTTCAATTAGCGGCGAGTGATATCGGGCCGCCTGTTCATTTTTCGATCCGCGGACCATAAGCTGAACTTTTATCTGCACCAGACGATCGCGTTTATCACCGGTAACATTAAACACAAATGGCTGAGGAATGCTGACATAACTCACCGGATCAACCTGCTCTTTAACATTGCTATCTTTAGCCGCAGTTTCCCCCTGGGCTGGATCGTCTCCGGAGCCCATTAAGAAAAATGCCGCACCGCCGCCACCGGCAAGCAGTACTACGACAGCAATGATGATGATCAGAAGCTTGCTTTTCCCTTTGGGTGCTTCTCCGGTAACGTTTTCGTCTGCCATATGTTTCTCTTATTATTAATCACTTAGGTTGTTTAAGCGTAATAGCTGATTCCATCACGCTTTACGCCGACATTCAAATTAAGTTTAACATCTGAATCGAAATTTTCGTCGTGCAAACCACTTTCGCCGCCAACATTCGATCCGGATTGCGACTGAGCTCTCCCCCCGGCTGCATATCCTTGTTGCTGATTCGCGCCCTGTTGCTGCACGGCGGTATCACCAAGTTGCACGCCCTGCTGAGCCAGCATCTCTCTTAAACGTGGCATCGATCCTTCAAGCGCATCGCGAGCATGCTGGTTTGCAACCGTAAAATGTACCGTTGCCGCATCACCATTCATATTCATACGAATATGCATTCGCCCGAGCTCCGGCGGGTCAAGACGAATATCAATATTTTTGAGGTTTTTCGACAACATCACCTGTACGCGCTCGGCTAACTGGTCTGCCGCCACATCTTTTGTCACCATCACCGGCATCTGATTCTGAGCTGATTCCAAGCGGCTGAGCTGATTATGCTGAGTCTGAATGCCGCTCAGGGATGAGAGCTGTTCGGCAAATGCCGACTCCCGCCCGTTACGGGCTTTATCCGTCTCCAGCGCTGCGGCGGCTCCGGCTTCTGAGCGCGCAGCCGACCAGCTTGCTTTCGACGGGGAATTAATATCACTGAGAAGTGATGCGGCCCCGATGGTCGCTGCGGTAACCGGCTCGGCCGCACTGGCAGAGCCGGCGGCCAAATCAACCGTTCCGGGTGTCGTTGGCACAGGTGCCGACGCGCGTTCAGCCATAGCGGCCACATTTAACGGCTGCTGCACCGGATTTGGTATTGACTGATGACTATGACGGAGCAGTTTTGATTCATGAGTTGCGGCCTTTATACCCTCAGCTTCGAGCATCGCTTTGGCCAACGCTTCGTCATCCGGGATTGTCTGGCCGGTAGCATCAGCCTGCACTGACGACAGGGAGACCTGAGCCGGGTCAGCCACCTTATCCAGGCTCTGCCCCATTCCTATCACTGCAGTTGCGCCAGAAGCCAGGCCAGCAGAAGACGTAACAGATTGACGGTCTGATTGTAATTCCGGATCTACCGCCGTCTTCGCTGCAGCAGACGACTGAGCATCGGCCGACATTATCCGGGTGATATCGTCCTGTTGTCCCTCTGTCGCAGACACCTGCCCCTTATCGGAAACAGTGGACTCTGCTTCTGCCGCGGAGGTTGCTAATAACGGATTTTCCCCAGCAGCTACGCTCCCGGTATCTTTATCATCCAGGTTTTCCTCCCGGACTCCGGCACTCGTAGCAGAAGAATAGGAAGAGGAAGAAAGCTCCTGAGCCGTCTTAACATCTCCACTTTCCTGCTGTACATACAGAGCAGATTGTTCCGGGTAGTCTGACAACGCAACATCGTCACATTGCAACTTAGCAGCATCAGCTCCTTGTCCGGTATTGTCAGAAGCTATCTTTTGACCGTCATCACTCTGATCAACACCTGAAGATAAACTCTCATTGATTGCGGTTTCCGCCGCCACTTGTGCTACTTGCGGATGTGCTACTTGCGGATAAGATGGCAACTCTTTGCCGTCAGGAGCAGACTTAACAGCCTGATTGTCCAGATTCGCTTTAGTCAGTGCCTGATTGGCATCCTTAAGTTTGCTGAGAATCTTATCGCCGTCCCCCATCACCTTTTGTGCATCGACAGATTGAGGCTGGCTCTCTTTTTCATCCGGTGCCGCCGCTGTTATTGCGGCCTCACCATCAGCAGGTTCTCCTGCAGCCACATCTTTTGTCTGCTCGGCCAAAACTTCATCAACAGCTTGTCCGTCAACAGATTCGTCTTCTGCTCCGGCATCACTTTTCTGGACTTTTTCAGCTTTGGACTCAGACGGTACATCACCTTTAAACAATGCTGATAACTTCGCGAAAAAACCTTCGCCTGAGTCATCTGGCCCCTCTTTTCCGGTAATGCAGCCCGTATCACCCGACAGTGCTGATTTACCTGACGACGATTTTGCTGAAGGGAGGAAATCGATATTCATAGCAATATACCCGTAGACTATTCCACTCAAAGGACGTTGTTACCAATGGCAATACCGCGCCGCCTATGATGGCCGTTAAGCTAAATTTACCTATAATCCGGCCAATTACATCTTTGAGTAAAGAATTTGCAAAAAGCACGCCAGTTAACTGAAATGGAAGAGAGGTTACTCAGTTTCTCTCTGGCGGCGGGAAAACTGAAGCGTGGTAAATTCATCCAGTTCTTTTTGCTCACGCTTCTCTGCCAGTTTTTCTCTTTCTTTGCGTTTTTTATCCAGCAGCCACTCATAGGAGCGCCGCTGTTTACGCACTTCCAGCCAGTGCCGTTCACAATTGACGACCTGTTCCTCAAACTGCGATTCCGCACTTCTCTGCTTAGCCAGCGTCTCATCCAACTGGGTAAGAAACCGATTGAGATGCCCGTACTGACTGGCAGTCAGTCCCCCCTTACCCCGTTCGACCAGCTGACTACAGTAATCAAGGCGGTATTGTTCTATCTGATGAATCTGCCGGTGATAATTTTCCAGCTCACTACGAGCCTTATTCAGGGCCAGAACCGCGTTATGCTCTTTGTCTCTGATTTGATCCAGCAAAAACTCTAACGCATTTTCCATCCTGATTACTCAACCCGCAAAATGTTCTTCAACATGTTGATGCACATATCAAACGGAACCGATTCTTTCATACTTTGCTGTAAGAACTGATCGAGTTTGGGTTTTAAAGTGAACGACTGGTCAACCGCAGGATCACTGCCGGGCTTGTAGGCGCCGATAGATACCAGATCCTGGTTCTTACGGCATACCGCCAGCACCTGCCGGACAGCCCGGGCCATCAGCATGTGTTCATCGGTAGTAATCTGCGGCATAACACGACTCACCGATTTTTCAACATCTATCGCCGGATAGTGCCCGGCATCGGCCATCTCACGGGATAACACAATATGACCATCCAGTATCGCCCGGGAGGCGTCAGCAATCGGATCCTGTAAATCATCGCCTTCGGTTAATACCGTAAAAAAGGCGGTAATGGATCCTTGTCCGTCGGCTCCGTTACCTGCGCGTTCCACCAGTGAGGGAAGCTTGGCAAATACAGAAGGCGGATAACCTTTGGTGGCGGGAGGCTCGCCCACGGATAAGGCGATTTCACGCTGAGCCTGGGCGAAACGGGTTAAGGAGTCCATTAAGAGCAGAACATCCAGTCCCTGATCACGAAAGTATTCCGCAATGGTCAGCGCAGTCTGACAGCCTTTTAAACGCATCAGTGGTGATGCATCAGCAGGTGCCGCCACCACTACGGAACGCTGGCGGCCATCCACCCCCAGGATTTCTTCAATAAATTCTTTAACTTCGCGGCCACGTTCACCAATCAGTCCTACCACGACAACCTGAGCCGTGGTACCACGGGTCATCATCCCCAGTGTAACCGATTTACCGACACCGGAACCGGCAAACAGACCAATCCGCTGACCTTTACCAACGGTAAGTAATCCATTGATGGCTTTCAGGCCCACATCCAAAGGCTCGGAAATCGGTTTACGTGCCAGCGGGTTTATTGATGCCGCTTCAAACGAGGCTCGGTGCCCGGTATATATGGGGCCCTGCCCGTCAAGAGGATTACCGACACCGTCAATCACACGGCCGAGTAACTCCATACCGACCGGAATACCTGCTGTATCAGTAAGAGGGGTCACTTTGGCTCCCGGCAGAATGCCGGTAACCTGCTCACTAGGCATTAAAAACAGACGATCTCCCGAAAAACCGACGACTTCTGCTTCGATTTCACCCGACATGGTTTCGACGCGGCATGCGGTTCCAATCGGTGCCCGGCATCCGGTCGCTTCCAGAGTCAGCCCCACCACGCGAACCAGCCGGCCTGAGGCAACAGGCCGGGAACCAAATCCGCTGGTTTTATAATGGGATAATCGATCGGCCAGGGGAAGCATTATTCACCTCCGAAATGCCGGTTCGCTGAACAGAATCGGGTTAAGACAGAACGGACACGTTCATCAATACGATAAGAAACGTTCGACTCACTGGCTTCGATCTGTACATCACCGCGCTGTAATGACGGTTCGCTGCTCAGACTCCCGTTACGCAATGCTAACTGCTCTTCACCATAGGCGCCCGATATGATGTCCGCATCTTCAGGGTTTAGTTTCAGGTTGATGGCATGCCCGGTTACCGGTAATGCTTCCACCGATTCTTTAACGGTATCGAGAATAATTTGAGGATTGGTCACGACCTCGAGGTGCACCACCTCTTTCACCAGAGCCAGAACCATGTCAACAAGCTGGCGTTCGACCTGAGCATTCATCAGCTCAAGAGGTTTGGCAAACTGGGTCGCAAGCTCAACAAAACGCTCGACGTGCTGATTAACAATCTCCTGCCCCTGCTGCAAACCTTCGGCATGACCGGCTTCAAGACCTTCGGAGTGCCCCGCCTGAAGACCTTCTTCTTTGCCTTTTTCGTAACCCTGTTTAAACCCCGCTTCTTTACCTTCCATCAGACCTTCCTGATAGGCGGCCTGACGGATATTTTCGAGATCTTCCTGAGTCAGCGGCCGGATTTCCGCTTCTTCTTCTTCACTGAAATCGGGAATCCAGCCCGGATCGTAATTCAGTGCCGTTTCCTGAGCTTCCTGCTTATCACCATAATCAGGCAGTCCCCAGACCTGAGCCTGAGGCTGTTCCGTATTCTGATTTGTATCGGGACGCAAAAAACCGCGCTTTCTTTCTAACGACATCTGATTACCTACCTAATAAAACCTGAAGTACTTCGGGATACCTGGACATACTTCGGTTTATAAGAATTCGTCACCACCACCGGCAAGCATAATATCTCCGGCGTCAGCAAGCCGGCGTGCAATAGCCAGAACTTCTTTCTGGGCTGTTTCCACATCAGAGACTTTAATCGGCGGCATCGCTTCAAGGTCATCACGCATCATATCGGCAGCACGTTTAGACATGTTCTTGAAGATTTTCTCTTTCAGTGTTTCATCCGCACCTTTCAGTGCTTTTTGCAGAACGTCTTGTGGGACATCACGCAGCAATTTCTGAATACCCTGATCGTCGACTTCGGCCAGGTTCTCGAAGACAAACATAAGATCCTGAATCTGAGTGGCCAAATCTTCGTCTTTGTCGCGCATTTGCTCCATCAGCAAGCCTTCGACGTTGTTGTCCAGATAGTTCATGATCTCGGCCGCCGCTTTCAGGCCGCCAATTTTCGCCGCCTGGGCCCCGGCCTGACCGGCAAACTGTTTCTCCATGATTTCGTTCAGTTCTGCCAGTGCCGATGGCTGAACTTCTTCGAGATGAGCGATACGCATCATCAGATCCAGACGATCCCGTTCGGTAAACTGTGCCAGAATCTCAGCGGACTGATCAGGTTCAAGGTAAGAAAGAACGATAGTCTGAATTTGCGGGTGTTCATTAACGATGATACTGGCCACCTGACGTGGATCCATCCATTTCAATGAATCCAGACCCTTCGAGCCGGTCCCAAACAGGATCTGTTCAACCAGATTACTCGCTTTTTCTTCACCCAGTGCCGCTACCAGGGCATTACGCATAAAGTCTTCGCTGCCCATACCAATATTGGTATATTTCTGAATATCTTCGAGAAATGCGCGGTGAACGGCACTTACTTTTCCCTGACTCAAATCACTTGCGCGAGCCATGGCCGCACCAACACGCTGAACCTGTTTCGGTTCGAGATGACGAATAATATTCGCTGCATCTTCTTCATTCAGACTCAGTAGCAGAATCGCCGCTTTTTCATCACCGCCAATTGAGCCGATATCAAATTCGACAGTCGCGACTTGTGTTCCGGTAGCATTGTTATTATCAGGCATC
>JBNKRC010000093.1:0-8671 GCA_050296215.1 Vibrio sp. | reverse complement strand
GGATGTTTGTTCCACCACATCCATTCAGATGATCAAAAACTTTATTAAGATGGTATTAAACAACAAAAAGGTCAGAACAAGATTACCTTGCTCTGACCCCGAACCGCTCAGTTACCCTTAATGATAAAAAACCCAAGCTGAATGCCTGGGTTCTCTCATTATCATTTTTTGCGATTTTTCATCATCGACATCAGCTTTTTACGCTTACGCTCTTGTGAAAGCGTCATCTTGGCCGATTTCGTTTCGTAAGGGTTTTCACTTGCCTGGAAACGAATCTGAATCGGTGTTCCCATAATCTCTAATGAACGACGGTAATAGTTCATCAGATAACGTTTATAGGAATCCGGAAGTTCATCAACCAGGTTACCGTGAATCACAATAATCGGCGGATTGTAACCACCGGCATGCGCGTATTTCAGTTTCACACGACGGCCGCGAACCATAGGAGCCTGATGATCATCAGTCGCCATTTTCAAAATACGGGTAAGAATTGAAGTACTTACACGAGTCGTCGCAGATTTATACGCTTCTTCTACCGATTCAAACAGGTGGCCGACACCGGTCCCATGCAGAGCAGAAATAAAGTGGATACGGGCAAAATCAACGAAACCCAGACGGCGATCCAGCTCTTTCTTCACCCGCTCTTTGACGTCCATATCCAGTCCGTCCCACTTATTCACCGCCAGAACAATAGAACGGCCGGCATTCAAAGCAAAGCCCAGTAAACTCAGATCTTGATCAGAAATGTTTTCACGCGCATCAATCACCAGCAGTATTACGTTAGCATCTTCGATCGCTTTCAGTGTTTTAACGACTGAGAATTTTTCTACCGTTTCATTAATACGTTTACGACGACGTACACCAGCAGTATCAATCAGAACATATTCACGTTCATTACGCTTCATCGGAATATAGATCGAATCGCGGGTAGTTCCCGGCATATCGTAAACTACGACACGTTCTTCACCTAAAATCCGGTTGGTTAGTGTAGATTTGCCCACATTAGGGCGACCGATAATCGCCAGCTTGATGGGTTGATCCTGCAAACGCTTGTGTTCAGCTTCCGCTTCTTCTTCGGTATATTCGTGATCATCATCATACTGACTGTCTTCGATACCGGTCAGATCCTGCAGCTCATCCGCCTGCGCTTTCAATTCTTCGGTAAACGGATTTAGTGCTCGGTCAATTAATGCAGCCACACCGCGGCCATGTGCCGCAGCAATGTGATACATCTGATCCATACCAAGCTGCCAGAATTCTGCACTGGCTTGTTCCGCATCTATACCACCAACTTTGTTAACCACCAGGAATGACGGCTTCTCAATTTTTCGCAGATGCTGAGCAATAGCTTCATCCGAAACCGTCAGACCTGCCCGGCCGTCAACCAGAAATAACACCACATCAGCTTCATCAATCGCAGCAAGCGACTGTTTTGCCATTTCGGTTTCAACACCTTCTTCACTGCCGTCAATACCACCGGTATCAATCACAATGTAGTCTTGTTCTCCAAGCTTAGCCTGACCATATTTACGGTCACGGGTAAGGCCCGGAAAGTCGGCTACAAGCGCATCTCGGGTCCGGGTTAATCGGTTAAAAAGCGTTGATTTACCGACATTAGGTCGGCCAACGAGTGCAACAACAGGAACCATAATAACCTCTAGAAAATCTATAAATCTGTTTATACCTAAAGTCGCCGATATTTCAGCCACAAAGGTTATATGTAGGTATAGGTAAATACTCTATAAATTAGCAACTGTGAACAAAATAAGTTCAGCTTTCTGAGTATAAATCAATCAGACTGGTATAATTTTTACCTTTAACTACACATAAAATACCAATAAAACGGCTCCTAACTGTTACCAGCCAGGAGCCGAGCGCGGAGTATATCACGAAATATTAATCGATAGTCAGTTTCTTCACATCACCATTTCGTGTTACCACCAGATAACCGTCACTCAGCGCAAGAGGAGCCACGGCAAATCCGCTCTTATCAACAAACTGCTGAGCAACAAACTCACCTGTTGTACGATCTAACCAGTGCAGATAACCTTCGCTATCACCGACAACAACATAACCATTGATCAGTACCGGACTGGTCAGCAGGCGATTTTCCAGTTTATTATTGGTCCATAATTCAGTCCCGCTACGCGCATCAACTGCCGCAAGATGATCATGATCAGCTACGATAAACAAGCGCCCGCCATCGGTAGCCATATCCGCAGCCGAGGAGTACGGACGCTTCCAGGCAACTTCGCTGCTACGCAAATCAATCGCGAGTAATTCTCCGTTATAACCGACAGAATAAAGCATACCGCCAATCACAACCGGGGTAGAATCCACATCAACCAGACGCTCTATTTCTGTTGCACCTTTTGGTGTTCCGACTGTCTGCTGCCAGATCATCTGACCATGTGATGAAATAGCAGCCGCTAAACGACCGCCAGATGTTCCCCAGAATACCCCGCCAGACAGAGCAACCGGAGAACTGTCGCCACGCAAAGTCAGATTCGGTACGTCAGAAGAAATCGTCCACTTTTTATCACCGCTGGACTGATCCAGAGCAATCAGGTTACCTTCACTGGTATTGACCATAATAAGCCCGCCATCACTGGCTGGTGTAGACAATACCTCACCTTCTACTTCTGTTTTCCAGACCGTTTTACCGCTTTTAGCATCCAACGCATATACGACACCGTTTTCACTGCCAATATAGAGCTGATTCCCCGCCGCCGTTATTCCGCCGGATAAACGAGGAGTCCGGACACTGGTAAGTTCAACATCCCAGATTTTCTTACCGGTTTCCGGCGAAATTGCTTCCACTTCCCCGTCCCGGCTGGCGAGATAGATTGTGTCATAAGCAAGAACAGGTTTTAGCTTAGAAAAGTAGTGCCCAACCCCGTCACCAATGTCGGTGTGCCATTTTTTCTGCGGAGTGAACTGGCTTTTCACCGCTGGTAGCGGGGCCATAATTACCGTATCCGTTTCGCTCGAACACCCGGAAACGCCCCCGGCAATGACCGCAGACAGAACAATGTTTTTCAGCCATTTAGTCATGCACCAAAGCCCTTATTTAGCAAGATCATCAAGTTTAAGCTGAAGCAGCTGGCTTGCGTCAGTCGCTTGCTGAGCTTCTGAATAAGCAATGTATGCCGCATCCTTATCACCCTTAGCCAGGGAGATGTCACCTTTCAACTCCAGAACCCGGCCCTGCCAGCCTTTGTCTGTAATCGTTTGCAACTGCTCAAGCGCACTGTCATAACTACCCTGTTCGGCTTCAATACGGGCCGCACGATACGTCGCTAATGTTTTTAAAGCTTCATCACCGGTATGCGCCTTAACCCATTCAAGCTGAGCTAAACCGTCATCCAGATTATTCGCATCAACCTCGGCTTTAGCCAGCTGAAATGCGGCTAAAGAAGCGTAATCGGACTCCGCATTTGCATCGATAAATGCCTGTACTTTATCCTGAGCCTCAACACCGCTTGTGGCCAGTGCGGAAATCGTTGTTTCATAGCTTGCAGATGTCGCTTCCTGAGCTTTCTCAACAGCAGACTTATAATAGTTCCAGCCGCCGATTGCACTTAATCCGACGATCGTGCCGATGATCACGGCTTTACCGTTTTCCTTCCACCAGCCTTTAATTGCTTCTACTTGTTGTTCTTCTGTATCGTAGAGTTCCACTTGATGTCCTCTCTGGAATTAAATCAGCGCCTGCAGTTTCCCAATAACGTCCGCCTGTGCGATAGTCTCTTGCTCTCCATTAATGAGGTCTTTAAACACCACTGTGTTTTCTGCAACTTCATTTTCACCCAGAACCAGAGCGACTGCCGCACCAACTTTATCTGCACGCTTAAATTGTTTTTTGAAATTACCGCCACCACAGTGACTCATAACCCGCAGTCCGGAAATCGCGGTACGCAGTGATTCGGCCAGTGTAAAGCCAGCTACGTTCGTACCTTCCCCTGCCGTAACCATATATACGTCAACTTCCCGGCGAACCGCTGTCTGCTCCAACGTTTCCATCATCAGTACCAGACGTTCTAAGCCCATTGCAAAACCGACGGCTGGTGTTGCTTTACCACCCAGCTGTTCAACCAGGCCATCGTAACGGCCACCGCCACAAACGGTCCCCTGAGCCCCCAAGCTTTCGGTAATCCATTCAAAAACGGTACGGTTGTAATAATCGAGACCACGAACTAAACGTTCATTTACCGTGTATTCGATACCTGCCGCATCAAGAAGTTCACAAAGACCGGCAAAATGTTCGCGCGAATCGGCATCCAAATATTCTGACAACTTAGGAGCGTTAACCAGAACCGCCTGGATATCCGGATTTTTCGTATCCAGAACACGCAGAGGATTGGTGTACATACGACGCTTGCAATCGTCATCCAGAACGTCCAGATGCTGTTCCAGATAAGCAACCAGAGCCGAACGGTACTCAGTACGTGCTTCCAGTGAACCGATAGAGTTGAGTTCCAAACGGACATACTGAGCAATGCCAAGCTCGCGCCACATACGCGCCGTCATCATGATCAGTTCAGCGTCAATATCCGGCCCCTGCAGACCAAAAACTTCAACACCACACTGGTGGAACTGACGGTAACGACCTTTTTGCGGGCGTTCATGACGGAACATCGGTCCCATATACCACAAGCGCTGCTCCTGGTTATACAGCAGACCATTTTCGATTCCCGAACGAACACAGCCAGCGGTTCCTTCCGGACGAAGAGATAAACTGTCGCCGTTGCGATCTTCAAATGTATACATCTCTTTTTCAACCACATCAGTGACTTCACCGATCGCACGGCTAAACAGATTAGTCATCTCAACGATAGGCATACGGACTTCGCTATAACCGTAAGATGCGATAACACTTTTAACTGCACCTTCAACTTTTTGCCAGAGCGGAGACTGAGACGGGAGGCAGTCATTCATGCCTCGGATTGCTTGGATTGTTTTTGCCACTAGAGTTACCGTAAATTCTTAAAGATTAATTATTGTCGATTTCCTGAATCTGAATTCGACTTGCTTCATCCATTAACGCGGCTTTTGCGCGGATCTTAGCTTCAAGCTGATTAATCAGATCATCATTATCAAAACGCTCTTTCTGACGGACTCCGTCCAGATAAAAAGCACTTTTCTTGTTTCCGCCGGCGAGACCGAGATGAGAAGCTTCTGCTTCTCCGGGACCGTTCACTACACAGCCGATAATCGACACGTCCATTGGCGTTATGATATCTTCCAGACGCTGTTCCAGCGCGTTAACCGTCCCGATAACATCAAATTCCTGACGGGAACAGGTTGGACAAGCAATAAAATTAATCCCCCGCGAACGAATCCGCAACGACTTAAGAATATCGAAACCAACTTTAATCTCTTCCACCGGATCCGCCGCGAGGGAAATGCGCAATGTATCACCAATCCCCTCGGCCAGCAGCAGACCTAAACCAACCGCAGACTTAACAGCTCCGGCACGGACACCGCCGGCTTCAGTGATGCCCAGGTGCAGCGGCTGATCAATTTTTTGTGCCAGCAAGCGGTATGAATCAACAGCTAAAAAGACATCCGATGCTTTCACGCTCACTTTAAACTGATCAAAGTTAAGGCGATCGAGAATATCAACATGACGCATAGCCGATTCAACCAATGCTTCCGGAGTCGGCTCGCCATATTTCATCTGGATATCTTTTTCCAGCGACCCGCCGTTTACGCCGATGCGAATAGGAATACCCTTATCACGGGCACAATCCACTACCGAACGGATGCGCTCTTCTTTACCGATGTTTCCGGGGTTGATACGCAAACAATCTACCCCATATTCCGCAACCTGCAGCGCAATGCGATAGTCAAAATGGATATCAGCGATCAATGGAATGGATACCTGCTGTTTAATTAACTTAAACGCTTCCGCCGCATCCATGGTAGGAACCGAAACGCGGACGATATCGGCACCGACTTTTTCTAACGAACGAATCTGAGCAACGGTTGCTTCCACATCCGTTGTCTTGGTATTCGTCATCGATTGCACGGCGATAGGAGCACCATCACCGATAGGTACATCGCCCACGTAAATACGTGTCGATTGGCGACGCTTAATTGGAGAGTCGTGTTGCATAATCTTATCTAGGGTAAGGTGAATCTTGCTACTTTGCCCGAAGTATACCGAGAAAGGTCGACAGGTTCACTCTGAAATGTCATTGAAACGCTTTCCGGAGCACCTAATATCACTTTAAATGGCGCGACACCATCCAAACTAACTACCTGTCCCGGCTTTTTCAAGCCAACAGTCAGCGTCTTACCGGTAGCATCCTTGATCTGAACCCAGCATTCATCAATAAATGCCATGGTAATCACAGGCGAAGTACGTTCATTGGTAACAGAGGCGGATTCTTCATCAGCCGTGACCGGCTTCCGGACTGATACTCCTGTTTCATTAGCAGTGGTATCCTCCCCGGTCATCCCGTCCCCGGCTTTCACATCAGCCTGTTCAACCGGATTCAATGGTGGCTCGGACCGGGTATCCATCGCAGAAGAATTGTCATCAGTTACAGATTCTCCCATTGTCATTTGCGGATCGTCCTGACTGATTAAATCTGTCACTGTTGCAAAATCTTTATCAGCCGAAGAACCGGCACCGGAAACAGCGACATCAGAGCTGAATTCCAACAGAGAATCTTTTTCCTGATTCTGAAGCCACCAAACTGAGGAAATACCAACAACAACTAAAATAATCCCGAATGTAATGTAATTGATCCGGCTGTTATGCTGCTCCCGTTTGGTTCGCTTAGAAAAGCTTTTCATATCCAGGTCCTGAGGCTCTGCACCACAGTAAGCATCGTATGAAGCCAAAATAACGGATTCTTCAATTCCGACAAAACGAGCGTATGAACGAACATAACCACGGGTAAAGGTTTTTACTTTGTCGATATTAAAATTATTATCTTCCAGAGACTGGATAAGCGTAATGCGCAGACGTAACTTATCTGCGACTTGTTGCTGGGTTAAATTTAAAGATTCTCTTTTCTGTCTGAGTAAGGTACCCGGCTTAATCAAAGCCTCTGGCGATACACCTTCGTCTTGTTGTATTTCAGTTTCTTTATTCATTCGCAATGTCTTTCTTATTAATTGCTTACGATCACCAATCACACTTCATTCGTTATTTATTTTTATCAGCGGCATGCGATCTGTGACAATAAATTAAAAATTCATAGTAGCGTCAAAACCATCAATAACTCAAATCATTTTCGTTTGAATGAGTTATCTCCCAAATAAACCATATCGCATATAAACGGTAAGAATATTCTCCCCGATGGGCCGGACAGCCATCTGAGCGGGATAAGCGAATCCCCATCACGCTGCAACTTAATATGGGCAGGATATAAACATTCTAAAGAATAATAGTCGTTAGACAACAAGCAGACGCCATATAAGCCATATTAACCGCAGGTTTTTCATTAAATTGACAGTTGTTGTCTAAAGCTACGCGCTAAATAATAAAAAATCCAGACCTGAGTCTGGATTTTAAGGTAATTAAATCACGGCCTTAACAGGGATTTGCTCCCGGCTGGTCAGTGCTTTAGTCCGTTTGGTACGATCAATTACATCACCGACTAACTGACCACATGCCGCATCAATATCATCACCACGGGTTTTACGTACAGTAACGGTATAATCGTAGCTCATTAGCACTTTCATAAAACGGTCAATACGCGAATTACTTGGTTTTTTATAAGGTGACCCCGGATATGGATTAAATGGAATCAGGTTAATCTTACACGGCGTATCTTTCAGCAATTCAGCCAGTTCATGTGCTAAATCCATGCTGTCATTCACATGGTCAAGCAATACATATTCAACCGTCACTTTACCCCGGTTAGCATTGGTAGAAGCCACATAACGGCGCACAGACTCCAGAAATGCCTGAATATTCCAACGATCGTTCAATGGCATAATTTCACTGCGTAACTTATCGTTTGGCGCATGCAAAGAAATGGCTAATGCCACGTCTATACGGCCGGTCATTTGATCCAAACCGGTAACCACACCAGAAGTCGATACCGTTACACGACGTTTAGATAAACCGAAACCAAGATCATCAAGCATGATTTCTAATGCCGGGATCAGGTTTTTCATATTAAGCAGAGGCTCGCCCATTCCCATCATGACCACGTTAGTGATCGGGCGACGTCCGGTCTCTTTTTCTAACCCAATTTCACGTGCTGCACGCCAAACCTGGCCGATAATTTCTGACACACGTAAATTACGGTTAAAGCCCTGCTGTGCCGTTGAACAGAATTTACACTCTAGTGCACATCCCACCTGCGAGGAGACACATAAAGTTGCGCGATCATCATCAGGAATATAAACCGTTTCAACATCCTGATCACCGACCCGCATCGCCCATTTGATAGTACCATCAGACGAATGCTGAGCTTCAGACACAGTTGGAGCTTTGATTTCGCATTTAGCAATCAGCTTTTCACGTAACTTCTTATTCAGATTGGTCATCTTTTCGAAGTCATCACAACCAAAATGGTAAATCCACTTCATCACCTGATCGGCACGAAATGCTTTTTCTCCCAACTCCTCGGAGAAGAACTCGCGCAATCCTGGGCGGTCAAAATCAAGCAGATTGACTTTACTTATCGTCATGGAACCTCACAAACCA
>JBNKRC010000092.1:0-8715 GCA_050296215.1 Vibrio sp. | reverse complement strand
ACAATTGAAGAGTTGATGGAAGATCTTAAGAAAAACTACACGATCGTTATCGTCACTCACTCAATGCAACAAGCGCGTCGTATTTCCGATCGTACCGCTTTCTTCCTGATGGGAGAGCTGGTCGAACATGACGAAACTCAAAAAATCTTCAGCGAGCCTCGTGATGATCGCACTCGCGGCTATGTAAACGGTGATTTCGGTTAATCACTCGTTTCGCTAACAGAATCACTATAAAAATAAGCGATGGTAACATTTGCCCCTTTTGATAAGGGGCTTTTTTATGCATTTTTGTAACATATTCATTCTGTTTAATAACCCATGAAATAGTGTGCTTATCCAGAAACACGAGGTTTAGTGGTGCAAGCGTGATGTTGCATTACATTGGTACTAATAGTTTGAACTATTTCAGCAAGTTGATTAAAAGTGAGTTGAGAATGTGAGTCAAATTGCCTATGATTGAACTTTGTTGGGTGTATTTTATACAGCAGGAGCTTACACATGATTAACAAACGATTTTTTAAGACCAAGGATGAAGTTGAAGTAACGTTTGAACTAGAACTAGAGGCACCATCAAAAGTGTCCATAGTTGCTGATTTTCTTGACTGGACACCAGAACCTATGAAAAAAATGGCTAAGAGTCCTGTGTACAAATTCAAGACACGTCTTCCGAAAGGCGGTGAATTCCAGTTCCGTTATCTGTTAGAAGATGGCACCTGGATGAACGATCCAAGTGCTGATCAATATATTTCAAATGGTTTGGGTGAAGAGAATAGTTTAGTTACAACTTATGCATAATTTCTCAGCCATATAAATGTGATCTGCGTTGCTTAAGGCACCTTTTAAGGTGCCTTTTTGCATCTCCTGCTACGGATAATGGTGACTTTTTTGGCAAAAGACATTAACATTTCTTTTTACTTTTCAGCATTAGGAGTCACGAACGGTGATTAAAGCGATTTCAGAGCGCTTCTTGGTTATCCCCAAACCTCACCAAAAAGCGTTGTTAATCGGGTTACCTCTCTTAGCTGCTGTTGCCTTCTATAATCCTGTTTCTCAACAGGACTCTCGTCAACACATTGTTATCTCTGTTCGGGATGATCAGGTTGCTCAGTCAATTACTAATGATTCATTAAAACAATATTCAGGTACGGATCTTCCGCGCCCCAGTTATGAATATCAGATTCGAAAGGGAGATACTCTCAGTGAGATTTTCACCCGCCTGGGATTTGCTTACTCCGAGCTGATGCAGGTTATGGAATCAGATTTAAATGTTCTGGCTTTGGACACTTTAAATCCCGGTGATGACTTAACTTTCTGGAAGGACAGTAACGGTAATCTGCAAAAAATGGTTTTACAGATAAGCCTGGCAGAAAAAGTGATTTATAGCCGTAACGATGACGGTTCATTCGGCACTGAGGATGTAAAAATTCCGGGAAGCTGGAAAACTTATTCCCGCATTGGTGAAATACAGGGTTCGTTTTCTCAGTCTGTTAACCGCGCCGGTCTGAGTAGCAGCGAAATTGATCAGATAGTCCGTTTGCTTAAAGAAAAGCTTAATTTTGCACGAGATATCCGGGCAGGGGATCGTTTTGAGATTGTGCAGTCGAAACAATTCGTAGACGATCAGGCAACCGGTAATTCAGAGTTACAGGCAATCAAGATCATTACACACGGACAAACGGTTGCCGCTTACCTGCACACTGATGGTCAGTATTACGATAAAAATGGTCAGAGTTTACAAAAGGCATTCCAGCGTTATCCGGTTGCTAAACACTGGCGGATTTCGTCGAACTTTAATCCGCATCGCCGCCATCCTGTTACCGGCAAAATTACGCCACACAATGGTACTGACTTTGCGACGCCTGTTGGTACCCCGGTCTTTTCGATTGGTGACGGCCAGGTTGTAATGGTACGTAAACACCCGTATGCAGGAAATTATGTGGTTATTAAACACGATAATACCTATTCAACCCGCTACCTGCATTTAAGCCGGATTCTGGTGAAAAAAGGCCAGCGAGTATTCCGGGGACAGAAAATCGGGTTATCCGGTAAATCGGGCCGGGTTACCGGACCACATTTGCATTTTGAATTACTGGCCCGAAACCGGGCTGTGAATGCAATGACGGCGAAGATACCGATGGCAACTTCCGTTCCGGCTAAAGAGATGCCTCAGTTTATTGCTCATCGCAATGAGTTGGATCGGATGCTTCATCAACAGACATTACAATTGGCCTCAACGGAGGGGAAATCTTCTCCTCAAAGTTAATATATATACCGAAGTAATCTCAAGATGTATCTTGAAGTTACTTCGGTATAGAGAGGCGTTAAAACACGCCTCTTTTCTTTTACCGGATGGAAAAATATGAACAGTCAAGAATTTGCAACGATTGTTAAACAAGCATGCCAGCATGAAAGTTTACCGGGGGCGCTGGCCTTTTTAAGACAGGTCGATGATGAAGAGATTGCACAAGCGGCGGACGCGTTAACCGGTCAGTTTGCTCTGGCGGAAGTGGATGGTGAGCAACGTATTTATCATGTTTTTACCGACACTGATGATCAGGGCGTAGAACAGGAATACGTAGAGCATATTATGAATGAAGGTGATGACACGATTCTGTTTGTTGCCTGGTTCTTTGAAACCGAATTTGAGATTAAACGTAAAGAGGTTTATGCCGCTGCCGGCCGCACCTATAAACAGCCAAAACGTAATTAATATCAGTCCGGATGGATTCACTGAAACCATCCGGGCTAATTTTTTTCCGATTTAAATCAGGTGGGCATTGTTGACTTCCTGCTTTATCAGTTCAAGTAATTCACCAATATGCCCGTCTTCATCCACTTCTCTTAATAGATAAATGCCGATATTTGATATGGAATAGTGTTCTGTAATTGATAGTCTGACCAGACCATTTTTATTGAAGTAGTTTTCCATCGACTCCGGAAATGGTAGTAAGGCATTACTGTCATTAGTGATATCAATCGCGGTGCTTAATGAGTTGCTGGTATAAAGAATTTTCTCAGTCAGATGATGCCGGCTTCGGTGAAGTTTAAGTTGCTGGTTATCTTCTATCAAATGCCGGTAGCTGTTTTCGTTTGGTGTCGCCTCCATGGTCGGATAGTCAACCCGGTCGTCTAATGAACAGCTTTCTTTTAGTGTTAAAGGATGGTCTTTTCGGACAAAAATGCCATCCTCAGAACTAAGCAGAGGAATAAATTTGACCTCGGCTTTTCGGTGCAGGCCAACAATTTCGTGACCGATAAACAGATCAATATCGCCGCTCATTAATAAATCCATTTCCCGCAGATGGTTTCCGACGTCTATGTTCAGGTTTGCTGCCGGATGACGCTTGCGGTAGGCTTTCACCGTATCACGCAGGAATAGCTGCCACCATACATGTCCGGTACCTATTTTAAGTTCACGTTCCTGATGTCGTTTTATATGCTCTAATTTAATTAACGTATTGTCGTAGAGACGCTGCATGATCCGGACTTGCTCTAAAAGCACTTCGCCACTTTCGGTCAGTTCAATCCCGCTCGAAGAGCGGGTAAATAAAGTGACCCCGAGTTCAGATTCAAGTTTTTTCATATTATGAGAGAGTGTCGGCTGGCTTATGCAGAGTCGAATTGCTGCATGAATCACATTTTTACACGTGGCAACCACACTGAATTGGCGCAAAATCCTGTCCATAATCACGCTATTATTCGTTGATATATATTTTTTCTATGATAGCGAGGATAGATTGTATTTTCTTGGCTTTTTTCACTTTTTATAATGAAGAAAAAATAACCTGGGAATCGATTTGCAATGAACAAAGTTATTAAAAGCGCCTGGTGGAAAGAGGCGGTGGTGTATCAGATCTATCCACGCAGTTTTATGGACAGTAATGGTGATGGTATTGGGGACCTGAATGGTATTACGCAAAAGCTAAGCTACCTGAAATATCTCGGAATAGATGTTATCTGGATTTGTCCGATTTTTGAGTCGCCTAATGTTGATAATGGTTACGATATCAGCGATTACACTGACATCATGAAAGAGTTTGGTGCGATGGGGGACTTCGATACTCTCTTGAGTGAGGCTCATAATCTGGGTATCAAGATTATCCTGGATTTGGTGCCTAATCATACCAGCGATCAGCACCCGTGGTTTATTGAGTCGCGATCTTCCAAGGATAGCCCGAAAAGGGATTGGTATATCTGGAGAGATAAAGAAGAGATCAATAACTGGAGGAGCATATTCGAGGGTTCGGCATGGGAATACGACGAGGGTACTGATCAATATTATTTGCATCTCTTTGCTGCCGGGCAACCTGATTTGAACTGGGATAATCAGGAAGTACGGGACGCTATGTATAAGATGATCCGCTGGTGGCTGGATAAAGGAATTGATGGATTCCGTATAGATGCGATCAGTCATATGAAAAAGGAAGAGGGTTTAGCAGATATGCCTAACCCTGAAGGACTGAAACATGTTCCTGCCTGGAGTAAAATCATGAATGTCGAGGGGGTGCTGGACTATCTGGATGATATGAGCCGCCATACCTTTAACGATTATGACATTATGACGGTGGGGGAAGCGAACGGTGTGTCCGTCGAGCAGGCAGAAGACTGGGTAGCGGAAAGACACAACCGGTTAAATATGATTTTCCAGTTTGAGCATCTTCATCTGTGGAACTCCGCGAGCAAAAGAAAGCTTGATCTGGTTAAGTTAAAAGAGGTTCTTACCCGTTGGCAGCTCGGAATGCAGAAGACCGGGGGCTGGAATGCCTTATTTACCGAAAACCACGATTTGGTGCGAGTGGTATCAAAGTGGGGAGATCCTGAAAAATACTGGTACGAAAGTTCAACCGCACTGGGTGCGATGTATTTTCTGATGCAGGGCACACCGTTTATTTATCAGGGGCAAGAGATTGGGATGACCAACACCCAGTTTAGCCAGATCGCGGATTTTGACTGCGTCAACAGTAAAAATCAGTATAAGGAGATGCTGGTCAGCGGAATAGCAGAACAGGAGATACTGGAATTCCTTGCTTTGACCTCAAGAGATAACGGTAGGACACCGATGCAATGGAATTCGACGGAAAATGCCGGTTTTACAACCGGGCAGCCTTGGCTTGCGGTTAATCCGAACTATCCGGAAATTAACGTAGCGTTGCAGGTTGATGATCCGCATTCCGTCTTTCATTTCTATCGTGACCTAATCCACTTACGTAAGAAGGAGCAGGTTCTGATTTATGGGGATTATCAACCGGTGTTAGGCAAACATAAGCAGATTTTCGCCTATGTTCGTACGCTTGGCGACAACAAGCTGATTGTCATCTGTAATATCAGCGATCAGCCTGCTCATTATAGTTACAGCAAGTTAGCGTTAAACAGGCAGAATTTGCTGTTAACTAACTATGCTTGTAGTGAAGGTGAAACAGAATCTGTCACCGATTTTGATTTGCGTCCGTATGAAGTGCGGATTTATCGCTGTAGCTGATTGTCGGTAAAGAACGGTAATCATACTTACCCGTTTTGTAGCAGAGGGAGCCATTCAGGCTCCCTCTGCTTTTTTAAGCCTGCTCCTGTCACGCTTTTTCTGGTCTGCTGCTTTGCGTGTCTCAAGTCGATTAGTTTGTTGATATGGATAAATGGGACTGATGTCGCTAACACTCCAAGACATAAAGGCTCCCTGGAGGTGCAACATGGATATTCTGATTGGGTTTGGAACCGTATTCATTTTATCGAAGCCATGAGTCTGACCAGATATTAATACTGTCAATATCACGTTTTTATAATTTAAAAATTTATCTATCTCACTCCATATTTTGCATGGGATCACACTCAAATTATATGATATAGAAATTTTCTATGGATGAAAGATTAATATGCATTTCATCGCGTTAAGGCCTGTCTTTATATTGGGACTATATTCAACGTCCGCAGCTAAATTGCTTGATTGAGCAATTCGGATCGGGGCGGTGGCTAACGTCGCGATTTGCGAATTAATGGAGAACATGATGAAAAAATATACTCTCAGCTTTTTGGCTACAATTTGTGCTGGTGCGTTTGGTACAGCACACGCAGATACCATCAAAATGGAGTGCGCAGGGTTTACAGGTTCAAGCAAACAATTCTGCGATTATATTAAAAACCGTTATGAGACTGAGACGTCAAACAAGGTTGAATTTATCGAACTGCCAAATGCATCAGATGAAAAACTGGGCTTATTCCAGCAAGTTTTTGCATCTAAGGACAGCAACTCGGTCGATGTTTTCCAGGCCGATACCGTTTGGATGGGGTTGCTGAGCAAGCATATGATGGATTTAACCCCTTATGTTAAAGATATGGAAAAAGATTTCTTTGCTCCGGCATGGCAGAACGATGTTGTTGATGGACAAGTGAAGGGGATTCCGGCATTTCTGGATTCGGGCATGCTTTACTATCGTAAAGACTTGTTGGCGAAATATGGTGAACAGCCACCGGAAACCTGGGAAGAGCTGACCCGCATCGCGAAGAAGATTCAGAAAGCTGAGCACGACGCCGGTAATCAGGGATTCTGGGGGTTTGTATTCCAGGGTAAAGCTTATGAAGGTTTAAGTTGTGATGCTCTGGAGTGGATTGTTTCTTATAACGGCGGGTCTTTCGTTGAACCTGATGGTCGTATTTCCATTAACAATCCCCAGGCAGTGAAAGCACTTGATATGGCCGCAAGCTGGATTGACACCATCTCTCCTAAGGGGGTTTTAGGTTATATGGAAGAAGAATCTCGTGCGGTTTTCCAGAATGGCGACGCCTTGTTCATGCGTAACTGGCCATATGCTTACCTGTTGTCTCAGGACGAATCCAGTCCGGTAAAAGGCAAAGTCGGTGTGATGCCACTACCTAAAGGTGGTGTTGACGGTAAGAATGCCGCAACGCTTGGTGGCTGGCAATGGTCAATCAACAACTACTCAGAGCATAAAGAAGCCGCTGTACAAATGTTGAAAATCGTAACCGATGCTGAATCGCAGAAAATGCAGTTCCTGTTTAACGGTACTTCTCCTTCTCGCGTTGCTTTATATGATGATCCGGACGTTCAGGCCAAAGCACCTCACCTTAAAGAGTTCAAACAAATATTTGCTAGTGCTGTTCCGCGCCCGGCTACGGCTGTGAAGGGGCAATATAACAAAGTGTCTAAATACACTTTCAACGCTGTTTACAACGTGTTGAGTGGTCTGTCGACCAGTGAAGATGCACTTGCTGATGCTGAGCATCGCCTGAAACGTGTGAAAGGTAAGGATTGGAAATAAGCCGGTATCGAACCGCACTTATTTTTACTTTTCTGATGGAGATCGGATGGCTTATTTACTCGGGCTATCCTGATTTCCCGAACCAGACGGCTCCAGTTTTCAGGAGCCCTCACAAAAGGAGATGATTAGATGATGACTTTTTCGCCTCTAAGTTCACCCGACTCGGTACCAGCTGAGAGAGCAGGCAAAAAACGAAGTTTACAGGCAAGACGAGCCAGAGCGGCCTGGGTTCTTGTGTTACCTGCAATTGTTCTGCTTGCATTCGTCGCAGGCTGGCCATTACTGCGTACTTTCTTCTACAGTTTTACTGATGCCGCGTTAGATACACCGGATATATACGATTTTATTGGCTTTGATAATTACCTTTCATTCTTTGATGGTGAGGCTTATGGGGTGCTTGGCGACCCTTTATGGTGGCAGTCGGTACGTAACACGCTTTGGTTTGCGCTCTGGTCTGTTTCTCTGGAGCTGGTCTTCGGCATGCTGGTCGCATTATTGATGAATCAGAAATTCCGTGGTCAGGGATTACTGCGGGCGGCTGTGCTTGTTCCCTGGGCAATTCCTACCATTGTGACGGCAAAAATGTGGGGATGGATGTTCCATGATCAGTACGGTGTTGTGAATGATCTGCTGATGCGTGTGGGCATTATTGATGGTCCGGTTGCATGGATTGCCGAGCCGAGCTTGTCAATGTGGGCGGTGGTATTTGCCGACGTGTGGAAAACCATTCCGTTTATGGCTCTGATGTTGTTGGCGGCACTGCAAAGTATCCCTGCTGATCTTTATGAAGCAGCTCGTGTGGATGGTGCGACGCCTATACAACGTTTCTTCCGAATCACACTGCCTCTGATCATGCCCGCTATGATTGTAGCTCTGATATTCCGCACCATGGATGCATTACGGGTATTCGATTTGATTTATGTACTGACCTCAAACAGTGAGGCGACTATCTCAATTTCCGGTTACGCCAGGGATCAGATGGTTGCCTATCAGGAAATGGGCTCGGGTTCGGCTGCGTCGGTTCTGGTATTCATGATGGTCGCTGGTATCGCTGCAACTTTTCTTTATGTCGGACGAATGAATCAGAAGGATAATTAGAGATGAAATTGACATATCGCCAACGGCATTTGCTTTCTCAATGTGGGATTTACGCCGCAGTAACTATTACAACCGTATTCTGCGTTTTCCCTTTTTACAATGCGATCTTAACCTCACTACGTACCGGTCAGGATCTGTTTTTGACCAATTATCTTCCAACGACCTTTGAGTGGAAAAACTACGTTAATGCATTGGTTGATAATGGAGTAGGCCGCAGTTTGCTTAACTCTGTGCTGGTTGCCACTGTTACCGTAGGTGGGTGTTTACTGGTTTCGATTACCGCTTCATTTGCATTGGCGCGTATCCGCTTCCGCGGCAAACAGGGATTACTCTTTACCATTTTATG
>JBNKRC010000091.1:0-8819 GCA_050296215.1 Vibrio sp. | reverse complement strand
GTTCCGGTTAATGAGCTACTTGAAGTTGACGGACTTGACGAAGATCTGATTGAAGAACTTCGTACTCGTGCAAAAGATGCACTGACAACGCTTGCATTAGCGAAAGAAGAATCTTTCGGTGATGTTGAGCCAGCAGAAGATTTGCTGGCGCTGGAAGGTTTAGAGCGCGAGCTTGCATATCGACTGGCAGCGAAAGGTGTGATTACATTAGAAGACTTGGCTGATCAAGGTATCGACGATATTGAAGGTATTGAAGGACTAACTGAAGAACGCGCTGGTGAGCTTATCATGGCTGCCCGTAACATCTGTTGGTTCGGCGAAGAAGCATAATTTTTCAGCAAGGGAGGAAGCGGCATGACACAACTTACAGTTAAAGCACTGAGTGAAGAAATTGGTACTCCGGTTGACCGCTTAATTGAACAACTTGCTGATGCTGGAATGACAAAAACGGGTTCGGACAGCGTAACTGAAGATGAGAAGCAAAAGCTACTTACTCATTTACGTAAAGAGCATGGTGATAATTCATCACAGGCAGAACCTACTCGTTTAACACTACAGCGTAAAACTCGTAGTACACTCAGTGTGAGTGCGGGTGGTGGTAAGAGTAAGAATGTTCAGGTTGAAGTGCGCAAAAAACGTACGTATGTTAAGCGTAGTACAGTCGAAGATGAAGCAAAACGTCTGGCAGAAGAAGCTGCCCAACGTGAAGCTGAAGAGAAAGCGAAGTTAGAAGCTGAAAAAGCAAGATTAGAAGCTCAAGCGAAGCGTGAAGCTGAAGAAAAAGCGAAGAAAGAAGCCGCTAAGAAAGGTGTTGAAACACAGCCTCAACTTAGTGATGAAGAAAAATTGAAGCAAGAAGCAGCGCGAAAAGAAGCCGAAGAACTGAAACGTCGTCAAGAAGAAGAAGCACGACGTAAAGCTGAAGAAGAAAGTCAGCGTCAGCTTGAGAAGGCTCGTGAGATGGCAGAGAAAAATAAAGAGCGTTGGTCTGCTGATGAAGAGAAAAAGGGTGATATGGAAGAACAAGATACAGATTACCACGTGACGACTTCTCAGTACGCTAGAGAAGCGGAAGATGAAGCGGATCTTCGTGAAGAAGGTGCTCGTCGCCGCTCGACTAAAGCGAATAAACGCAAAATGTCTTCTCGTGATGACCGTCAAGAGCGTGATACCAGCCCTCGTGGCAAAGTAGCTAAAGGTCCTCGTGGTCGTAAGGGTAAATTATCCAAACCAACGTCAATGCAGCATGGTTTTGATAAAAATGCGACCCATACCAAGCCGGATATCGTTATTGGTGAAACCATTGTTGTTTCTGAACTTGCTCAGAAAATGGCAGTAAAAGCGACTGAAGTTATCAAAGCAATGATGTCTTTGGGTGCCATGGCAACCATTAACCAGGTTATTGACCAGGAAACAGCACAGCTGGTTTGTGAAGAAATGGGCTACAAAGCCATTCTTCGTAAAGAGAACGAACTTGAAGAGCAGGTTATGCAAGACCGTGATAACTCAGCTGTAGCCGTTCCGCGTGCTCCGGTTGTAACTATCATGGGTCACGTTGACCACGGTAAAACGTCAACTCTTGACTACATTCGTCGTGCTCACGTTGCTTCAGGTGAAGCGGGTGGTATTACCCAGCACATTGGTGCATACCATGTAGAAACTCCGAACGGCATGATCACCTTCCTGGATACTCCCGGACACGCCGCGTTTACCGCAATGCGTGCTCGTGGTGCTCAGGCAACGGATATCGTTGTTCTGGTTGTTGCAGCGGACGATGGTGTAATGCCACAAACTATCGAAGCGATTCAGCACTCCAAAGCTGCCGGCGTTCCGCTAATCGTTGCGGTTAACAAGATCGATAAAGAGGGCGCAAACCCGGACAACGTTAAGAATGAACTGGCACAACATGACATCATCCCTGAAGAGTGGGGCGGTGAAAATATGTTCGTTCATATTTCAGCAAAACAGGGTACTAACATTGATGCTCTGCTGGAAGCGATTCTGCTTCAGGCTGAAGTCCTTGAGTTATCGGCTGTTGCTGATGGCATGGCTTCCGGCGTTGTTGTTGAATCTCGTCTTGATAAAGGTCGTGGTCCTGTTGCAACTATCCTGGTTCAGTCTGGTACGCTACGTAAGGGCGATATCCTGCTTTGTGGTCAGGAATATGGCCGCGTTCGTGCAATGCGCGATGAAGTCGGTGATGAAGTTCTTGAAGCCGGTCCGTCTATCCCTGTGGAAGTACTGGGTCTTTCTGGTGTGCCTGCTGCGGGTGACGAAGCGACTGTTGTTCGTGACGAACGTAAAGCCCGTGAAGTAGCAAACTACCGTCAAGGCAAGTTCCGTGAAGTTAAACTGGCTCGTCAGCAGAAATCTAAACTAGAGAACATGTTCTCGAATATGGAAGCTGGTGAAGTTGCAGAGCTGAACGTCGTACTGAAAGCTGACGTACAAGGTTCGGTTGAAGCGATTGCTGATGCACTTGTTAAACTTTCAACTGATGAAGTGAAAGTCAATATTGTTGGTTCTGGTGTTGGTGGTATCACTGAAACAGATGCGACATTAGCAGCTGCTTCTAACGCTATTCTGCTTGGCTTTAACGTTCGTGCCGATGCATCTGCGCGTAAAACTGTTGAAGCAGAGAACCTGGATCTACGCTACTACTCAATCATCTATCAATTGATCGATGAGGTGAAAGCAGCGATGAGCGGTATGCTTTCTCCTGAGTTTAAACAAGAGATCATCGGTCTGGCTGAAGTACGTGATGTATTTAAGTCTCCTAAACTTGGCGCAATCGCAGGTTGTATGGTGACAGAAGGCCTGATTAAACGTAGTAACCCAATTCGCGTTCTGCGTGATAACGTGGTTATTTACGAGGGTGAACTTGAATCGCTACGTCGCTTTAAAGATGACGTACAAGAAGTTAAGAATGGCTACGAATGTGGTATCGGCGTTAAGAACTATAATGATGTTCGCGTTGGTGACCAAATCGAAGTATTCGAAATCGTTGAAGTTCAGCGTACTATCGATTAATCGACTATGATTGCTATGGTTTAGCCACTAAGCGATAGCACTATCGGTTGTTGAATACACCATGGGGGGCTGGGAATAATCCATCCCCCCATTCTTTCTATCTGTGAGAACGAAAAGATGGCGAAAGAATTTAGTCGTACGCAGCGCGTATCGCAGCAGCTGCAAAAAGAAATTGCGATGATCCTGCAACGTGAAGTCCGTGACTCGCGTTTAGGAATGGTAACAATCTCGGAAGTTGAAGTGTCGCGTGACCTGGCTTATGCCAAAGTCTTTGTAACTTTCCTGTGTGTGGGTGATCAAACCCCGGAAAGTTCGCTGGCTGCATTACGTGAACACGAAGCTTCTATTCGTATGATGCTGGGTAAACGCATTCGTTTACGTTTAACTCCGGAAGTGAAGTTCTTTTACGACAGCACCTTAGTTGAAGGTATGCGCATGTCAAACCTGGTAACGGATACTGTCGCAAAAGATAAAGAGAAGAAACAACAAGCAGGTCGCGGAGATGAAGAGTAATGGCACGTCGTCGTAAGGGACGCCCTATCGACGGGGTATTACTTCTGGATAAACCAACGGGTATTTCATCTAACGATGCGTTGCAGAAAGTAAAGCGTATCTACTTTGCTGAAAAAGCCGGGCATACGGGAGCTCTGGATCCATTAGCAACCGGTATGTTGCCTATCTGTCTGGGTGAAGCGACGAAATTTTCTCAGTTTCTGCTTGATTCCGATAAGCGCTATCGAGTGATTGCCAAACTGGGTGAACGAACCAATACCTCAGATTCTGACGGTGAAGTGGTTGAAACTCGCGAAGTTCACGTTGATCGTCAAACGTTGCTGGAAAAGATTGAACAGTTCCGTGGTGAAACCGATCAGGTTCCTTCGATGTTTTCCGCTCTGAAATATCAGGGCCGTCCTTTGTACGAATATGCTCGAGAAGGGATCGAGGTTCCGCGTGAATCACGCAAAATTACCGTTTATGACATTGAACTGCTTCGTTTTGAAGGCGTTGAAGTCGAGATGGACGTGCATTGTTCCAAAGGCACCTATATCCGCACCATTGTGGACGACTTAGGTGAGATGCTTGGTTGCGGTGCTCATGTGATTGATTTACGCCGTACGGCTGTTGCTAAATATCCTTATGAACAAATGGTGACTTTAGAGCAGTTGGAAGCGTTGCTCCAGCAAGCGAAAGAGCAGGATATCCAGCCTAAAGAGTTGCTTGATCCATTACTGTTACCAATGGATACCGCGGTACAGGATCTGCCGGAAGTGAATGTCATTCCTGAACTGGCTGATATGGTTTTGCATGGTCAGGCGGTACAGGTGTTCGGTGCTCCGACCAAAGGGCAGGTTCGGATCACATCCGGTGATGAGCATCTGTTTATCGGTGTCGGTCAGATGGATGACGACGGAAAAATCGCACCTAAGAGGTTGGTGGTTTTTCGTCAGGAAGATTAGACATTGACACCAAACCCTGTTCAGCTATAATCCCGCTTCCTCGTGTAGGCTGAATCAGAGATTGGCTTACACAAACTTAAACCCTAACTCTCAGGAGAGAATTATGTCTCTGAATGCAGAAACTAAAGCAGCAATCGTTGCTGAATACGCACGTGGCGAAGGCGACACTGGTTCACCAGAAGTACAAGTAGCACTACTAACTGCTTCTATCAACCACCTACAAGGTCACTTCAAAGAGCACAAAGGCGATCACCACAGCCGTCGTGGTCTTCTACGTATGGTTTCAAGCCGTCGTAAACTTCTAGACTACCTGAAAGGTAAAGATCTAGATCGTTACCACACTCTAATCCAACGTCTAGGCCTACGTCGCTAAGATCCGGATTTTAAGAAAAAGGGGCTTTATGCCCCTTTTTTGATGCCTAAACTTGGCATATTAGGGGCTTACTAGTTTATACTAACGCCCGTCTTTAACTGTTGTGGTTGAAGACAAACAGACTCTTAGCATTACAGTCACCGAAGTCGGCCAGCAGGTCGCGGCTATTAAAAAGGGTTTTATTAAAAAATCTTTTTACTAGTCGCGATTAGTAATGTTCTGAGTATTGATAATGACAATCCGGAGTGTTCCGGAAAAGGAAATATTAATGTTCGAAAAACCAGTCGTTAAGACATTTCAATACGGTAATCACACCGTTACTTTAGAAACAGGTGTTATTGCCCGTCAGGCTACTGCCGCTGTAATGGTAACTATGGATGATACTTCGGTATTCGTATCTGTAGTGGGTAAAAAAGAAGCGGTTGAAGGTCAGGATTTTTTCCCTCTCACAGTAAACTACCAGGAGCGTACCTACGCAGCAGGTAAAATTCCTGGCGGTTTCTTCAAGCGTGAAGGCCGCCCATCTGAAGGTGAAACACTGACTGCGCGTCTTATTGACCGCCCGATCCGACCTCTGTTCCCGGAAGGTTTCACTAACGAAGTTCAAATTATTGTAACGGTAATGGCCGTTAACCCTGATGTACAACCAGACATCCCTGCGATGATTGGTACCTCTGCTGCACTAGCCATTTCCGGTATTCCGTTCAATGGTCCAATCGCAGCGGCCCGCGTAGGTCACATTGATGGACAATTGGTACTGAACCCAAGTCAGACAGAGCTTACTCAGTCTCGTCTGGACCTTGTTGTAGCGGGTACGCAAAACGCAGTATTAATGGTGGAATCTGAAGCTGACATTCTGACTGAAGAAGAGATGCTTGCAGCGGTTGTTTATGGTCACGACCAACAACAAGCGGTAATCAATGCGATTAAAGAATTTGCAGCAGATGTGGCTACACCAGCATGGGAATGGGTTGCTCCGGTTGAAAATGCAAGCCTGAAAGCTCAGGTAGCAGAGCTTGCTGAAGCTCGTCTGGTTGAAGCATACCAAATTACTGAAAAGATGGCTCGTTATGCTCAGGTTGGCGAAATCAAGAATGACGTTGTTGAAGCATTACTGGCGAAAGATGAAGAACTTGACGTCAACGAGCTGAAGGAAATGCTTCACTCACTGGAAAAAACAGTGGTACGTAGTCGTATCCTGTCTGGCGCTCCGCGTATTGACGGCCGTGAAAAAGACATGGTTCGTGCGCTGGATGTTCGTACTGGTGTTCTTCCTCGCGTTCACGGTTCTTCGCTGTTCACTCGCGGTGAAACTCAGGCGATTGTTACTGCAACACTGGGTACTCAGCGTGATGCGCAAATCATTGATGAACTGACCGGTGAGAAGAAAGATTACTTCCTTCTTCACTACAACTTCCCTCCATACTGTGTGGGTGAAACTGGTTTTGTCGGTTCTCCGAAACGTCGTGAAATCGGCCACGGTCGTCTGGCTAAACGTGGTATTGCCGCAGTAATGCCATCTCCGGAAGAGTTCCCGTACACAGTACGTGTGGTATCTGAAATCACTGAATCAAACGGTTCGTCTTCAATGGCTTCTGTTTGTGGTTCATCACTGGCTCTGATGGATGCAGGTGTGCCAATCAAAGCATCGGTTGCCGGTATCGCAATGGGTCTGGTGAAAGAGCAGGATGATTTCGTGGTTCTTTCTGACATTCTTGGCGATGAAGATCACCTGGGTGATATGGACTTTAAAGTAGCAGGTACTTCTACCGGTGTTACTGCACTACAGATGGATATTAAGATCGAAGGTATTACTAAAGAGATCATGCAGATCGCACTTAACCAGGCTAAAGGTGCCCGTCTGCATATTCTATCTGTGATGGATCAGGCAATTTCTGGTGCTCGTGAAGAGATCTCTGAATATGCTCCTCGCATCTACACAATGAAGATCAGCTCTGAAAAGATCAAAGACGTTATCGGTAAAGGTGGCGCTGTTATCCGTGCACTGACAGAAGAAACCGGCACAACTATCGAAATCGATGACGACGGTACGATCAAGATCGCTGCAACAGAAGGCAAAGCAGCTAAAGAAGCGATTCGTCGTATTGAAGAAATTACTGCTGAAGTTGAAGTGGGCCGTATCTATACCGGTAAAGTTGCTCGTCTGGCTGATTTCGGCGCTTTCGTTACGATTCTTCCTGGTAAAGATGGTCTAGTTCATATCTCTCAAATCGCCGATAAACGCGTTGAGAAAGTATCAGATTACCTGACTGAAGGTCAGGAAGTTCAGGTTAAAGTACTTGAAATCGACCGTCAGGGCCGTGTACGTCTGAGCATGAAAGAAGCGGTAGAGAAGCCTGCTGAAGATGCGGCTGCACAACCTGCAACTGATGCGGAATAAGTCTTCTGCAACGAAAAATGGATAAAAGAAGGGGAGCCGGAAAGGCTCCCCTTTTTTTATCCACGGGAAGCGTTATACCAATCATCTCTTAAGCGCCTGTTTTGTTTTTATAATTTAACGTAATCGGCATTAGTATTAGTTAGTATATAAGGTTATAGTGATCGCCATTCATGCTGCGAGAATGTACGGGCATAAACAGGAGTTTGATTTGAATTGGATTAAAGCGGCATTCGTTATTGCCGGAGTTTCATTGTCAGTTGGTTGTTCGTCTTTACAAAAGCCTGCCTGGGTTTTTCCTCCGATGGCACGTCCTCTTCAGGCTGAAGTTGATCAGGAAGTTCAGCTTGTCCGTTTAAGCCAGTTGTTATCCAGAGAAGACCTTTCTGATGATCTTCGGGCAAAAATTTATTTTGAACGAGGTAATAACTACGATTTACTTGGTTTACGTGATTTAGCACGCCTCGATTTTGAACAGTCTTTACGTTTTAATCCCATGCAGCCGGAAGTTTTTAATATGCTTGGCGTCTATTTTACTGAAGTAGGGGATTATGATTCGGCTTATGAAGCGTTCGGATCCAGTCTGGAATTGGACCCTGATAATTCTTATGCTTTGCGTAATCAGGCGATAGCGCTTTATTATGGCAACCGGATTGCTGTCGCGTTGGATGAAATTAATAAATTTCAGCAACATGAATCCGATGATTCCTTTGCTTATATCTGGCGTTACTTCATTGAAAGTAAGCTGAGTCAGGAAACCGCCGAGAAGAATTTGCGTCTGGCTTTTAATGAGTATGCCGATGGCGAATGGAGCTGGAATCTGGTTGAAATGCTGCTCAGTGATATTAGTGATACAGAAATTTTTCACAGGGTAAGCCAAAGTACCCGGGACAACACGCTATTGGCTGAACGGCTGACGGAAGTGTATTTTTATCTGGGTAAACGGTATGAAATGGAAGGGCATTACGCCGAGGCGGTTTCACTGTTTAATCTGGCGATTGCTTTTAATGTGTTTGAGTTTGTTGAACACCGATATGCATTTTTAGAGTTAGATAATATTTATCAGAAAGTGAAAAACGATTCATCTTCATCTGATCGTCAGAACTGATCGCAGTCTCTGATTTTCTATCTGTCAATTTGAAGAGCATCTTGTATGCAGGATTCTATTTACAGGCGCTATTTCCGTTATACCGTGCCAACCATTGCTGCCATGCTGGTGAATGGGCTATATCAGATAATAGATGGTATTTTTATTGGTCAGTATGTCGGTAGCAGTGGTCTGGCTGCGATTAACATCGCTTGGGTTATGACAGGTATCTGTACCGGTGTCGGTCTGATGATCGGTGTCGGAACCGGATCGCTCACTTCCATCCGCAAAGGTGAACAAAACCTCCGCGAGGCCAGGCATACTTTATCAACCGGGATAGTGCTTTGCATCTTAATAGCACTGCTTATTTCGTTATTTTTATGGCAGTTCGCCCGTACTTTTCTTGCCTGGCAGACCGATGACCAACAGGTTTTGTTATTCGGCTGGAACTATCTGAAAGTCTTGTCCTTCAAC
>JBNKRC010000090.1:0-8844 GCA_050296215.1 Vibrio sp. | reverse complement strand
ATCATGGCGGAGAGACTCTACAGTGGAATACACTGTATTAAGTAATAACCACCAAGCAGGTAAGTTAAAAGCGATTGGGGTTTCTAACTTCTATGCTCATGTACTGGCTAATTTCTGCGAAACCGTAAAAATTAAGCCTATGGAGAACCAGGTTGAGCTGCATCCTTATTTTGCACAGCCTGAAGCCTGGGCACCATTGGGTGGCGGCAGATATAAACCTTTTGAAGATGTGATGCTTCAGAGGATAGCTTCGGCACACGGTAAAACCATTGCTCAGGTTATTTTACGCTGGAACGTGCAACGAGGCGTAACTGTGGTTCCAAAGTCAACGCATAAAGAACGTATTGAAGAAAACTTCGCGATCTGGGACTTTTCGCTGACTGATGCCGAGATGGAACAAATTAACTCACTTGACTTAGGCTACGTTGGCTAAGCGGTTAAACACTTTAACCCTGAATTTGTCCGCGGTTGCCTTGGCGTTAAAATCCACGACTAATAAGCGCGTCGATTTTCGCTATCGACAACACTCGCCCATGGCCGCTGATTCTGCCACGGGTGGTTCGAGGACAGTAGTAATATTACCATCCATTTATCCAATGAATAACGCTAATCCCGTGATTCATATTCACTAACCTCAATGATCTACTATTCCTTACCACATTTATTCATTAGACTAGTCACATCGTTCTTACAAACATGATGATCATCCCATGCCCATTTTTTCCCGGCTACACTTTTCTCTGCTCGGCATTTTATTCATGTCATTCACCACCTTAGCCGAAGAAATCCGAATTTACACCTGGGAAGAGTACCTGTCTCCAGCGGTTATCGCTCAGTTTGAAAAGCAGACCGGCCATACCGTTAAGCAGGTATACTTTGAAAACGAGCACCTAAGGGACGAAGTCGTTTCCAGTGGGCGTGCTGAGATATATGATCTGATCATCGTTGACAGCATGACTCTGCGATCAATGGCGCAAAATGGACTGATGCATGATTACCGTTCAGATTCCATTCCGAATCGCATTCATATCAGCCCGCAAGCAGTTCAGGCATGCGGTAAAGCAGGAATTCCTTATACCTGGGGAACAATGGGGATCTCATACCGGGCCAGCCAGTTTGACCACCCTGTTCATAGCTGGAACGAACTGTTTTTTCCGTCACCGGCCCACTACGGAAAAATCACCCTGCCTTTAGATGATATTGACACGGTAGGCGCGGCATTACTTGCACTAAAACAGAACCCATTTACTGATGATAAAAAAACTCTGAAAGAAGCCTATCTACTGCTTAAATCCGCAAAACCGAAAATAAAGGCGTTCCGTAATACTCTGACCTATGTGATGGAGCACCGGGAGGCAAGCGATATTGATTTAGCACTCACCTATTCCGGTGAAACCAGTATTTTAAATGAGGTCACCGGCTTTCATGACTGGCAATATGTCCTGCCTGATGAAGGGTCTTTATTGTGGTATGAATGCTTTGCTTCACTTGCTTCACATCCACCATCTGAAGCTACTCTGGCGTTTTTGAATTTTATTAACCAGCCGGAAATTGCCGCCAAAAATGCCGATGAGGTATGGACAGCAACCACAAATAAGGCGGCATTGAAATTCGTCAGTGACGAATACCTTAACGACAAAGAATTATTTCCGGATCAATCCGCACTGGACGCAAGTTTTCCTTATGTGGAACCCAGCCTGGAAGGGCTGCAATCCCGCAGCCGGATTTTAAGCATTATTAACAAAGAGTAATCGGAGTTGATCATTTGAAATTATCTAAAAAAATCAATTACATCATTCTCCCGGTGATCTCTACTATCTTTATTATTGCCGGGATCATCTCCTATTATTCCCAAAAAAGTATTGTTCTCGAATCACTGGCAGGGAAACTGGAATACAACGCAGATTACATACTCCGCTCTATCGAAAATCAGTTTGATGAAATAGACAGTCTGGAAAAGCAGTTTCTGAATAATGCGGACGTCACCCGGTATCTGAACGGCAACGGCAGAGAATTTGAAATCTATAATGCCGAGCGCCAGTTAATCCGCTTTATCAGCAATATCAGTGCCGCTAATGCCCGTGACATTCAACTTGAAATCACCGACAGCAGCGGTAATGTTGTTTTTTACTATGATAGTCAGGACCCCTTTGCGGAAAGCCAAAGCGATCCAGCTATAACCCGTCACCTGATGTTGTTTAAAAACCAGCTCACCGTCGGGCATTCCTCAACCATAAATCCGACAAGTTTTCAGTTGGAATCGATTTCAGATACAGAAATAAAGCTCAACGTATTCAGGACATTTTCTCCGGAACAATCCATATATGATGATGTCTTTTCCTATAATTCACGTATCTTCACAGCCAAATTTTCGACAATCATAAATATTCAGGATACCTACAGCGCCACAGTAAAATATGCATTTGGCTCACTGGCGGATTTAAAAATAAAACCGTCAAACGAACTGGTCAGCAGCGGAACCCCACACAATATCCGTTTCGAAATGCCGGAAGAACTGTTATTACATGCAATCAGTTCCTATGGTCAAATTTCGATAGAATTACCGGAAAAACAACTTTGGGTCATGTTAAATCCCTATATTGTCGCCATCGTTAGTTTAGTGATCAACGTAACCCTGATCTGTTTTTACCTGCTGAAGCGTTTAATCAAGAAACAGGTCATTCACCCCATCGAAAATCTGACAACTCAGGTAGCAAAAGCGATCGATGGTGATGAATCAGCTCTAAGCAGACTGGATTCTGATGATGAAGTATCATCATTAAACAATAACTATATAAGGTTACTCGAAGATCTGAATAATCTGGCCCGGCGCGATTCGCTGACCGGACTAGCTAACCGCAGCGTATTCAGTGCCGCTTTAGTACGGGCAATAAACGATGCTATTACATATTCCAATCGTTGTGCTCTGTTCTTTATTGATTTGGATAACTTTAAAGGCGTCAATGACACCTATGGTCACCACACCGGTGATATGCTTTTAATTGAATTTTCTAAAATTCTGGCGAATAGTTTTCGCCAGTCAGACATTATCGTCAAACCCAGTATGTACAGTGATATAGCCCGGATTGCCGGTGATGAATTCGCTGTGATTCTGCCTCATGCACCGGGGGTCGATATTATTTCCAATATCGCGCAGCGAGTCCTGGACAGCTGTCAGGCAGGCATTACCACCGATAATATTCATCATGATATTCAGGTCAGCATTGGTATCGCCGTGGCACCAGACGATGCCACCACAGCCGACTCTCTGATGCACCAGGCGGATGCCGCAATGTATGAGGTTAAACGCGGAGACAAAAATGGGTATCAGTTCTATTCTCCCAGCATGGAAGAAGAGCTGAAACGTTTTAAAGTCTTGTCCGAAAATTTGCGTACCGCATTAAACGAAGATCAGTTTTATCTGGTCTTTATGCCGACATACCAATGTCAGAGTCGGAAAATTGATGGTGTGGAAGTACTTATTCGTTCCGAAAATGAGGTATTGAAAGCCACAACACCTGATGAATATATCCCGGTTGCCGAAGCAACCGGCATAATCAGAGGAATTGATTTATGGGTCATAGACCAGGCGCTGACACATCTCCGAAACCTGATTAAACAACACGGTTTCAGCGGAACCATGGCTATCAATATTTCATCCTGGCAACTGAAAAATGAAAACTTTGCCCCGGAAGTAAAAAAACTCATAGAAAAACACGCCATTCCGGTCAGTCAGGTTGAGCTTGAAATCACGGAAACCTGTTTAGTCAGAAACGATTCACAAATCGGCCAGCGTCTCCAGGAAATCAAATCTCTCGGTGTTAAGCTTGCTTTAGATGACTTTGGTACCGGTTATACGGCGTTCAGCCAGTTACAGCATTATCCGGTGGATACACTTAAGATCGACAGAAGCTTTATCGGACTCATTGATACCCAGATAACAGCGAAAAAACCTCTGGTAGATATCATTATTGAGCTTGCCACCATCTATAATCTGGATGTCGTGGCCGAAGGTATAGAGACCGAACACCAGCTGAATTACGTAACTAATCTGGGATGTAAAAGTGCCCAGGGCTACCTGTTATCCAAACCTGTCAGTTGGGACGAATTTATTTTGCTGCTCAATCAACACCAATAATACGATTCCAATTTACTGCTTTTTATCCCGGGGAGCAGCCTTTTTACGCCGAAAAGTTTTTCTGCTTTTTACCGGCTGACCGGGTGGCAACTGCTGTAATGATTGCGGGACAGGCGACACTTTCACCTGCTCAACCAGTGAAGTTACATCGTCCACCAGTTTACTGATGAAAGGCTGATAAGATTGTGTTTTTTCAGCCATACCCTGTAACTGAGATTCCCAGATTGCCGTCATATCAGGAAAGGTCGACTGGCTTGGCAATGCATTAATCAAACCTCGTCCGGCACTGCTGCTGCGGATCTGCTTACCTTCCCGGAGCAACAACTGGCGTTTAATCAGTGTATCAATAATGCCGGCACGAGTTGCTTCAGTTCCGATACCATCAGTTTCGCGTAATATTTTTTTCAGGCTTTTATCTTCGACAAAGCGGGCAATCCCTGTCATAGCCCTCAGTAATGTCGCTTCAGTAAAAGGGCGCGGCGGCTCTGTTTTGCAATCTTTAATTTCACCTTCACGGCACACCAGTTCCGTCCCGACGGATAATGGCGGAACATTATCCACCCCCTCTTCCTGTTCTTCTTTAGCACCAGACAACACTTTCCATCCGGAACTGACCAGTGAGCGTCCGGAAGCAACAAAGACCCCTCCGGCAATATCAAAAATCAGTTTTGATTCAGCATAAATTGCCGCCGAATAAAACTGCATCAGATACTGGGTGGCAATTAAACGGTAAATTTTGTATTCATCGTCACTTAATTTCTCAGATGATGAAGCTTTGGGCGTGGGGATGATTGCATGGTGAGCATCTACCTTAGCATCATTCCATGCTTTTGACTTTAGCGAATAATCAGCCCCCTCAACACCCGATTTCAGTTCCTTTATGTTGGTCGCAATCGCCTGACCGATATCTATGGCCTGATGCCAGTGTTCCTGCGGCAAATGGCGCGAATCCGAACGGGGATAAGTGATCAGCTTATGTCGCTCATAAAGAGACTGACAGATATCAAGAACCTGCTGGGCACTCATGGTAAAGCGTCTGGCGGCATCAATCTGAAGTGCAGACAATGAATAAGGCAAAGGTGGTGCCGTTTTTGTATTCTTCTGTTCGGACTCCTTAACGATGGCCGGTTGTCCGGCAATACGACCGGCAACATTTTCAACCAACTTGCGATGTAATACCCGCCCGTCTTCGTCCTGCCAGGGCTGACATGCCTCACTCGGTTTCCATCGGGCCCGGATATCAAACGCTTCGCCGGTATCTGGCTGATACGGAATCAATGCATGCAGGGTGAAATAATCACGGGGGACAAAATTTTCTATCTCTTCATCGCGCCGGACAACCAGACCTAAAACCGGAGTCTGGACCCGTCCGACTGACAGAACTCCCTGATAACCGGCCCGCTTGCCTAACAACGTATAGGCACGGGACATATTCATACCATAAAGCCAGTCGGCCCGGGAACGGGCCAATGCAGAGACCGACAAAGGAATAAAATCGCGGTTACTCCGCATAGCCTGCAATGCGCGTTTTACCGCACTTAAGTTAAGATCGCTGATGAGTAACCGTTGTACCTGATCGCGTCGGGTTTTACTCAGTTTACAATAATCAATCACCTCATCGACCAGCAATTGCCCTTCGCGGTCCGGGTCTCCGGCATGCACCACGTCAAAGGGTTCTTTAAGCAACTTTTTTACGACGTTGAGCTGAGCGCTTGCCGACTTTCTGGGCCTGAGCTGCCATTGCTGAGGAATAATCGGCAAATCTTCCAGCCGCCAGGTTTTATAGCGGGCATCATAGGCATCAGGTTCAACCTGTTCGAGCAGGTGACCGATACACCAGGTAATAACATCGCCATTAGCACAGCGAATTGAACCTTGCCCACGGGTATGAGGTTTAGGCAGTGCATCTGCAATTGCCCGGGCTAAGCTGGGCTTTTCGGCAATAAATAATCTAGGCATCAGATAAAAACAGGGCCACGTAAATCGTGGCCCTAACATATCAATTCACAGAATAAATTTATAGAAGTTATTCTTCTGTTGCGTTACGTGCCGCAGCTTCTTTAATGAGTGGCTGTAGCTCCCCTTTCTGGAACATTTCCAGAATGATGTCACAACCGCCGACAAGCTCGCCTTCAATCCATAATTGCGGGAAGGTCGGCCATTGAGCATAAGCCGGCAGCTCCGCACGGATATCCGGGTTTTGCAGGATGTCTACATAGGCAAATTTTTCGCCACAAGCCATTAACGCTTGTGACGCCTGAGATGAAAACCCACAACTTGGTAGTTTTGGGGAGCCTTTCATATACAGCAGAATCGGATTTTCCGCGATCTGCTGTTTAATTTTATCGATAGTTTCCATGACTTCCTCTTCAGACTTAAAGCAATGTCGGCACATTCTAAAACATAATCAGGGAATAAAAAGCCCAACATTATTATGGTTATTAGTTGATTTGAACCCTTGTTTGTATACAAAACCGAGGCTACTCATCCTAATACGCCTTTAGTATGACTTAGAGTGAGATTGATTCGCAAAGAATATTTTTCACATTTGGGCTTTTAATAAAGTAAAAACTTGCTAAAATAAAAACAAGTCAGTCGTACCGACGAAAAACAAAAAAACATTGGAAGCAACCGAAAGAAAACATTCTTTCTAACAACGGAGAATCGAGTAATGGCATTTGAACTACCAGCTCTTCCTTATGCAAAAGATGCACTAGAGCCACATATCTCAGCAGAAACATTAGACTTCCACCATGGCAAACACCATAACACTTATGTGGTTAAGCTTAATGGCCTGATTCCTGGTACAGAATTCGAAGGAAAAACGCTTGAAGAGATCATCAAAACTTCAACAGGCGGTATCTTCAACAACGCAGCTCAAGTATGGAACCACACATTTTACTGGAATTGCCTGTCACCAAACGGTGGCGGTGAACCAACAGGCGCAGTAGCCGACGCTATTACAGCTGCATTTGGTTCTTTTGAAGAATTTAAAGCAAAATTCAACGATTCAGCAGTTAATAACTTTGGTTCATCATGGACCTGGCTGGTAAAAAATGCTGATGGTTCACTGGCTATCGTAAATACTTCGAACGCTGGAACACCAATTACTGAAGATGGCGTAACACCACTGCTGACAGTAGACTTGTGGGAACACGCATACTACATCGACTACCGCAATGCCCGTCCTGATTACCTGACAGGTTTCTGGGCACTGGTTAACTGGGATTTCGTAGCAGAAAATTTAGCTAAGTAATTTACAGTTACTGTAAATCGAAAAAACCAGCAGCCATGCTGGTTTTTTTATGTCCGTTCCTCCGGCCAATCCGTGCTAACCACAGAAAAACACTCAGCTTCCACTAAAGTTTTGCTATTCCCCGCCGCTATGATTAAGGTTCTCTGAGGAAATATGTCAATACACACACTAGACAGAGCTAATTTAATTAATGAACTGCAATGTGGTCAGAGCGTTGGCAGGGCCGTTCATGACAATCGCCGGGCTGACTTTGCTTTGTTGTTAGCCATGCTATCTCAGGATGTACGTGACCATACCGCAGTCGATCAGGTTGAGGAGGCCGTCCCTTCAGACCTTCGTGAACAGTTTTTACTACCACAGGAACAGCAGCTTCAGAGTAATCAGGAAAGTTATCTCCGGGGAATAGAAATTGCTGCGCAATTTAACAACGGAGGTATGGTTGCAGCAAAATTGCAGAGCTGTCTGGCTCCAGATGCCCTTACCTACCTTCCGGAACAAACCCATAATTTACCTGAAGAGGTTTACCATAACCTATCGGGTCACCAGCGCCGCGAACTTGACGAAAACAATAGTAATCGACGTAATTTTGACTATCAGTTATATCATTCTTTAGTCGTCAACCAACGTCAAAGTCAGATTCAGACTCAGCTTTATATTTAATCTAACCCAATGACTCCAAATGGGCAGGCACAGCACTGTTTTGCTGAAAACTGCCGACATCCTACTCTGAAGTTTGTGAAATGTGCCAAGAAACCAACACATAGTTCGGGCACTGTTCATATATTTTGAGGGTATTCACACTCCATCCCCGACTATTCGACCATTCTAGGTTTATTCACTCAGTAAAATATTAAAATAAATATGAGGGTATGAGTCGATGCATATTAATAATTCAGTTATTGTTATAACTTCAGCAGGCTCGGTGCTAGGAAGCGCTTTAGCTGAACGATTCGTGCTTTTTGGAGCAAAGGTAATTCTGGTTGACCATCACTATCAGGCGTTAGTTGAAACTTACCAACGTTGCAAAGCCATATCAAACAACGTCCACTACATCTATGTTGAGAGCTATAAACACCAGTCAATTAGTGACATCCTCAATTTTGTTGAGCAAAAGTATCAGCAAGCCCCGGATATTCTGATCAATAACTGGAATACACAGCCTCTGCCATCGATCACAGATGACAGCCCGATAGAACTCTTCACCTATAACATAGCCAATATGGCATCAACTCTGTTTTCATTTGTGCAGATGGGATCGGAAAGAATGCGGGCTCAGCAAAAAGATGGGGTGATTATCAATGTTGTCACTAATTCAGATAAATCGAAAGGCAAAGGTTTCGACGATTCTGCGTCTATGATCTCCGGTTTTACTCAGAGCTGGGCCAAGGAACTCAGCCCATATAATATCCGAGTCGGAGCGGTGCTACCGACTCAGCAATCCTATCAAAGC
>JBNKRC010000089.1:0-8862 GCA_050296215.1 Vibrio sp. | reverse complement strand
AGGGGAAGATAAGCCGCTTAAATATCCGGATATTTTTGCCAAGGCCGATCTGATGCTGATTAATAAGGTTGATCTGCTCCCCTATCTCAACTTCGATCTCGGTACCTGTATCGAAAATGCCAAACGAATTAATCCCGGTATCAAACCAATGCTGATCTCTGCCACCACCGGAGTGGGAATGCAGGAATGGCTCGACTGGTTAAGGAGTTGCTGACCGATGTGTCTGGGAATCCCCGGAAAAGTGGTCGAGATTACCAATGCAGACGAAACCTTGGGTCTCGTTGAAGTGAACGGCATCCGCCGCGAGGTAAATCTTGCCTGTGTGGTACAGGGAGCAACGGAAGATCTGCTTAATCACTGGGTACTGGTTCATGTCGGATTTGCCATGTGTGTCATTGATGAAGCGCAGGCCAGAGCGACTCTGTCAGCCCTGGAAGCAATGCAGGCGCTGGAACACGAAACCGATGATTTCAGTCAGCGCCTGCAATATGACGCGCCATCCGGAACAGCGGCGGGAGACGAATAATGGATTATGTTGACGAGTTCCGCGATCCCGGACTGGCAGACGCCGTTGTCGCGAATATAAAAACGCTTCTGGCCGCCATTCCTCCCCAACAGAAACCATTGCAGATCATGGAGGTGTGTGGCGGACATACCCACACTCTGTTTAAGTACGGCATTGTACAACTGTTGCCTGAGGATATTGAGTTTGTTCACGGCCCCGGCTGCCCGGTTTGTGTACTGCCTAAAGCACGCCTGGATCAGTGTATTGCCATTGCTCAGCAGCCGGATACGATTCTCTGTACCTTCGGTGATGCGATGCGGGTGCCCGGCTCCGATGGCTCGCTGTCTGATGCCAGAGCCAAAGGCTGTGATGTTCGGATGGTCTATTCGCCGATGGATGCCCTGCAACTGGCCGAACAAAACCCGGACAAGCAGGTGGTGTTTTTCGCTCTGGGGTTTGAGACAACCATGCCTGCGACCGCCATGACGGTGCTGATGGCGAAGCGAAAACAAATAAAAAATTTCCGGCTGTTCTGTCAGCACATTACCATCATGCCAACCCTGACGGCGCTGCTGAATCAGGACGATGTCCGGATTGATGGCTTTTTACTCCCCGGTCACCTGTCCATGATTATCGGCACCAAGCCATACCAGCCGCTTGTGGATGATTTTCATAAGCCAGGTGTGGTAACCGGATTCGAACCGCTGGATATGCTTCAGGCCCTGCTGATGCTTATCCGTCAGGTGAAAGAGCAGCGCTGCGAGATCGAAAACCAGTATTCACGCGTGGTCGCCACCGAAGGTAACACGAATGCGCTGAAAGCCATGGCTGACGTATTTACCACCAAAGCTGAAAGCGAATGGCGGGGGTTGGGTATCATCGAAGGTTCCGGTATCCGCCTGACCGATAACTACCGGGATTTCGATGCCGAAGCCTGGTTTCATCCGGATATCATCAGTAATAACGATCCGGAACAGAGCCGTTGCGGAGATATCCTGGCCGGACGCGGCAAGCCTACCGACTGTCCGTTGTTCGGCAAACAGTGCACACCGGAAAATGCAGTCGGCGCGCTGATGGTTTCATCCGAGGGAGCCTGCGCCGCGTATTACCATTACAACCGCAATCCGGATTAAAAAAGGAGAATACCCGATGACTGACCGCATAACCCTTGCGCACGGAAGTGGCGGAAAAGCCATGCAGCAACTGATTGACGGTCTCTTTATCCGCTATTTCTCCAATCCTATTCTTGGTCAGCAGGAAGATCAGGCCAGAATTCCTATCGGACAACTGGCGATGTCCGGCGGGCATCTTGCCTACTCAACCGATTCCTATGTGATTGATCCGCTTATTTTCCCCGGCGGTGACATAGGCAAGCTGGCCGTATGCGGAACTGCCAACGACGTTGCAATGAGCGGCGCGAAACCGGTGTTTCTTTCCTGTGGTTTTATCATCGAAGAAGGACTGGCCGTTGCCGTTCTGGAGCAAATTGTCAGCTCAATGGCAAGCGCGGCTGCTGAAGCCGGGATCCAAATCGTGACCGGTGATACCAAAGTGGTGCCGAAAGGTTCGGCCGACAAACTGTTTATCAATACCAGCGGAATCGGAGTCATTCCGCACCATATCCAGTGGGGAGCCGTCCAGATTGAGCCGGGCGATAAGATCATCGTGTCCGGCACGCTCGGCGATCACGGCGCCACCATTCTCAACCTGCGTGAAGGGTTAGGATTCACCGGTCAACTGCAAAGCGATTGCCGGCACCTGTATCCCCTTGTGGAAGCACTGCTGCCGATTAAAGGAGTCAAAGCACTCAGAGATGCGACCCGTGGAGGGGTGAACGCCATATTGCATGAGTTTGCCACTATCTCCGGCTGCGGATTTCAGTTAGATGAAGCCGCTCTCCCGGTAACGCCAGAAGTTCGCGGAATTTGTGAACTGCTGGGGCTGGAAGCAATTAACTTTGCCAATGAAGGCAAACTGATTGCGATTGTTGCCGCGCAGGAGGCTGCCGCTGCCCTGACCGCATTACAGCAAATTCCGGGCGGAACCGGTGCAGCCATCATCGGCGAAGTCAACGCCAGCAAACAAGTGACAATGAAAAACACCTTCGGCGGACACCGCTGGCTGGATCTCCCGTCCGGCGAGCCCATGCCACGGATCTGTTAATGTCATCCATTACCAGGAAAAATAGGATATAAGTGAAGCAGCAAGATGAAGTTAAAAGGCTCGGCTATCAGAGTAAAAGGCAAAGTGCAGGGAGTCGGATTTCGTCCCTTTGTCTGGCAGCTTGCTCATCAGCTTAACCTGACCGGCGAAGTACTTAACGACGGTGAAGGAGTGTTGATCCGTCTGGCGGAAAGCGATCGGCTTGCCATGTTCCAAAAGCTCCTGACGGCAGAACTGCCGCCGCTGGCAAGAATCGATTCCCAGTCGGTGACCGATTTTATCTGGCAAACACCCCCGGACAGTTTCACCATTGCCGAATCAAAATCCACCGCCATGGATACTCAGGTCGTTCCCGATGCCGCAACCTGTGCGGAATGTCTGGCAGAACTGAATGACCGTAATAACCGCAGATATCACTACCATTTTATCAACTGTACTCACTGCGGGCCAAGGTTTACCATTATCAAATCACTGCCTTATGACCGGCCCGAAACAGTGATGAGTTGCTTTCCGCTGTGTGATGCCTGTACAGCGGAATACACCTCACCGGCAGACCGGCGTTATCATGCCCAGCCCGTCGCCTGCGCCCAGTGCGGGCCGATGGTGACTCTGCTTAACGATCAGGGAGAACCATTGCATGGCGACTGGCTGGATCTGACGGTGAATGCGCTTAAACAGGGACAAATCGTGGCGATTAAGTCTGTCGGCGGTTTTCACCTTGCCTGCGATGCCGGAAACCATGCCGCAGTTCAGCAACTGAGAAACCGCAAGCGCCGTCAGTATAAGCCGCTGGCGGTGATGGTCCGGGATATTGACGCCGTACAGCAAATCGCATTCTGCACTGCACAGCAACGGGAACTGCTGACAGGCCGGATTGCCCCCATAGTGCTGCTGCAGAAAAAACACACCAACCGTCTGGCGGACAATATCGCTCCGCATCTGGCGGAGATTGGAGTACAACTCCCCTCCAATCCGCTGCAACATCTGATTGCCGGAGCATTTGCCGGGCCGATGGTGATGACCTCCGCCAACGGCAGCGGACTTCCGCCTGCTATTGATAATGATATGGCGCTTAAAGAGTTAAATCTGCTGGCCGATCTGTTTGTCCTGCATAACCGCGATATCATGCAGCGCTGTGACGACTCACTGCTGCGGGTAGAGGATAACGGCCAGATTGAAGTTTTGCGCCGCTCGCGCGGACTGGTTCCCGATGCGCTGGAACTTCCTGAAGATTTTCCGGATGCGGATGGCTACCTGGCCTACGGCGGCGATCTGAAAAGCGCGTTCGCCATCGGTAAAGGACGGCAGATTATTGTTAGCCAATATCTGGGTGATCTCTCCAACACCGAGACTCAGCAACAATATCAGGAGACCATTCAGCACTATCTGTCACTCTATCATCTGGAAATCCGCCATCATGTCGCTGACCGACATCCCAGTTACTTCAGCCGCCGGTTAGCGGATGCATGCCGCAGGTCTGACAGCACCGAAAAGATCACCTATGTCCAGCATCATCACGCCCATACTGCCGGGTGTCTGATTGAAAACGGTTGGCGACGGGATCAGGGCAAAGTATTGGCGCTGGCTCTGGATGGTTTGGGCTTCGGTGATCTCAGCGCTGATCATCAGCCGGAATTCTGGGGCGGTGAACTGCTTGTGGCGGACTACCATGATTTCACGATTATCGGCGGACTTCCTCCCGTCACTCTGGTGGGCGGTGATCTTGTGGCCCGTCAGCCATGGCGTGCTTATCATGCTCATCTGAAAACCTTTATCCCCTCTCTGTCTGAGCCGCAACTCGCAGAGTTATTCCCGGACAAACCAATCCGCATGCTGGATACCGCAATGCAGAGGCAGCTGAACAGCCACTCCGTCCGTTCAGCAGGCAGACTGTTTGATGCCGTTGCCGCTTCACTGGGCATCGCCGTCGATGAAACCGAATACGAAGGTCAGGCGGCCTGTCAGCTAGAAGCGCTGGCAATGCACAGCCCGGTAAGTTGCGAAAATGAGCCGGAAATCCCCCTTCAGGATATGACTCTGGATCTGGCTTCCTTCTGGAAAAACTGGCTTGAACACGACGGAGTTCCTGAACAAAAGGCTTATCTGTTCCATTCTGCACTGGCTAAGGCACTGGCTGAACTGGTCATCAGAGCCAGGGACCGCTATGGTATTCACCATCTGGTTCTGACCGGGGGAGTGTTCCACAACCGGTTACTGAAAACCTTGCTCAAAAAAGAGTTGCACAACCAGATTCAGATTCTGGAACATCACAACTATTCCTGCGGTGACAATGGCCTGGCTTTAGGCCAACTGGCCGTTGCACTCTGTCAGCATTAGCAGTTATGAAACAGAAAAGATAAAGTCACACCACAGCCCCGGAATGTGAAGACAATCACACAACGCTGCGTTAAAGTAGGCAACTCATTGACCATCTCCGGCGATCTCCGACATGCACCCTGAATCTGACAATGTCTCTTTATTTCCTGTTGGCGTAAGATTTATCTTTATCTCCGCCCTCGGCTTCGCGCTGATGTCAGCCTGCGTAAAATGGGTCAGCATCCATGGTATTCCCGTGTTTGAAATCGTTGCAGCCCGGGCACTGGTATCGCTGATCATTAGCTATCTGGATGTCAAACGTAAGGGGATTTCGGTCTGGGGCAACCATAAATTATTACTGTTTACGCGCGGGGCCATCGGAACCTTTGCTCTGATGTGTGTCTACTACACAGTTACAACGATTCCGTTGGCAGAGGCGACGATTCTCCAGTACACCTATCCGGTATTTACTGCCGTTCTGGCAGTGATCTTTTTAAAAGAACGGGTTCAGTTAACCACTTTTCTCTGTATTGTTCTGTCAATTTGCGGCCTGGCCGCTATCGTTCAGCCCGGATTTGTTCACCAGACATCCGCTGAATTACCGCTGTTCAGCGTTTTTATCGGGTTAATCGGCGCACTGGGAAGTTCATTTGCTTACATCGTGGTCAGAAAATTAAGTCAGACGGAAGACAGTTCGGTAATTATTTTCTATTTCCCTCTGATCGCTCTGCCAACGTCACTACTCCTGATTGGCGATAACTTTGTCCGCCCTGATCCCGGGCTGACTTTTATGTTGGTTCTTGTCGGAATTTTTACTCAGGTCGGTCAGCTTGGCCTGACGAAAGCCATGAAAACGCTCACCGCCGGAAAAGCCTCAGCTTACGCCTACGTACAAATCATCTTTTCCACATTAATCGGAGTGTTTATTTTCAGTGAAATACCGTCGACATGGACCTATCTGGGCGGAGCCCTGATTGCATCAGGAGCCTTAGTTAATGTATTTGGCCATAAATTACCAATACTGAGACGCTAGGATCCGTTGCCCTGATCTCAGGAGTGTAAATATTAGTAAATATGTCTCATATAACATTCAATAGTCACTAAATTAGCTTATCCTTACGTTGTGTTCATGCCATCACAGGACGATATGATGACCAAATACAACTGGAAACAGCGTGCTTTAATTCTTCCGCCATTACTCATCGGCGCACTACTGCTTGCTTTAGCGCCCAAAATGAAAGCGGAACCACCCAAGGCTGACAATGCCGGAGGAAAAAAAGTAGTCAGGGTGATTAAAGTAACACTACAGGATATTCAGCCAACGGCCGTCGGCTACGGGCTGACTCAGCCGGCAATCGAATGGCAGGCTCAGGCAGAAATCGAAGGGCGGGTCACCTGGGTTTCCGATAAATTTAAAGCAGGTGAAATTATTAAGCAGGGCGAACGGCTGCTGCAGATTGATCCTTCTTCCTATCAGCTCACCATTACCAAGCTGAATGCCGAACTGGATATCGCCAGATTACACAACAAAACCACCGCTGAATCACTCTCTATAGCGGAAAAAAACGACGCCTTGCAGAAGGAAGAGTACGCACGTAGCGAACGGTTATTTAAGTCCGGACATCTCTCCCAGACAGAAAAAGATCGAGCTCTGCGTGAGGTACTCAATAGTAAACAACAGGTACAAAGTCTGAAAAATGAACAGGCGATTAATCTGGCTGATCAGCAGGTACTCAATGTGGAACTGGAAATGGCAAAGAGAGATCTCAGCCATACAGAAATCCGGGCACCTTTTGATATACGGACTACCGCGAAACATGTTGATCTGGCCGCTTACGTCAGTAAAGGTGAAACGCTACTGGAAGCCGATGGCATTTCAGCCACCGAAGTGTCAGCTCAGTTTCCGTTAGGAAAAATGCGCCCGCTCAGACAGCAAAGCTCCCAACAACCGCTCAACAGCAATCTGCATCAGGACTTAACCGCAACGGTAGAACTTGAAGCTGCAGACAGAAAAATCACCTGGCCTGCTGAAGTTGACCGTTCCGGTGGCATGATTGATGCCCAAACCCAAAGCCAGACAATCGTGGTTCAGGTGAAAGCGCCTTATCAGCAGGCCGCTCCGGGTAAAAGGCCGCCACTGATCCGCGATACGTTTGTTAAAGTCACTTTAAAAGCCCCGACACTGAAACAGAAGATGCTGCTGCCGCTCAATGTATTGCATGACAATAAAGTCTATCTGATTAAAGACGGTAAGCTGGCGTTTCAGCCGGTGAAGGTCGATTTTATTCAGAATCAGTTAGCCGTGATTAAGTCCGGTATCAAGCCGGGCGATATGGTGGTAGCCAGTCAGCTTCAGCCTGCCGTTGAAGGGATGACACTCAAGCCTCAGCAAGACAAATCGCTGATTCAGTGGATTATCAGACAGGCGGAGGGTGAATAATGCTTGATTACTTCATCCGTCACAAGACGGCAGCCAATGTACTGATGACGGCAATTTTATTACTTGGCGCTTTTGCTCTTCCGCAACTGCAAAAAGATACCTTTCCTCTCACGCCAACTCAGAACATTGAAGTTAAAGTCAGTTATCCCGGCGCATCCACACAGGAAGTCGCGGATGAAATCTGTATTCCTCTTGAAAATGCAATTGATCAGCTCGATGGTGTCAATGAGTTCTCCTGTGATGCCAAGGAGAATATCGCCATCGGCAACGTAGAAATTCAGCCGGGCCAGAATATCGATATTCTGACTAACGATGTGCAACAACAGGTCAAGGCGATCAGCGATTTTCCCGCCAGAGCCGAACGGGCAACGGTAACCAAACTGGACCGTATTGCCTCCGTCGTCAGTATTGCCGTCACCGGCCCGATGTCGGAACGGGATCTCTATCTTTACGCCAGTCATCTTAAACAAAAACTCAAAGCTGATCCGCTGGTGGCTCAGGTAACCATCGGCGGCTTTTCCGGTCAGGAAATCGACGTTCAGGTGTCTGACCGGAAATTAAAACAATATGGCCTGAGCATTGCCGATCTGACCAACCGTATTCAGCAGGAAAACCTGAGCATGCCCGCCGGGATAGCCAGCAACGATCTGGAACAGTTTAGTGTTCGTTTCGATCAGCAGGCCAGCTATGCCGAACAACTGAGAAACCTGATGATTAACGGTAGTGCTCAGTTACGGTTAGGTGATATTGCCAGTGTGGATCAACGCTTCAGTCTGGAAGAAGAAAAATTACTGTTTAACGGGAAACGGGCGGCCCTGCTACAGGTTTCCAAAAACCAGTATCAGGATACGCTCAAAGTTCGGGAAGCCGTTGCACGACTGATCAGTAAAGAGCAGCAACTGGCACCGGAAGGGGTTAAGCTCACTCTGACTCAGGATGTCAGTGTCAATATTCAGGAGCGCTTACGCATTTTGACCGGTAACGGGATACAGGGGTTATTACTGGCATTTGCCGCTTTATGGGCGTTTTTTAACCTGCGCTTCAGTTTTTGGGTCACCATGGGCCTTCCCGTCTCCTTCCTCGGAGCCATTTTTGTTATGCACAGTCTGGGCTATACGATCAATATGATGACCATGGTGGGTCTGATCGTAGCGATCGGTCTGTTAATGGATGACTCGCTGATTATTGCCGAAAATATCGCAGCCAAACGCGAAGCCGGTATGCCGCCGGTTCAGGCGGCCGTCGAGGGAACCCGTCAGGTATTGCCCGGCGTACTGGCCTCATTTGCAACCACGCTGATGGTGGTGGGACCTCTGATGTTTTTAACCGGTAAACTAGGTGATATTCTGCGCTATATTCCGATTATCCTGATGCTGACTCTGGCGGTAAGCCTGATTGAAGCGATGTTTATTCTGCCTTCGCACCTGGCTCACAGTCA
>JBNKRC010000088.1:0-8870 GCA_050296215.1 Vibrio sp. | reverse complement strand
AGCGCAATAAAAAATGCCCAGCCTTTCGGATTGGCGATGGCTGTGATAAACCCCTGATTCGCCAGACTATAGAACGATTGCGGGCGGCTATCATCCCTATTCTCCGGGACGGCTAATTTTCCACGCGAACGCCACATTTGTACCCCGAGATAAAACAGGTAGGTGGCACCTAGTCCTTTGAGGATCAGAAATAGCTGAGGGTGGCTTAACAGGATAGCGGCCACACCGATAATCGCTGCGCAGGCTACTGTTGCGACACCAATTAATTCACCTGCCATCATATACATACTCTTACGCACCCCCACGGTCATTCCAAGAGTAAGGGCCAGTGTCATACACATGCCGGGTGTAGCGGAGACGAAGAAAAATGTTGGGATAAAAACCAATAAAACTGACGTATCCATAGCGATATATTTTATTTGTGATCCAGAGCGTATTTATACGTTTAAACTGAAAGTTAAATCAAGCGAAGTTTCACACTAAATGTGAATTATTTGTAAAACCAGCCACCTGAGGTGGCCGTCAGGAATGAGCCTCTGTTTAATTGATTTGAGGTGCCATGTCAGTACCACCAAGGGCCTGATAAAGTGTCGCCTGAATATTGTACCGATGGTAGCGGTTCTCCAGCAGGCTCTCTTTGGCGGAGCGTAATGTCTCCTGTGCATCGAGCCAGTTCTGGATACTCACCGCACCATGCCGGTACTGACTGGCATAAATTTGTTCAGCATCTTGTGCTGCCTGATGCTGTTCTTCAAGTTTAATCCCCTGATACTGGTAATGCTCTCGTGCAGAAAGGGCATTATTGACGTCCTCAAATGCACGATAGAGCGTCTGCCGGTAGGTAATCACGGCATTTTCAATATCGGTTTCACTAAGCTTTTTGTTCAGTTTGTATTCATTCCATTGTAAAAAAGGCAGTGTGAGACTTGCGCCTAATGTTCCGACGGGATCGGACAAAAGGTGGCTTAACTGGGCGGAGGTATCGCCGACTGAACCGGTTAATACCAGTTGCGGGAACCAGGCCGAGGTTGCTGCCTGATTCGCCGCCAGTGCGGAACGCAAGCCATATAATGCGGATTTTACATCCGGCCGGCGTGCCAGAATATCGGCTGGAATACCTGCGGCGACATTCGGTAGTGAGGTGTCGGGTAGTTTATCAATCAGTTCAATCTTATTCTGTGGCGCTTTACCGAGTAACAGAGCCAGTGAGTTACCGGCCTCTGTGCGCTGCTGAAGCAGGTCACTGTGGCTGGCTTCCTGACCAGCCAGACTGCGCCTGGCTTCTAATACATTGAGTCTGGATACCGCGCCCGACTGATACTGTTTCCGGGTCAGAGCCAGTGTCTGGCGGGCATAATCGATACTATGGCTGCTTAGTTCGATGCGATCATTTAAGTAGGCGATTTGCCAGTAAAGTGAAGCGGTGGTCGCGACTAACGATTGAGCCGTGGTTTCGCGATCCTGTTCGCTTGCCATTGCGCTCCATTCCGCCGCATTGATTTCTGAAGACACCCGTCCCCACAGGTCGAGTTCATAACTGACCGACAGATTGGCGGAATAACTGGTGGAAGCACTGCCTGAATTCAGTACCCGGCTACGGGATGCCGATGTCGTCGATGAGAGTTGCGGATACTGATCGCTGGCTGTCAGTCCGGCATTCAGTCGTGCCTTGCGCAGCGTTAATGTTGCCAGTGCCAGATCGTCATTGTTCTTCAGAACCTGCTGGATAAGCTGATTCAGCTTTTGATCATGAAATTTATGCCACCATGGATCCGGGCTGTATTCTCCCTGCACCGAAATTGCCCATTGGGATGGCACTTCCGTATGAGTATCCGGTAATGCTGTCTGATTGGAAAGCAGGCTGCACCCTGTGAGGGAAAGAATGGTCAGTGCCAATAAGGATAGTTTTACCGGGTGTTTTCTGGTTGTATTCATCAATTAATCTCTCGCTAACGCATCAACAGGGTCGAGTTGTGCGGCATTCCGGGCGGGTAAGAAGCCGAATAAAATACCGATCAGAGTCGAGCACAGGAATGCGGCAACGATGGAAGTAGTGGAATAGATCATCTGGAAACTTCCTCCGGCGTAATGGAATATCACGCCGATTAAGTAGGCCAGGCTGACACCGAATACGCCGCCGCACAGACAGACCAGAACCGCCTCGATCAGGAACTGGCGCAAAATATCACTCTGTCTTGCCCCCACTGCCATTCGTACGCCAATTTCTCTGGTACGTTCAGTCACGGAAACCAGCATAATGTTCATAACACCAATGCCCCCGACAATCAGTGAAATAACGGCGATGGCCGAGATCAACAGTGTCATTGTTGCGGTGGTCTTCTCTATATTCTGGCGAATGGTATCGGTATTGATGGTGAAAAAGTCCTGCGTGCCGTGGCGCATTTTGAGCAGATTGACCAGAGCCTGCTCGGCAGCACTGCTGGGCGCGTTTTCATTGATTCGGACGGTGATGCCGTCGAGATAGTGCTGTCCGACCATTCTTCCTGACACGGTAGAGTAGGGCAGCCAGACTCTTAATGAATCGTTGTTACCGAAGGCACTTTCACGCTTGAGGGTGACGCCGATAATCCGCACGGGAAGGTTGCCGAGAAAAATGACTTTTCCCAGTGCGTCGCCATCAGGAAATAGTGCCTTATTGGTGTTGTAATCAATGATGGCTTCCTGAGCCAGATTGGTGACGCTCTGGTCATCGAAATACTGCCCGTCTGCCAGTTCATAGCCTTTCACCCGAAAGTATTCAGGCCCGACACCGTCAATGCCGGCGGTTACTGCCTGATTAGTATAGCGAAGGGTGGTCCCGGTACTGATACTTGGTGTGACGCTATCGATAAAGGGCAAATTTTTTAACGCTTCAGCATCAGAAGAGACCAGAGTCCGGATGCGTCCGGAACGCCGGTCTCCAAACCCGCTACCGGGCCGGATATCGATGGTGTTGGTACCCATCGAACTGATGTTTTTTAAGATGGCCTGCTGTGAGCCTTCACCAAGCGCCACGACTGAGACGACCGATGCAATACCGATGATTATTCCCAGCATAGTGAGAAAGGTGCGTAAGCGGTGGCTCGACATGGCTAACAGTGCCATTTTCAGGGCTTCGGTATAGCGGTCCAGACCAAACCAGCTCTTTACGGATGTCCTGGTATTATTGGCGATCGCTTTGACCGGCAGAGCAGGTCCGGTTCGGTTTTGCTGGTCGCTGATGATTTCGCCATCTTTGATTTCGATAATCCGGTCTGCAAAATCGGCGACATGTTGATCATGGGTGACGATAATGATGGTGTGGCCTTCGGCATGCAGCTCCTGCAGAAGTGTCAGCATTTCCTCACCGCTCTGACTGTCGAGGGCTCCGGTCGGTTCATCGGCGAGAATCACATCGCCACCGTTCATTAGTGCTCTGGCGACACTGACCCGCTGCTGCTGACCACCACTGAGCTGACTGGGACGGTGATCCAGCCGGTCAGCAAGTCCGAGGCGGGTTAACAGGTTTTCAGCATTTTGTTTTCTGGCATTTCTTTCCGTGGCGGCATAAACAGCGGGAACTTCGACATTACCGACCGCGGTTAAATCGCTTAACAGATGATAGCGCTGGAAAATAAAGCCAAAGTATTCGCGGCGAAGTTTTGCTAACGCATCACTCTCCATGGTGGAGGTATCCTGACCATGGATCAGATACTCTCCTGCCGATGGTTTATCAAGGCAGCCGAGAATGTTCATCAGGGTGGACTTGCCTGAGCCTGATGCCCCGATAATGGCGACCATTTCACCGTGGCGAATGGATAAATCAACCTGGTTTAATACGGTGAGTTCCTGATCTCCGGCGGGAAATGAGCGGCATACGCCTTTCAGTTCTAATAATGTCTCAGCCATAATTACATTCCCATCGGCGGGCGGCGGAAACGGTTAGACAAACTGCTGCTGCCAGTGGAATCCCCCAGCACAATCTCGTTACCTTCGGTTAATCCTTCAGTAATTTCAGCGTTGACTTTGTTATTGATCCCGACTTTCACCTCTTTCTGTATCACCTGGCCGTTAATCAGCACGGGAATCCGATAGCTGCCAGGGTTTTTCGCGTCCGGTTGTAATACCTGTGCCGGTACAATCAGCGCGTTATCGGACTGGTTGAGGAGAATGGTAACCTGAGCCGTCATACCGATACGCAGTTTTCCCTGTACATTGTCGATATCAAACAGACCGTGGTAATAAACGGCACTGGAGTCATCAGAGGTCATATCACTGTCATCGCCATCCATGGAAGTCGGCCCCGGCTCAATGGCCCTCAGTGTCGCCCGGTATTTATGATTGGGTTCACCCAGAATGGTAAAGTAAACCGGCTGATCCGTGGCGACGTGAATCACATCCGCTTCCGAAATCTGTGCTTTGACTGTCATGGTTGACAGATTAGCCAGTTCGACAATGGTCGGGGTGCTCTGATTGGCGTTGACGGTTTGTCCCGCTTCAACGGCGGTATAGACGACCGTACCATCCATCGGCGCCAGAATAGTGGTATAACTCAGTTCCAGTTTGGCTGAGTCGACACTGATTCTGGCCTGTTGGATCTCTGCGGTAAGCTGTTTCAGTTTGGCTCTGGCTACCGCCAGTTCAGATTCTGCTGTTTCATAATCGGATCGTGAACTGGCGTTATCTGCAAGCATGGCTTTCTGCCGTTTGAATTCTTGCTGATACTGGCGAATCTGCGCCTGCTGAGCTTCATACTGCGCCTGAAGACTCGACAACGATGCCTGAGCTTCTTTAAGTGCATTTTCCTGAGTCAGGCTGTCAATCTGGGCAATTAAATCGCCTTTTTTAACCTGATCACCTAACGACACGTTGAGCGTCAGAATCTGTCCGGAGACCTGTGCGCCGACGCTGACGAGTCTGGAAGCCTGTAACATCCCGTTCGCCAGAACGGTATTTTCAATATGACCACGTTTGACCGGGTCGGTAGCATAAGTGATGGTCTGGCTGGTCTGAGATCCATACCAGTAAGCCGTAGCTGAACCAAGCGCTGCCAGGACGATGACACCTGCAAAAATTCGTTTCGTTATTTTTTTCATTGGATGACTGATTTCCGGTTGCGCTCATTGTATAGAGGCAGTGTGTGAAGATTTTATTATGTCCCCTTTGTATCTGATATTACTCTGCGCATAGCAAGATACTCTCTATTCAGGATGCGTTGGAATAGCCCGTTCATCAAGTAGTTAGTTCGGGTATTTACTTAACTTTACGTATTTTCCCATACCCGTGTCCGATCATGTGATGTCATCAATATAAGAAGAATAATTAATTTATCCTGACTATATTTCGATCACGTTTTACCGGGAATGATTAATATAAAGTGCTAGGCAAAATGTTTCGGTCATATTTTTATTCTGCTACTTAATGATTAATCCGGATGGTTAATGATGAAAAAATCCCCTTTACTGAACAGTCAGCTCTCATACCTGTCGTCAACGCTGGGTCATACCGATGAAATTACGATTTGCGATTCCGGGTTGCCGATTCCCCAACCGGTTGAACGCATTGATCTGGCTTTAACTTATGGCGTTCCGTCGTTCCTGGAGACGGTAAAAGTGATGCTGGACGAATGTCAGTTTGAAGGCATGATCCTGGCGTCCGAGTTTCCGGAGCGAAGTCCGGAGTGTCATGCTGAGCTACTTAAATTAATAAAAGAGGATTGTGGACGAACCGGCAAGAATATTGCGGTCTCTTATATGCCACACGAACAGTTTAAAGTCCGGAGCCATCAGAGCCGGGCCATAATCCGGACCGGGGAATGTACTGCGTATGCGAATGTGATCTTCCAGTCTGGCGTGGTGTTTTAAATAATTGTTTTATCTGTAACAGATTCATCTTATTTGGGAGATAAACATGAGTAATTTGATGGTGCTTGGCAGCGTGAATGCGGATCATGTACTACGGGTAAAACAGTTTCCCCGGCCGGGAGAAACATTACACGGTTATCAATACCGGGTTGTACCGGGAGGTAAGGGGGCGAATCAGGCGGTAGCTGCGGCTCGTATGGGGGCTGATATCGGCTTTGTGGCCAGTGTGGGTGATGATGATTTTGCCAACGGTATTCTCCGGCAGTTTGCGGCCGATGGGATAAATATCGACGGCATTGTGCAGCATACGGATACCCCCACCGGTATTGCGATGATTCAGGTGGCGGACAGTGGTGAAAACAGCATTGTCATTTCTGCAGAGGCAAATGGCCTGCTTTTGCCTGAACTGGTTGAAAAATACCTGAACAAGATTAAGAGCAGCCGCTATTTTCTTACCCAGTTAGAAACTCCGTTAGCAGGAATAGTTACGGCAATAGAAGCCGCTCATCAGGGGGGAAGTCAGGTTGTGCTCAATCCGGCACCCGCCAGAGTATTACCGGACGAATTATTAGAACAGGTTAACATCATTACGCCAAACGAGACTGAGGCCGAGGTGCTGACCGGTATAAAGATCTGCAATGATACTGACGCCGCTGAAGCTGCGCAGATTTTACACCAAAAAGGTATTGATACCGTGCTGATTACACTCGGATCAAAAGGGGTGTGGTTAAGCCGGCAGGGTAAAGGAAAAATCGTACCGGGATTTCGCGTTGAAGCAACGGATACCACTGCCGCAGGTGATACGTTTAACGGCGCTTTGGTGGCGGCGCTGCTTGAAGATAAACCGTTGGAAGAGGCGATTAGATTTGCTCATGCGGCGGCAGCCATTTCGGTGACGCGGTTTGGTGCACAGACTTCAATTCCGACTCGTGAAGAAGTGGATTTATTCCTTGAACAGAATCCACCGACCGTAGATAAATGATTAGCGCGGCGGCGGTGCAAGAAGCTGCCGCCGTCTGAAACGGAATAGCAATAGGATAAGTTGCATAATTAATAACCTACCGCTATCAATGGTGATCGCCGTTTTAATCCGCTGGATATAAAACAGAGTGGCTTGCCATAAATTACCTGAGTTACCGGGTCAGCCCAGAGAAAGACGGTCTGTTAAAAACGTCACAGATTACGTTTTCAAATATGAACAGTTAATTTTCATTACATCTCTTATTTCTCCGCAAATAAGGTTGCATATTCCCCCTATATCTTTGAAATTCTAGAGTTAAATCAAAAATAGTAAATTTATTAACAGCAAGTTTCTATTTTCATACTTGTGTCAAGGTATAGCGACAGAAGAAGCTTATAAACTGCTTACATAAGTTACATAAATATACCCATCCAGTTTAGTTGATATGGGATTTTTTGATCGGAAATGAATAATACGATCAAAAACTAAAAGAATTTAATGCTGTTATTTACCATCAAATATAACAGCCAAATGCTTTTTTTTAATCTTAATAACGGAAATAACCCTATGAGTGAAGTAGCACTTTCGATATTGCTATTATCCGTCGTGGCCATTATTGGTCTCTGGCTGGGTGGCATAAAAATCAAAGGTGTCGGACTCGGTATCGGCGGTGTGCTGTTTGGTGGCATTCTGGTTGGGCATTTTACCAACCAATTCGGATGGCATTTAGATGGTCATGCAATGCACTTTATCAAAGAGTTTGGCTTAATTTTATTTGTTTATACTATCGGTATTCAGGTAGGCCCCGGTTTTTTTGCTTCATTAAAAAGCAGCGGTCTTAAGCTGAACGCGCTGGCCGCCGGCATAGTTCTTTTAGGTGGTATCGTTGCGGTTGTTCTGCATTTTGTGTTTGACCTGCCGCTGGAAGTTTTCCTCGGCATATATTCCGGTGCCGTGACCAATACACCTTCACTTGCAGCTGGTCAGCAAATCCTTCAGGAACTGGGCGATGGCATGATGACCACCGACATGCTCGGTCTGGGATACGCGATGGCCTATCCGTTTGGCATTATCGGCATTCTGCTTTCGATGTGGCTGGTACGGATTGCCTTTAATATCAGTGTCGATAACGAAGCAGATGCCTACGATCATAATTCGTCCGGTAAGAAAAAAGATCTCCTCTCGGTTAACGTGGTGATCGAAAACCCGAACATGGATGAGATGAACTTTAAGGATCTGGAATCTTTAATCGGCAGCGATGTGGTTTGTTCCCGGATGAAAACTGAAGGTGAACTGGCGGTTCCGGGCGAAGATACCATACTGCATATCGGAGATATTCTGCATTTTGTGGCCGCCAGACAGGAGCATCTGAATAAAGCGAAACTGATTGTTGGTCATGAGGTGAAAGAGTCGCTGTCGACCAAAGGCACGGGCCTGAAAAGTGATCGTGTGGTGGTAACCAACGAACAGGTTCTGGGTAAACAACTGGGTGAGCTGAATCTCAAGCATAGCCACAATGTTGTTATATCGCGCTTAAACCGTGCCGGGGTTGAGCTGGTGGCGAACCGTGATTCAGTACTTCAGTTTGGTGATATTCTGTATATTGTTGGTGAACAGCCTGATATTGAGCATGTCGGTAAAATGTTGGGTAATGTGGCGAGCAAGCTGCATAACGTGCAGATGTTACCGATATTTATTGGTATTGCGCTTGGTGTACTGCTTGGTTCGATTCCGTTCCAGCTGCCTCATTTACCGGCACCGTTAAAATTAGGTCTGGCGGGCGGCCCATTAATTGTCGCAATCATTCTTGCCCGTATTGGCAGTATTGGTCGTCTTTACTGGTTTATGCCGCCAAGTGCCAACCTGGCATTGCGTGAAATTGGTATTGTACTGTTTCTGGCTGTGGTCGGGATCAGCTCGGGGGGTAACTTTATCGATACCATCGTTAATGGCGAAGGTTTAATCTGGATGTGCTACGGTGTTGCTATCACGCTGGTTCCGCTCATTACGGTCGGGGTCATCGCCCGTATGTTGCTGAAGATTAATTATCTGACCATTTGCGGGCT
>JBNKRC010000087.1:0-8907 GCA_050296215.1 Vibrio sp. | reverse complement strand
CGCCTTATTAACGGCTAATACCGCAACCACATTTTACTCGTCACAGTCCATTGCAACTTTTCTTGCCACTGCTGCAACCGCATCAGGATATTTATTATCCCGTCATCCAAGCAAATATGGACAACTGAGTATCGTATCACTGCTTTATGCCACTCCGGCAACAATGTTACCCATGATTTATATCTACTCTCCGATTGTAGCGACAGGCACTACGATTCTCAGTAGCGCAATGATCATCCCATACCTGTACCGTTTTGCCAGTATGAAACGTCTGATTGGCTGGTGCGCTTCATTTGGTGCAGGAGTAATGGTCTGTCTGACTATTTATACTCTGACCCCGACCAAAATACATAACCCGGAATGGCAGCAATACACATCGTTTAAAATCAGTATCCAGCAAGCCGGTAATATGTTGATCGAAAAACCGTTTACCGGTTATGGTTATGGTAAGTTTGATGAAGAGTATGTGATTTACAACGCCCGTCAGCATCAGTTGAATGCTTCTTTCCCCCCAGCCTTACCGGAGCATGTTCACCCCCAGAATGAGCCTCTGTTCTGGTCTGTAGAGGGTGGATTACTGCCATTACTCGCCATCACTTTAGCCGCACTCATGGTGATAACCCGAGTTTATTCAGCTAAACCGGGAACACGATTAGCCAGTTTTGCACTACTGCTGCCCATCGCTATACAAGCTCAGTTTTCTGCCATTTTCTATTTATCCAGTATCCACTGGGTGACTTTTATCATTTTGCTGTTCTGGGTAGACCAACGGGTAGCGCGATACCAGTCCAGTCCGATGAGCCGGTGGCAGGGACGAATCATCTCTTTGATGAGCGTTTTACTTCCGTTGAGTTCAATCCTGGCTATTGGAGGTGTTCTCCACGATCAGCAACGGCTCACTCAATATCGGGATACCACCGAGAGTCGCCTGTTAAGACAACTCATCCTGCCCTCTCTTTGGCAGGATGAGTTAAAGGAATTTTCACTGGTACAAGCCTTGAAGAATGCCAGGCTATCTGATGATGATGTTGATCACTCGGAAATGGATGTGCAGTGGCTTCTGAATAAGATTCGCCTACATCCCCGCCCCTACTACTATCAGCTGCTGATAGATATGTACAACCAGATGGGGGACTTCAGCCGTGCTCAGCAAACGAAAACCGAAGCTCATTTTCTGTTTCCGACGGTAAATTTTTCAACCCGGTCAAAAAATGCAAATGAACCATCGCCGGAAAGGAATTCAACACCATAATAATTTACCGTTTTTTAATATCATCCGGCATTGTTGCAAATTTAACGTTGACATTATCAGCACAAAAACGTTCAATACACACGCTATCAAGCAGAAGAGGAGCACTGCCCAGGTAGATGTTTTGTGGAGCCTCAACTCCAATACCAAACATTGATGGGGAGCAGTGCCGAGATAAGTCATAGTTGCGGATTTGACTTGTCGGGTGATTGGGCTGAATCCCATCAACTGTCATCAGTTCTCCGCTGATGAAGAGCTTCTGAGGTAATCATAAAACTCACCTCTATATTTGCTCTAGAAATGCTCTCTTCACAAACATTGGTCGTTGGTGAACCAACACATTTTTCATTCTAGAAGTCGTGGGAGAAATGCCGTGAGTGCATTCAATGTCGCCAAGTTTGGCGGAACAAGTGTTGCAAACTTTGAAGCTATGAGCCGTAGTGCGGCGGTTGTTGAGAGTAATCCAGATACCAGACTGGTCGTAAGCAGCGCCTGTTCGGGCGTAACCAACCTTTTAGTTGAACTGGCAAATGGCGTAAAAGATGCGGAACGCCGTCTGGAGCTTCTTACTCAACTGAGAGAATTGCATTTTTCAATTATCGATAGCCTGAAAGCGCAACAAGAGGAAATTAAAGCTGAAATTCAAGCGATCCTGGACACGGTTTCCAGTCTTGCTGAAGCAGCTTCATTTCAGGCAAGCACCAAACTGACCGATCACCTTGTGGCTTGCGGTGAGTTAATGTCAACTCATATCCTGGCTCAGTTAATGCGTGATCGGGGGATGGATGCTGTCCGCTTCGATATCCGTGAAGTACTCCGTACTGATGATAACTTTGGCCGTGCTGAGCCACAAATCCAGGAAATTGCCACTCTTGCCAAAGAGAAGCTGGAGCCGCTTTGTCAGAAACATATCGTGGTTACTCAGGGCTTTATCGGTTCTGATGAAGACGGTAATACCACAACTTTAGGTCGTGGTGGCAGTGACTATTCTGCTGCACTGATTGCTGAAGGTGTTCAGGCTGCCGGCCTGGAAATCTGGACCGATGTTCCGGGAATTTACACCACCGATCCTCGTATTGCGCCTGCAGCCCGCGCGATTCCGGAAATTAGCTTTAGTGAAGCATCTGAAATGGCGAACTTTGGTGCGAAAATTCTTCACCCATCAACACTACTACCAGCATTACGCCATGGTATTCCAGTGTTTGTCGGCTCATCTAAAGAGCCGGAAAAAGGTGGCACATGGATTCGTAAACGTGTAGAAAGCTCGCCACAATACCGGGCTCTTGCTCTGCGTGCAAATCAAACTATGGTAACTATCCGCAGCGCGAAAATGTTCCATGCGTACGGTTTCTTAGCCAAAGTATTTGAAATCCTGGCAAAACACAAAGTGTCTGTAGACCTGATTACCACGTCAGAAATCAGTGTATCACTGACTCTGGATAAAACGGATACATCAGGCGGTGCACCAGAGCTTCCACCAGCTGTTCGAGCTGAATTGGAAGAGCTGGCAAACGTCGAGGTAGAACGTAATCTAAGCCTGGTAGCTTTAATTGGTAACCACATGGAAACCAAAGGCTATGCGAAAAATGTATTCAGTACATTGGGTGACTTCAATTTACGTATGATCTGTTACGGTGCAAGTGATCACAACTTATGCTTCCTGGTTGATGCCGATGAAGCAAAGAGCGTCATTCAGAAACTTCACCAGGATCTGTTCGAAGCACAAGAATAATCGCAGAACAATTCCAATATAAAAGCTTAAAAAAACAAGATGTATCAAATAGAAGAGGTTGGCTATTGCCAACCTCTTTTTTCGTCTGAGCGCCTAATCTGCCAGAGATTAGTTCATATTGGGCCCGAGCCATTTTTCAACTTTATTCGCACTCCAGCCTTTACGCTGAGCATAGCTGTCGACCTGATCCTGTTGGATCTGAGCAACGGCAAAATAACGGGAATCCGGATGAGAGAAATACCAGCCTGATACCGATGCACCGGGCCACATAGCGTAACTGGTGGTCAGCGACATTCCGATTGTCTCTTCGACATTCAGCATATCCCATAGGATTCCTTTCTCAGTATGCTCGGGACAAGCCGGATATCCTGGCGCAGGACGAATCCCCTGATATTTTTCCCGAATCAGTTCATCATTCGATAAATCTTCATCTGGCGAATATCCCCAAATCTCTTTACGAATCTGCAGGTGAAGGTACTCGGCAAATGCTTCTGCCAGACGATCAGCAACCGCCTGAATCATGATCGCATTATAGTCGTCACCCAGCGCTTTATAGTGGTCAGCAAGTTCACGTTCACCAATACCGCCGGTTACGGCAAAAGCACCAATCCAGTCTTTCTTACCACTCTCTTTCGGCGCAATGTAATCGGACAGACAATAGTTGAAACCTTTTGGTTTTTCCGTCTGCTGACGAAGATGATGCAGCACATGAGCGACTTCGCTGCGAGATTCATCAGTATAAACCTCGATATCATCGCCAACGCTTGCAGCCGGGAATAACCCGCAGATACCACGGGCTTTCAGCAGTCCTTCCGCTTCAATGCGATCAAGAAATGCGTTCGCATCAGCAAAGAGCTGACGGGCCTCTTCACCGACTTCTTCATGATCCAGAATAGCCGGGTACTTACCCATTAATGACCAGGTCATAAAGAACGGTGTCCAGTCGATATACTGGCGTAATGTCGCAATATCAAAATCACCAAACACGTGGACTCCCGGTTTTACAGGCACCGGCGGAGTATAAGTCTGCCAGTCGATATCCACTTTGTTTGCTCTTGCCTTCTCAAGACTCACCGGACGGGTTTTCGGCGTCTTACGTGCATGTTGCTCACGAGTACGCTCATAATCAAGATCCAGCTTTTCAACAAATGCCGGACGTAATTCATCAGATAACAGAGAACTACACACACCAACCGCTCGGGAGGCATTATTCACATACACCACAGGATGGCTGTAATTTTGCTCAATTTTCACAGCCGTATGAGCTTTTGACGTGGTTGCACCACCGATCAGTAATGGAAGATCAAAACCCTGGCGTTCCATCTCTTTGGCCACATGGACCATTTCATCCAGAGAAGGAGTAATCAAACCAGAAAGGCCGATAATATCGACATTCTCTTCTTTAGCTACCTTAAGGATCTTTTCGCAAGGAACCATCACACCAAGGTCAATAATATCGTAGTTATTACACTGCAGAACCACACCCACAATATTCTTACCAATATCGTGAACATCACCTTTCACCGTCGCTAACAAAATCTTACCATTCGCCTTTCCTGATTGCTTTTCAGCATTAATATACGGCTCAAGATAAGCAACGGCCTGTTTCATAACACGAGCTGATTTAACCACTTGCGGCAGGAACATTTTCCCTTCCCCAAATAAATCACCGACGACGTTCATACCGTCCATCAGAGGCCCTTCGATTACCTCCAATGGCCGGGATGCCTGAGAACGGGCTTCTTCCGTGTCTTCAACAATAAACTCAGTGATCCCTTTAACCAGAGCATGTTCCAGACGTTTTGCTACCGGCCAGCTGCGCCATTCTAAAGCGGAGCGATCTTCTTCTTTACCTACCGCATTTGCCCGGTATTCCTCTGCTATCTCAAGCAGACGTTCCGTTCCGTCATCACGGCGGTTCAGAATCACATCTTCAACGGCATCACGCAGTTTTTCCGGTACGTTATCGTAGATTTCCAGCTGACCGGCATTAACAATCCCCATATCCATACCATTTTTAAAACAGTGGTAGAGGAAGACGGCGTGAATAGCTTCACGAACATAATTATTACCGCGGAACGAGAAGGAGACGTTAGACACACCACCGGATACCATCGCGTGCGGAAGATTTTGTTTGATATCATCTACGGCATTAATAAAGTCGAGCGCATAATTATTGTGCTCATCAATACCAGTCGCAACGGCAAAAATATTCGGGTCAAAAATAATATCTTCCGGCGGGAAGCCAATTTCATCAACCAGAATATGGTAAGCATTAGTACAGATTTGGATTTTACGCTCACGGGTATCTGCCTGACCCACTTCATCGAATGCCATAACCACAACGGCAGCACCATAACGGCGAATCAGTTTGGCCTGTGCAACAAACTTCTCTTTCCCCTCTTTGAGAGAAATCGAGTTAACAATACCTTTGCCCTGAATACATTTCAGACCGGCCTCAATCACTTCCCACTTAGAGGAATCGACCATAATGGGCACTTTGGAAATTTCCGGCTCTGACGCACAAAGATTAAGGAAACGCACCATGCAGGCTTCTGCATCAAGCATCCCTTCATCCATGTTGATATCAATAATTTGCGCGCCATTTTCGACCTGCTCACGGGCAACATCCAGTGCTTCATCATACAGCTCTTCTTTAATCAGACGCTTAAAGCGCGCCGATCCGGTTACGTTAGTCCGTTCACCCACGTTAACAAACAGCGATTCTTTGGCAATATTTAATGGCTCTAATCCGGATAAGCGGCACTCAACGGCTATTTCCGGAAGTTGACGGGGGGCTTTGCCTTCAACGGCCTGCGCCATTGCGGCAATATGCTCAGGCGTCGTTCCACAACAGCCGCCAACCAGGTTTAAAAAGCCGGCTTCAGCCCATTCACCAATATGGGCAGCCATATCTTCCGGTGACAAATCATATTCACCAAAAGCATTCGGCAAACCCGCATTAGGGTGAGCAGAAACAAACGATTCGGAAATACGCGACAACTCTTCAACATACTGGCGAAGTTCATCAGGACCAAGCGCGCAGTTCAAACCAAACGATAATGGCGAAATATGGCGTAAAGAGTTATAGAAAGCCTCAGTAGTCTGACCTGACAGAGTACGTCCTGAAGCATCAGTGATCGTACCGGAAATCATAACAGGCAGCTTGAATCCAACTTCTTCAAATACACTATCCACTGCAAATGCACATGCCTTTGCATTCAGAGTATCGAAAATCGTTTCTATCAGAATAAGATCAACGCCACCCTCAATTAAAGCGCGGGTTGATTCAGAGTAAGCTTTAACTAAACCATCAAAACTAACGTTACGAAAACCAGGATCGTTAACATCAGGAGAAATCGAACATGTCCGGTTAGTCGGACCTAAAACACCGGCAACATAACGTGGTCTATCCGGCGTTTTTGCTGTCCATTCATCAGCGACAGAACGGGCTAACTTTGCAGCCTCCGAGTTGATCTCTGCGCTCAGCGATTGCATGTCATAGTCTGCCATCGCGATAGTAGTCGAATTAAAGGTATTGGTTTCCAGTATGTCAGCACCGGCTTCCAGATAAGCGGAGTGAATTTCGCGAATAATCTCAGGCTGGGTTAAGACTAATAAGTCATTATTTCCCTTAAGATCACAGTGCCAGTCAGCAAAACGTTCTCCCCGATAATCTTCTTCCTGAAGCTTATACCCCTGGATCATCGTCCCCATTCCGCCATCGATTAGCAGGATTCTTTGCTTTAACTGCGATTCAAGCTGATTTTTTACATTTTTTACCACGTTACAGCCTCGTTCCATTCATTATCTGTATCGATCCTAACATACACTCATTAGAAATCTAGACGTCTAAATGAGTTATCAAGCGGACAGTTTACCACGAAATGACGACACCTCACTATAAAGAAAAAGTGTTTGCTATTTGTTTATAGTCCAATCAGAATTTGTTCACAATTTGTAACATAACGAGAATAACATGTCGGTCTATTACACTCTGTGCTTCCTTGCAGCAGCAGCCATGATTATAGCTTTTATAAACAGCAAGATAAGTAACATGCAAACCACGATAGCCATTACGGCCGGTTCCATGATGCTTTCACTTCTGATTATAATTGCCGGTCAGAATAACTGGTTCCACTTATCACAAATAGCCAGAGACACGGTTACCAGTATCGATTTTGAAGATTTCTTATTAAAGGGAATCTTAGGCTTTCTGCTCTTTGCCGGGGGACTGGGGATCAAACTACCCCATATGAAAGATCAAAAATGGGAAATTGTCGTACTGGCTCTTGGCGCCACTCTGTTCTCCACTTTCTTTATTGGTTTCAGCCTATATTTCATTTGTCAGGCGGTTGCCATAGATTTCCATCTGATCTACTGCTTGCTATTTGGCGCATTAATTTCACCTACCGACCCTATTGCGGTATTGGCGATTGTTAAAAAGCTTGATGCTCCCAGACGAATTTCAACACAAATCGAAGGCGAGTCCTTGTTTAATGATGGTTTTGGACTGGTCATTTTCGTCACACTTTTCACGATTGCATTCGGTACAGAAACACCAACCGTACTTTCTGTTACTCATCTGTTTGTTCAGGAAGCAATCGGCGGGATCATTTATGGCGCTCTATTGGGGCTGCTCTTCCATTACCTGATCAGTGCAACAGATGATCATTCAATGGAGCTGTTATTGACTATTGGTGTACCAACGGCCGGTTATGTCTTTGCTGACGTTATTCACGTATCAGGCCCGCTGGCAATGGTTGTCTCCGGCATTATGATCGGTAACTGGACTCGCTTTATCGGTTTCTCTAAAGAAAGCGAAGAGCACCTGGATCATTTCTGGGAACTGGTTGATGAATTTTTAAATGGCATACTGTTCTTGTTAATCGGTATGTCGATGCTGCTCTTCCCATTTCATCCGGAAGACTGGATTATGATGGCGATTGCTATACCATTGGTGCTATTAGCCCGCTACCTCAGTGTCTTCGTCTCTTATATCGGTTTTAAACGTTTCAGAAGTTATAACCGCTGGTCAATCAATATACTCACCTGGGGAGGATTACGGGGAGGGCTTGCACTGGCAATGGCGTTATCCATCCCTACCGGAATTTTAGTTATTCCTGAAAAAAGTATCGATGTGAAAGAACTGATTCAGGTTATGACTTATGCCGTCGTAGTCTTTTCGATCTTGATACAGGGCTCAACCATTACACCGATGATTGAGAAGGCAAAACAAGAAGAAAAACGGCTAGAAGAAAATAAAGAAGCAGAGTTAGCTAAAAATAATACCAATGATAACCAGGCAATCTGAGTAAACTAACCAGACAAACCCCATGAGCAGTGCATAGTCACCGCTTTTTATATCTGATAAAAATCGGTGAACTATAAAATAATCCGAGATTCCGCAGCTAATTTAGGAATAAACGGCTTCATACAACTTACCAAGTAATTTGAGTAACTGAGTTTGGTGGTCTCGCATACCAGTGGTAAACCGTTGTCCACCAAATTCCAGCGTATCTATGCCTTCAAATTTCAAGAACACCCAACGGGTTGTGGGGGTTGATGTGGTTTTATTCTTAACCATGCTTGGGAAAAATTCTGGCTTATTAGCAAGTTGCTCACGGATTTTGTGCTCAAGTCCGGCATAAACCAGTAAGCTTAATGTCATTATCATGAGGAGCGATTCAATACGCTCTGGTTTCTTCAAAAAATCGAAGACGTTAAAAACTCAGGACTTTTGAGGAAGCGAAAGCCTCTCTCTACCTTCTGCTGGGATTTGTAGTGTGTCATTAATTCACCCATAGTAAGGTCGGTGCTGTCGGTATCATTCGTCGCTAAAATGAACATGCCCACTTTGAGCTTCGCCATTTTTACTTTCTCTAAATCGGTATACGGCTCGGCTTCAATTTGGTATTGATAGCCT
>JBNKRC010000086.1:0-8916 GCA_050296215.1 Vibrio sp. | reverse complement strand
AGGTTCCCATTACCGTCATAACGAAACCCGCTTTGTCGGCGAAATTATCGAACACAGCTCAGCTGTTGCCCCTAGCCCAACCTCACATCGCTCTTAACAAGACGAATTCATCTGGTTAAGTTATGTCCAAATCCACCTTTGCTCTTTAATTAAAAATCCAAGTTAACACCCGTAAAGAAACCTTTCGCACTGGTATCCAAGTCAACAGTCAAATCATCAAATCCATCCAGATTAAAGGACTGAACTCGATAACCGGCCTGTAGTTCCACACTAACCAGCCCCAAACCGATTGCGTATCGAATACCGGCAGAAAAATCGGTCATTTTATCACCTGAGTAAGATATGCCAGAACCTTTTGCAAAGAGGAACAAAGGAGTAGCAGGAATCCCGAGTTCTGCTGCTGCATATAAATGAGGCACATAACCTTCAAAGGTTTGAGAACCCAGTTTGCCATTGGTCAAATTAGTCGCACCAGCACCGATATCAAATGAAATCATATCGTTATCCAGGATCTCATAGTACAGCGTAAAATCTTGTTTGGTGTACTCAAAATCGTCAGCATTAGCGGCAGAGCGAGCAAATTTTACATTTGGAATAAGAGGAAGAGGATGTTCGAGAGACGCTTCCAAAGTGTAAGTAAGATCATCACCACTATCCTGATTATTATAGGTATAGTTCTGCTGCCAGATGTTTGCTTCTACATCGGCTCCCATTAAAACGTCAGCGTTAGCAGAAAATGTAGCCGCTAACAGAAGTGGACTTAGAATGAGTTTTTTCATTAAAATTTTCCTAAAAAGTCGTGAGCCTGGTAGATAAATAGGCATAAATGAGAATCAGGCTTAATTATATACACAAATTAGTTGAAATTTCAGTTAATCAATAACCATCAGCTCCCCTGATTACGCCTTTTTTATTCAGAACGGCGAGTTAGATGGAGCGCCTTTATCTGTCACCTTTTGACATTGGCATCTGAACCTACCCGGAACGGCTTGTTTACGCTCCGGAGTTTACATTTTTATTCAAGTTGGCATACATAATCCGATCAATTTGCTATCATATTCGTTATCAGAAAACACATAGTGTAAGACCCATGGAACTAGATAAAATCGAAGACATTCTCGAGGATGTTCGCCTCGGAAAAATGGTTATCCTTATGGATGATGAAGATCGTGAAAATGAGGGAGATATCCTCATTGCCGCCGATAAAATCACTCCAGATATCATCAATTTTATGGCTAAGGAAGGCCGTGGACTAATTTGTCTAACCATTACGGAAGAACGGGCTAAACAACTCGATCTCGCCCCGATGGTAAAAAACAACACTGAAAGTTTTGGTACCAATTTTACAGTTTCAATCGAAGCAGCTCAGGGGGTGACAACCGGTATTTCTGCAGCGGATCGTGCGACCACTATCGCTACAGCGGTATCACGTAATGCGAAACCTTCTGATATTGTTTCTCCCGGGCACATTTTCCCGATTATAGCCAGAGAAGGTGGTGTACTGGTTCGTGCCGGTCATACCGAAGCCGGCTGTGATTTAGGTCGCCTGGCTGGTCTGGAACCATCCTGTGCTATCGTAGAAATTCTTAATCCAGACGGAACAATGGCTCGCCGCCCACAGCTGGAAATTTTCGCTAAGCAGCATGGCATCAAACTTGGCACGATTGAAGAATTAATCAAATATCGTTTAGCTACTGAATCGGTTATCAAACGGGTAGAAGAAACGCAGCTAGAAACCGAATACGGTATGTTTGACGTAATTACCTATCAGGATTCTATTGATCACTGTTTCCACTATGCCATGGTGAAACCCGGAACCACCATTACCAAATCTGAACCGGTTTTAGTTCGAGTTCATACACAAAATACTTTGGTTGATCTGTTCCATGCCAAAAGCAACAGCTGGTCAGTAGGTGAAGCACTTGAAAAGATCGCCGCTGAAGGCGGTGTCTTCGTTATGATTGGTAAAAATGATAATCCGCATAACTCTGATGTCTTCAGCACTCAGCCAGCCAAACCAACTCAGTCCCGTTCGCAGGAAATTGGTATTGGATCGCAGATTCTTCACGATCTGGGTGTGGGCAAAATGAAACTGCTTTCCTCTTCCACTAATAAGTACCACTCACTTGGTGGTTTCGAACTGGAAGTGGTTGAATACGTTAACCAATAATTTAATCTCCCCCGTAATCAGAGCCATTCGGCTCTGATTACATCATTACGTATTATCGATTCCGAACCCATAGGCGTCCAAAGCCAGAATATCCATCTCCGTATCCTGATGTATAATCTGCCCCCTTTCATTCTCATAAGTCGTGCCAAGCATAAACGGAAGTGGCAGAAAGTGATCCGGAGTGGGATGATTAAACTCAGCATAAGGTGCCCGTCGCAAGTAATCCGTCACGCTATCAATATCCCGGTGTTCAATCTTATCGGCTACCCAGCAGGTAAATTCGGCCAATTTTCGTTGTCTGTCCGGATCAGGATGAGTAGAAAAGATTTCACGCAGGTTATGGCTAATCCCTCCGGATCCCAGGATCAATACCCCCTCTTCACGCAAGGTTCTCAGTAAACAGCCTAATGCATAGTGTGCTGCGGCATCTCTGGATGAATCAATCGAGACACTCACCACCGGAATATCGTTCTCCGGAAACATATGAAGCAGCGGTATCCAGGCACCATGATCCAAGCCACGCCGGGTATCAATTTCGACATAGCCCCCCGCATCACTAAACCGTTTTGCGATCGCTTGTGTGAGCTCGTGATGGCCCTGCGCCGGATACTCAACCTGATACAGAGCCTGAGGAAAACCATAAAAATCGTGAATAGTGCTTAACCTCTCCGCTCCGGTTACCACCACTTTGTCACGAACGTCAAAGTGTGCAGAAATAACCACAACAACCGAAGGCATCGGTACGCGGTCGCCCAACTGGCGAAAAAAACGGGTGGTTGGTGACGGCTCAAGCGCCATCATTGGTGAACCATGAGAAACAAACAAACTCGGCATTAAGGCTGACATAATAATTATCCTTTTTCTGTTAACGGATAAACTATACTCATTAATAATTTGATGATAAAAACCATATATATTGCTTAATTAGTAATGGGTTATTGATAATATGGATAAACTACAATTAATGAAAACCTTTACAACAGTAGTTGAGACCGGAGGTTTTGCCAAAGCGGCCGATAAACTCGATCTGTCGCCGCAGTTAGTCAGCAAATATGTTGCCGAACTGGAAGACCGCTTACAGGTGCGTTTACTTACCCGCACAACACGGAAAGTAAACGTGACCGAAGCAGGACAAATCTATGCAACCCATTGCCACAAAGTGTTGCAAGATATCGAAGAACTGGAAAATTCATTATCCGATCTGAAACAACATATATCCGGCACCATCCGACTGAGCGCACCGATGTCGTTTGCCACACGCCACCTGTCACAACCCATCGCTCAGTTTCAGGCTCTCTATCCTGATATCATTATTGAATTGCAGTTAACGGACTGGAAAGTCGACATTTACGCCGATCAAATAGATATAGCCCTGCGCATCGGACACCTGAAAAATTCGTCTCTGATAGCAAAAAAAATTGCACCGATAAAAATGGGAATTTTTGCAGCCCCGGATTATCTGAACAAACATAATAACCCCACCAGCTATGAAGCACTGAAAACACTCAACTATCTGCATTTCACCTATGCTGATCTCAAGACAAATCTGGCCGGTACCGAATTTGATCCCAACGATTTCACCAGCGACTTCAGTTCTAATAACGGTGATGTCATTGTTAATTGTGCTGCTTTAGGACGTGGGTTTGCGATTCAGCCCACTTTTCTCACCTATGTTGACGTACAAGAAAAACGACTCAAAGAAATCAAAGCCTTTCCGATAGAACCTTTGGCTCTGTATGCCGTCTATGCCAACCGTGAATACCTGCCGGCTAAAATACGTCGTTTTATTGATTTCCTGTGTAAATATTATGGTGAACAACCATATTGGGATTGTGAGTAACAAGTAGACAGGGGCAAGAAAAAGGCCCCTGAATTGATTTATCTCACACATACATCATTCTCTCGGTATTAGACTAAAACTTCTTTCTGCTCAGTGACAAAGGAACTGTGTATGACTTCCATCTTCAGACTATTTATATTACTCAGCTTTAGTTCATCCTGCTTTGCATCAACAGCTACGCCTCCGGATTTGACTCGTGCCACACTGAGCATGATTTGCGTGGTGATTTTTGTGGTTGCCTACCTGGTCGTGATGCTTGAAGAAAAACTCAAACTAAGAAAATCCAAGCCGGTTCTTTTTGCCGCAGGTACGATTTGGGCACTGATTGGCTATCAGTACACTCAGACAGACCAAACCGAACTGGCAAGACAGGCATTAGAGCACAATTTCTTAGAATATGCTGAGTTACTGCTGTTTCTGCTGGTCGCGATGACTTATATCAACGCGATGGAAGAACGAAAGCTCTTCGATCACCTCAAGGCCTGGATGATAAACCGGGGATTTAGTTACAAAACACTGTTTTGGATCACCGGCATACTCTCGTTCATCATCAGTCCGATTGCAGATAACCTTACCACCGCACTAATAATGTGTACCGTCGTATTGAAAGTGGCAGAAAACCAGCGCTTATTCATTACACTCTGCTGTATCAATATTGTCGTTGGTGCCAATGCAGGCGGAGCATTCAGTCCGTTCGGAGATATCACGACATTAATGGTATGGCAAACCGGCAAAGTTCAGTTTAATCAGTTTTTTGATTTATTCGCTCCCGCGCTGGTCAACTTTCTGGTACCGGCTCTGATCATGTCGTTCTTTTTGCCTGAAGGCAAACCGAAACCCATCCACGAATATGTGTACTCAAAACGCGGAGCAAAACGTATAGTTTTCCTATTTGTGCTGACTATCTCAACAGCCGTATTTTTCCATATCGCCTTTGATTTCCCACCCGTGGTTGGCATGATGTTAGGTTTGGCTTATTTACAGCTTTTCGGCTTTTTCCTGCGCAAAACGATGCCCAGATACGTCGCTAAAAAAATAAAAATTGCAGAACTGGAAAATGATGAACTGGCACTTTCCCGCTACTCTTCCGCGATTCCGTTTGATATTTTCCAGCGCATCTCTCAGGCAGAATGGGACACGTTGATCTTCTTCTACGGCGTCGTAATGAGTGTCGGCGGATTAAGTCTGCTGGGTTACCTGCATATGGTATCTCAGATTATGTACACTCAATGGGATCCAAGCTGGGCTAACGTTTCAGTCGGTTTATTATCCGCTGTGGTCGATAACATTCCGGTGATGTATGCCGTTCTTACCATGGATCCCGATATGAGCCTGGGTCAGTGGCTGCTTGTGACACTCACAGCCGGCGTGGGAGGTAGTCTGCTTTCTATCGGCTCCGCCGCAGGGGTAGCATTAATGGGTGTGGCCCGGGGGAATTATACCTTCCTCAGCCACTTAAAATGGAGTCCCGTCATACTGCTGGGATATGTGGCAAGTATTGTTGTGCATTTAATACTGAATCATTCACTCTTTTGATTCCGGTTCACTTAACTCAACCGGCTCAACCGGCTCTGCGCTGACTTTGGTCCAGACATTGCTCAGAACAAATAAAGCGCAGGCCGTACACGTTAACACTTCACCATCATTCTGAATTCTCATCACGATATTTGGCCGTTTTTCCTTAGAAGAACGGTTTACTTCAATGGTCAGAATATCGTCTTCAACAGTAAACGGGAGTGTCACTAACTGACCGTTAGTATGTATTTCTACCACATCATTCGCAAAAATAAGCTGATCCGTATTGATTTGATTATCGTAAGTCCCCGAAAATTGGTCCGCTTTTTCTTCAAACACAACAACTGGCTTAGGTTCTTCAAAACACCCCGACAAAGAGGATGATGCCAATAGTACTATACCGATTTTTGTGACCAACCGATTAATCCAGTTCATGATACCAACCATAGATTATCTATTTATTTTTTTCTAAGTTTAGCAGATACTCTTTTCGTGCAAGTCCACCTGCATATCCAGTCAGGCGCCCATCTTTTCCAATTACCCGGTGGCATGGAATAATGATAGAAATCGGATTTCGCCCATTTGCTGTACCGACGGCTCTTACCGCTCTCTCATCACCTAAGTAAATCGCCAGTTGCTGATAACTCCAGGTTTCTGAATAAGGTATCTGACGCAAAGCCTGCCAGACCTTCATTTGAAACGCCGTTCCGCGAGCCTGCAAAGGTATCGAAAATGACTTCCGTTGTCCCGAAAAATATTCATCCAGTTGCCCAACTGTTTGGATAAAAATCACATTTTGTGACGCAGAGGCATTTACAACCCTGTCGCCGGAAAAATCAATCCGTTTCCGGTGAGCCTCTTCCAGACAATCCTCAAACCAGAGACCGGCTAACTGCTGTTCGTGTTCCGCCAGTACTAAACGGCCGACAGGTGAATGATAAAAACAATAACTAACGCTGCCCGTTACCATAATCCGATCTCCTTTTACTCAATCATGCTTCACAACTACTCTAACTCATTAACCAGCTGTTCGAGCTTAAGAATGGTGTCGATCGCACTGCTGTTCTTCCGGTACGAAAGATATATAGGGCGAAGCCAGCCTTCGATGTTTTCCACCACATAGAGCTGCTTATCGGCTAAATAAGGCTCAACGATGGAACGGGGCAGATAAGCACTTCCCCCATTATCTAAGATAAAATCCAGAGCAATTTTAGCCGTTGAGGTTCTCAGACACGGCGCCGGAATATTAGCATGACGCGCGGCATGTTCAGAGGCAAATCGGGTTCCCCAGTCAACATAGACATATTGCTGATGAAAGTAATCCTCCGCATAGGCATGACTGCTGACAAATATTAATTCCAGATCAGCCACTTGCTTACAGTTTAACTCTTCCACTTTTATGGGATCCAAGGTGAAAGCAATGTCCATTGTCCGTTCCAGAAGAGCACGACATAGCTGCTCGCGCCCCAATACTTCGGCAATAAATCCGTAACCGGTAAACGCCTGAGTGATCACATTCAGATTACGTTGTAAATAACCGTCCCATACGTTAGCGGTCCCGCCAACGCTTAACTGATGTGCTTTACCATTTTCAAGCGACAGCTCAAATTTAGCCTGCTGGAGTGTATTCACCATAGTATCGGCGAAAACCACCAGCCTTTCCCCCGCAGAGGTCAGCTTTATATTGTTCCGGTCACGGGTAAATAACTGAGCATCAAAGTAGTTCTCCAGCTGTTTTATTCGTGCACTGACTGCTGCTTGAGTAAGATAGAGGTTTTCAGCTGCACGCCCAAAATGACGAACCCTCGCCAATTCTAAAAATGTCCTGAAGACCTTAACGTCCATAGTAATGCCTCATAAATACGAATAATCCATCAATAATTTTTATGAATTATTACGATAAAAAATTTTTGTTTTTCTTTTGGCAAATTTACGCCTAATTTTCGCCATAAATCAATTACAAAACACCTTTGATATGTAAATGAGGTTGATATGTCTGATATAGAATTTCGCCCAGGCAAGAAACGCTTTTTCGACAACAAGAAATTTTCCCGCGGTTTTGCTAAATCCGGAGATTTTACCCTTGCCGAAGAAGACCTTCTGACTCGTTTTGGTGAAACCATGCAAGATCTGGAAAACGGTGTACTCATTCCTGCCAATGAGGCAGAATCACAATTTCTGGATGAGCTGGCTTCTCCGGATAGCGCGACAAATAAAATGGCTAAAGTATGGTTGAAATATGTCAGACTTGCGCGCGGTCGTAAACGTTTTCATACATTAAATGGCCGTAACAAAGTCGATGTATCAGATGATTACACCGACGAAGACGAACCTATCGGTGATGAAGACTAAATATAAAGGACGGAATTTCCGTCCTTTATTGCTTTCAGCCCTGTGAATTGTTCTCAACTACAGCATATTGGTGTGAAGAGAGCTGTAACTGATTGCTGACCCGCATCTCTATCCCTTCAACCAGAGAGTTCCATTGAACTGTAGTAATTTTCGTAAAAATAGAATCGAAATTATTGATATTCCAGTCCACAAATGGTCTGGGATTTAACGGCCGGCCCACAAAACGAATTTCGTAATGCAGATGGGGACCGGATGTCAGTCCGCTGTTGCCTGAATGGCCGATCAGATCACCCTTACTCACAAAATCACCGGTTTTTACCGCAAATGACTTCAGGTGAGAATATGAGCTGGTAAAACCATAGGAATGCTGCAGGCGTAAAAAATTACCGGATCCCTGATTACTGGAACGCACCACTTCTATAACACCGTCAGCCGGAGCATAAATAGGCGTACCGATATTGACCCCAAAATCCAGCCCGCGGTGAATTTTTACCTTACCTGTCACAGGATGAATCCGGCGCCCATATCCCGATGAGATGTAGCCGCCAATAACCGGTGAACTGTTAGGAATTTGATTTAGCAGCATCATTCGGGTCTGAGATGTAATTGCGGCAGCATCCAAACGTGATTCGAACTCGACATCCGGATCAATAACGCCCAATAATCGTTCTACGTCTTCTAAACGATCACCGACCTGCTGCATTCTCTCTTCACGAACCTGCAGATCCGCTTCCAGGTTTTCTTTCAACAGACTTAACGATTCAACTTCCTGAGACAAGGAGGATGATTGAGATTCCAGTTCCTTCTGTTTCAGCTTCGCCACATCCACTTCATTCGACAGCTGGTAAATCAAAGCGCCACCGACAACAGAACTGCAAGCCATCACCACGCCTGCCAGTTTAAGGAAGCGGTACGTTGGTTTAGCAAAATGAAAGCGCCTGGTTTCACCCGAAGAACGCACAGAAACAATGACTCGGTTATTCATCCATTTTTATATATTCACGAAAATTTGGCTGATTCTAACAACCCTTACACAATG
>JBNKRC010000085.1:0-8939 GCA_050296215.1 Vibrio sp. | reverse complement strand
AACTCTATCGCCGCTGGTTGTGTGATCCTCTGAATATAACAGGAGAAGAAGATGGCAGCAGTGACGAGTGAATTTCTGCAAAGCGGTGCAATTTTTCTGACGGCAGCCGTGATTGCGGTGCCCCTTGCTCAGCGGGCCGGTTTAGGCGCCGTTCTCGGTTATCTGCTGGCCGGTGTGACCATTGGTCCCTGGGGACTGGGATTAATTAGTGATGTTGAAGCGATCATGCACTTTGCCGAGTTCGGTGTCGTGATGCTGCTGTTTGTGATCGGGCTGGAGCTTAACCCTAAAAAACTGTGGCAGATGAAAGGGCCGATCATCGGATTAGGCGGAGCTCAGGTGATCGTAACCAGTGCGATATTCGCCTGTCTGATACGGATCTACGGACTTAGCTGGCAGGCCAGTCTGGTGATCGGGATGGGGCTGGCTATGTCATCGACAGCTATTGCTTTACGCGTGATTGAAGAGCAGGAATTAGAGCGCAGTGAAACCGGGCAGTCCGGTTTTGCCGTACTGCTGTTTCAGGATATTGCCGTGATTCCAATCCTGGCCCTGTTACCTGTCCTTGCTGGTAGTTCCGGCGGAAACTGGATCGATGGTGTCTGGATGTTAGCGGGAATTGCCGGTCTGCTGGCCGGTGGGCATTTCCTGTTAAGTCCGTTGTTCAGTTATGTTGTGGCGAGCAAAGTCCGTGAACTGTTTACCGTCGCGGCGCTGTTGCTGGTGATTGGTATCTCGCTGTTAATGCAGTCATTGGGATTGTCCATGGCTCTGGGAACTTTTCTGGCCGGTGTTCTTCTGGCTGAATCAGAATTCCGTCATGAATTAGAGATCGCGATCGAACCTTTTAAAGGGCTGCTACTCGGTTTGTTCTTTATTTCCGTTGGTATGGCGGTGGACTTGGGTTTATTGCTGCAATATCCGCTACAAATACTGGCAGCGGTGGTGGCATTAGTGACGGTTAAGGGGCTGATTCTCTATATACTTGCCCGCTTGTCAGGAGTCAGGGCTAAAGCGCGCAGTAATATGGCGGCGATCTTAAGTCAGGGTGGTGAGTTTGCTTTCGTTATCTTTACTGCCGCTCAGTCAAACGGATTGCTGGGGCAGTCACAGTCTTCTTTTCTGTTGGTGGTGGTCAGTTTGTCGATGGTGACGACACCGCTACTGCTTTCACTACAAAAACAGTGGAATGCACGAAACCTGAACCGCACGGAGAGTGAGCTGGAGATGGATGTCGAGAATAATCAGCCGCGCGTGATTATTGCCGGATTCGGTCGTTTCGGACAGATTGTCGGGCGTCTGATGTATGCGAATAAAATTAAGGTCACGGTACTGGAAAGCGATGTCAGCCAGATTAAACTGCTGCGTAAATATGGCTATAAAGTGTTCTATGGTGATGCGACCAATCTGGAATTACTGCGTTCTGCCGGAGCTGAAGAGGCCGAAGTGATCGTTATTTGTACCGATTCACCGGATGAAATCGTCACCATTGTCGAGCTATGTAAACAGCATTTCCCTAAGCTTAAAGTTCTGGCACGGGCAAGAAGCCGGGTCGAAGCGTATCAGTTGATCAATCTGGGTGTTGACCGTTATACCCGGGAGACGTTTCATGGGACACTCGATCTGGGCCGTCAGACATTAATCGAACTGGGAATGCACCCGTATCAGGCTAAACGGGCTGAATCACATTTCCGGCGTCTCGATAACGCGATGCTGAGAGAATTGTTGCCGATGCACAATGAAGGGAAGCAACTGACAATCCGGGCCAAAGAAGTACGAAAAGAACTGGAAGAGATCTTTGAAAGGGAAATGGAAAAAGATCATCAGGCTCGGGAAATGTGGGATAAAGAACAGGATTAACCATAATGAAAAAGCGATTTATAGCCGGAGCCCGCTGTCCTGAATGCAAAGCAGTGGATTCATTACGCTGGTGGGAAGAAAACAATATTGAACATGTTGAGTGTGTCGAATGCGGATATGACGAGTTACGGACGCCCAAGCAAATACAACATACGGCACATGAAGATGAATTAATGATCGGAATTTTTAAGCCGGAATAATTGAGTTTCTATACAAGATCCCCATAATACTAGTTAAATTCTATGGCATCTTTCCACTGACTGATGCTCTCAGCGCCTTGGAGCTTATATGAAAATTGAAAAAAACGTAGTGGTTAGCTTAGCTTACCAATTAAAACTGGATGATGGCGTTGTGCTAGACCAGTCAACTGTTGAAGCACCATTAGATTATCTGCATGGTCACAACAATCTGATTCCCGGCTTAGAGAAAGAGCTGGATGGTAAAATCGTTGGTGACAAATTTACTGCTGTGGTTGCTCCGGAAGAGGCATATGGTCATCATAACGAGGCTCTTGTTCAGCGTGTTCCTGCGAATGTATTCCACGGTGTGGATGAGCTGGAAGTGGGCATGCGTTTTCTGGCTGATACCGATCAGGGACAGATTCCGGTTGAAATTACACAAGTTGATGGCGAAGAAGTTGTGGTTGACGGTAACCATATGCTGGCCGGTCAGACTCTGACATTTGATGTAGAAGTGGTTGCAATCCGCGAAGCCAGTGAAGATGAAGTAGCTCACGGTCATATCCATCAGGCCGGTGGTTGCGGACACGATCATGGTGATGATCATGAATGTTGTGGCGGTCATGGCGATGATCACGAATGTTGTGGTGGTCACGATCATGATGATGACCATGAATGCTGCGGCGGTCATGGCGACAAGAAAGAAGGTGGCTGTGGTTGCCACTAATAGTTAAGACTATATTTAACTAAGTATTAAAACACCTACTGTATACGGTAGGTGTTTTTGTTTCAGGATGTTATAAGGAGTCCGGTCATGGTGATGCCTTACTCAATTGCGATTCATGGTGGAGCAGGGGTTCTTACTCCTGCTCAGATGTCTCCTGAACTTAAGCTGGTCATTGAATCCGTGCTGGAGACGGCTGTCGTTACCGGACATCAATTACTTAAACAGGGAGCAAGTGCGCTTGATGCTGTCGTTGCGGCCGTAAAAGTTCTGGAAGACAGTCCTCATTTTAATGCCGGTTGTGGCTCAGTCCTGAATCATAACGAAATGGTTGAAATGGACGCCTCTGTGATGTTTGGCCCCGGGCGTCAGGCCGGTGCAGTGGCAGGGATTCGTCATATCAGGAATCCGGTTGCGCTGGCTCGTGACGTCATGGAAAAAACCGGGCATGTATTGCTGGCGGGAGATGGGGCTGAGCAATTTGCGTTTGAGTCGGGTTATGAATATACCGAGCAGGATTACTTTTTCACCGACCGCCGTTATGAACAGTTACAGTCTATGAAGAAGAAGGGATTATTTGCACTATCGGATCCTTCTGATTCTGACGTTAAAGAAGGTGGAACGGTCGGTGCGGTAGCACTGGATCAACATGGTCATCTTGCTGCCGCAACCAGTACCGGCGGTATTACCAACAAAAAATATGGCCGGATTGGTGATTCGCCTCTGATTGGTGCCGGAACCTATGCCGAAGATGGATTAGTGGCATTATCGGCGTCCGGGATGGTCGAGTTTTTTATTCGTCATTGTGTCACTGCGGATATTGCAGCTCGTATGCGCTATCTTAATGAGCCGCTGGATGTTGCCTGTGACCGGGTAATCAAAGGCGAACTGCAACGAGTCGGAGGTGAAGGCGGGGTCATTGCAGTTGATAAATCGGGTAATATTCATTTTTCACTTAACTGCTCAGGAATGTACCGGGCAGCAATTAACGTGGAACAAGCTTTGACAATCGCCATTTATACAGACAATTAACCGGCAGAGTTATCCTCCGGTTACGTGCTCAACGGATAGGTTCAGTTATTATGCATTAGCCGCTTATTATGAATGAATAATTAATTATGCGAGATCAAATAGTTATTTTTTATGACATATTTATGCTTAAAAAATGACTGCATATCCTTTCATTCGATGCTAGAATCCATTTTTAACTAGCAATCAGACTTGGAAAGATGGGAAATAACGTAGTCGTTTTAGGCACCCAGTGGGGTGACGAAGGAAAAGGAAAAATCGTAGACCTGTTAACTGAAGATGCTAAATATGTGGTTCGCTACCAAGGCGGTCACAATGCAGGTCATACTCTAGTTATCGACGGTGAAAAAACCGTTCTTCATTTAATTCCATCAGGTATCTTACGCAACAATGTTAAATGCATCATTGGTAATGGCGTAGTGCTTTCACCTGACGCATTAATTCATGAGATGGAACCTTTGGAAGCGCGCGGAATCCCTGTTCGTGAGCGTCTTTTCATTTCTGAAGCATGTCCTCTAATTCTTCCGTATCACATTGCGCTTGACCAGGCTCGTGAACTTGCCCGTGGTAAGAAAGCGATTGGTACAACCGGTCGTGGTATGGTCCTGCTTACGAAGATAAAGTTGCTCGTCGTGGTCTGCGCGTTGGCGACCTGTTCGATAAAGCAGCCTTTGCTGAGAAACTAAAAGAAGTGATGGAATTCCATAACTTCCAGTTAGTTAACTTCTATAAAGCAGAACCAGTAAGTTACGAAGATGTACTTGAGCAGGCTATGGGCTATGCTGATCTGCTGACTTCTATGGTTATTGATGTCACTGACGAACTGGATGCGGCGCGTAAGCGTGGCGATAAGATCATGTTCGAAGGTGCTCAGGGTACTCTGCTTGATATTGACCACGGTACTTATCCGTATGTAACTTCTTCTAATACCACAGCTGGTGGTGTAGCAGCCGGTTCTGGTTTTGGTCCTCGTCATCTGGGTTACATTCTTGGTATCGCGAAAGCTTACTGTACTCGCGTTGGTGCCGGTCCGTTCCCGACTGAACTGGATGATGAGGTGGGTAACCACTTAGGCGTTAAAGGTGCTGAGTTCGGTGCAACCACTGGTCGTAAACGTCGTTGTGGATGGTTTGATGCTGTTGCAATGCGTCGTGCAATTCAGATTAACTCAGTAACAGGTTTCTGTCTGACTAAGCTGGATGTACTTGATGGTCTGGAAGAAATCAAGATCTGTACCGGTTACCACATGCCAGATGGTTCTACGGCTTCTGTTTCACCAATGGCGGCTGACGCGTTTGAAGGTGCAACACCAATTTACGAAACCATGCCTGGCTGGAGCGAAACTACCTTCGGTGCTAAATCTCTGGACGATCTGCCTCAGGCGGCGTTGAACTATATTAAACGTATCGAAGAGCTGACCGGCGTTCCGGTTGATATTATTTCTACCGGCCCTGATCGCATGGAAACGATTATTAAGGTTCATCCTTTCAGCGTTTAATTTGTGATACTGATCTGAACAAAAGCCGATCTCAGGATCGGCTTTTTTGCGTTTGGGTGTGCTATATTTATCACTGCTTAAGTAATATTCACTTTTAACTAAAGTGTTCAATGTTGTTGCCGATACTCTATTCAGGTCGTATTCCTTTTAGGATAGCGAAAATAGAAGAATTGCATTGAATTAAGAGTGCTGATATGAAGCTACGCAAAGTAGCAGTTTCGATGTCGTTGTTGTTTGTACTCTCTACTTCGTATGCCAGTGTGGCTGACGTCGGAGAGCCGGTACCCATCTATTCCGAAGCTGAACTACTCAAATTAATTGAGCAAAATAAGCACCTCGAACGAGTGAAAGCAGATAAGTGTCAGTTGGTGGAAGATATTGTTGCCCGAGCAACCCGGGTTAGTCTTCCTTCCTATGAATTTTTATACGGTGATATGCTTGCTCAGGGCGTCTGCGTTGACCGGGATGTCGAGCTTGGCCTCTATTATATGGAGTCGGCGGCGCACCAGGGGCTGGCGGCTGCACTGGAACAACTCGGGCGTTATTATGCTCAGGGTATCATGGTGCAGCAGGATAAAGAGCGTGCGATTCCTTATTTTCGTGAGGCATCGGCGATGGGTAACCTGAATGCCCGCATCCAACTGGCCGAATTACTTCTGCGTAATTATGGCAGTCCGCTGGATTATGAAGACGCTTATCGCTGGCTGTATAACTCGGTTACTGCAGACAACCGCCTGCACAAGCGAATCAACTTGCTGCGACAGGGGCTTGAGAAGCGAATGCCCGAGAATATTATTTCCCGGGCGAAAATGCGCGAAACATTCTGGTAATGCTGATTCTTCTTTCTTTTCTTTTTCCTCATGATGGCTGCTGCTTACGAAGTAGCCATTATTCAAAATTAATCTTTGATTAACCGCCTGATTTTTGAAGAAACGTTCACATACCGCTAGTATAATAATGAGAACTAACGCAGTTGTTCTCATTATCAATAACGATTGGTAACGAGAATACCACTTCCCCCTCTTTATTTAGGACTGATTATGTCTGATTCGATTCAAAATGATCCTTTTGCTGACCGCGAAGCAAGCAATTACGAGAACCCGATTCCTAGTCGTGAGTTTATCACTGAATTTCTGGCGAATGCGAACGTACCGATGAATCGTAATGATATCTTCGAAGCATTAAATCTGGAAGGTGAGGAGCAGTATGAAGGGCTGCGTCGCCGTCTGCGAGCCATGGAGCGCGATGGGCAGTTAGTGTTTACCCGTCGTCAGTGTTATGCCTTGCCCGAAAAGCTGGAGATGGTGAAAGGGTATGTGATTGGTCACAAAGACGGGTATGGCTGGGTCCGCCCGGAAGGCGCTACGGGTAAAGAGGAAGACATTCTGTTACCTCATCATCAGATGAGAACCATCATCCATGGGGATTATGTGCTGGTTCAGCCATCAGGAACCGATAAAAAAGGGCGTAAAGAGGGGCGTCTGGTTCGGATTCTGGAAGAACGCAACAGTCAGATCGTCGGGCGCTTTTTCTTTGAACAGGGTTTTTCTTATGTTGTGCCTGATGATTCCCGTATTCAGCACGATATTCTGATTCCCAACGAACTGCGCGGTACGGCCCGGATGGGTAATGTCGTCGTCGTTGAAATTACCGACCGGGGCACCCGTTCTCGTGGAATGATGGGTAACGTTATCGAAGTCCTTGGCGAAAATATGGCGCCGGGTATGGAAACCAAAATTGCGATTCGTACCCATCAGATTCCTCATGACTGGCCGGATAGCGTAGAAGCGCAGATTAAGCAGTTTGGTGAAGATGTTCCCGAAGAGGCAAAACTGAACCGGGTTGATCTGCGCGATTTGCCATTGGTGACCATTGATGGTGAAGATGCGCGGGATTTTGATGATGCGGTTTATTGTGAAGCGAAAAAAGGTGGTGGCTGGCGTTTGTGGGTTGCTATTGCTGATGTGAGCTATTACGTTCGTACCGATAGCGCATTAGATAAAGAAGCCATCAACCGCGGTAATTCGGTTTATTTCCCTTCCCAGGTGGTGCCGATGCTACCTGAGGTACTTTCTAACGGTTTGTGTTCACTTAATCCTCAGGTTGATCGTTTGTGTATGGTTTGTGAGATGACCATTTCCGCTTCGGGTAAGTTGTCCGGTTATACTCATTATGAAGCGGTCATGAATTCTCACGCCCGCCTTACTTACAATAAAGTTCATGCGATTCTTGAACTTAATGATGAAGAACTGCGCGAACGTTATCGTGATCTGGTTCCCCATCTCGAAGAACTCTACCGTATGTACAAGGTACTTAAGGAGGCCCGCGATGGTCGTGGGGCGATTGAATTTGAAACGGTTGAAGCCAAATTCATTTTTAATCCGGATCGTAAAATTGAGCGTATTGAACCTTTAGAGCGGAATGATGCGCATAAAATCATCGAAGAGTGTATGATTCTGGCCAATATTGCATCGGCTTCGTTGGTTGAGAAAGCCAAAGAACCGGCACTGTTCCGAATCCATGAAACTCCGGGAGAGCTTCGGTTGACGGGCTTCCGAGATTTTCTTGGTGAACTGGGACTAAATCTTACCGGTGGTCTGGAACCTACGCCAATGGACTACGCTAACTTAATGAAGCAGGTGATTAATCGTCCGGACAACGAACTGATTCAGACCATGTTACTCCGCTCGATGAAACAGGCGGTGTACAGTCCGGATAATGTCGGGCATTTCGGCCTGGCATTAAAGCGTTATGCTCACTTTACTTCTCCGATCCGCCGTTATCCGGATCTGTTGCTTCACCGGGCAATCAAATACCTGATTGCCAAACATGAAGGGCGTAATACCGACCGCTGGACACTGACCGGAGGATATCATTACTCATTTGATGATATGCATTTTTATGGTGAACAATGTTCAATGACCGAACGTCGTGCCGATGACGCAACCCGGGAAGTTTCAGACTGGCTGAAATGCGAATATATGCAGGATCATGTTGGTGAAGTACTGGAAGGGGTGATTGCCAATGTCACCGGGTTTGGATTCTTTGTCCGTTTAACCGAATATCATATTGACGGGTTAGTACATATATCTTCACTCGCAAACGATTATTATCGTTTTGATCCGGTTGCACAGCGACTGGTTGGAGAAAGTTTCGGTTCAATTTATCGTTTGGGAGATGCGGTAAAAGTGAAAGTTGCTGCCGTTAACCTTGATGAACGACATATTGACTTTGAATTAGTTGAAACAAGTCGTAAGCTACGCGGCGCAGGAAAAACAGCCAAAAAACGGGCAGAAGAAGCGCGCGCCAAAGCAAAAGGTAAAAAAGCAGCGCAGAAATCAGGCAGAGCAGTGCCGTTGGTTGAGCCAACGAAACGGCCGGATGAAATATCAGCGGATGCACCGAAGGGTAAGAAAAAAAGCAAAGCCACTAAAGCGCGTAAGAATAAAGCCAGAATAAAATCTTCACGTCGTAACGCGAAGCAATAACCAAGCAAGGTAAATAATGAGTAATGAATTTATTTATGGCATCCACGCCATCAATGCCGTATTAGAAAAATCTCCGGAACGTTTTATCGAAGCGTTTGTTCTTAAAGGACGGGAAGATGACAGGTTGCTACCGGTATTAAATGAACTGCGCCGGTTAGGCA